>NZ_JBNGGE010000028.1:0-106916 GCF_049975785.1 Streptomyces sp. WG7
GAGGTGGTGACCAGGTCCCGCAGCGGGTGCCGGGCCAGCACCGCGTCCACCCGGGGCGTCAGCGCCGCCGCCAGCCGGGTGGCCACCGGCAGCGTGTCGTCGAGCAGGGCCGTCACCGCGGCCAGCACCACATCGCGCCCGGCGTCCTTCGGCACCCCCGCCGCGGCCCGCCGGTACAGCTCGGCGCCCTCCTCCAGCACCAGGCCGGTGTCGATGCCGGCCGGCACCTTGATCCGTGCGTGACGCTGCCAGGTGGTCACGGGGTCGCTCCACGCCTCCACCCGGTAGGTCCAGTCGCCCGGGGAGCCCGGGGTGACCTCGGCGCCCCAGCGGTCGCTGCCCGGGCTCAGCTCCCGCATGGGCGTCCACGGGCCCGGCCGGCCCTCGGGGTCCTTCAGCACGACGTTGGCGGCCACCGCGTCGTGTCCCTCGCGGAACACGGAGGCGGTGACCTCGAACGTCTCTCCCACCACTGCCTTCGCCGGGCGCCTGCCGTGCTCCACCACCGGGTGGACGTCCCGCACCGGGATACGTCCGATCCCCACGGTCGTACTCATCCGTTCTCACCTCCGCCGTGCTCGTGGCCGGGCGCCGCCCGGCCGTTCGGGTCAAGCCGCGCCGGAGGGGGTCTTCCGCCCCGACGATGAGAGCCGGTCCTCCTGTTCCTGCGCATGGGTGACCAGGTTCGTCCGCAGATACCGTTCCGCGGCATCCGCTGCCTCGCGGGCGCACCGCTTCCCCATCAGCACGCACAGGGTGTAACCGGAGTCCTCGAAGGTGGACCGGACGCCGACGTCCGCCGGGGACGCGAGCATCGAGCGTTCCCAGGCGCGGTAACGCCGCAGCTGCCGGGCGACTTCGCTCTTCGCGGGAAGCAGCATGGCCGGTCACCTTCCGGACGGTCCGGGGGTACGGACGATCGAGTTCTTCACACATGGTGCACGGCTGGTGACGCGCCGTCTTGTTGGATCTTCAACTTTTTCCGTGCCGGGATCCGGACGGGTTCCGGTCGGCTCCGGCCGGTTCCGGTGCGTCCGCCGCTCGTGTTGCACGAATGGACTACCGCTCCCACTCTGGAGTGACTCAGAAGCGATCGGTGCTCACGCTTCGTGTTCGGGGAGCTCGTCCCCCAAGGGGCGAGGAGGAGCGAGAGCCTTCGCGGTGAGGAGCCACGACGATGAAGACCGCAGTGCCCTGCTACTACCACCTCGACGTGGAAGTGAGCCCGGAACGGGTCGGACAGGTCAGGCGCATCCTGGCCGCTCACCTCCGGTTCTGGAACCTGGAGAACCTCGTCGAACCCGTCTGCTCGGGCGCCGAGATGCTGCTCCGGGCCATCGACGAGCACGCGAGCGACAAGAACACGTCGATCGAGATGTGGTGGAACCACCAGCACCTCATCACGGCCGTGGGGGGCAACGACCACGCGCTCCGTCCCGACCAGGACCTGCGTACCTGCCTGCAGCACCTCGCGGCCACCAGCGACGGCTGGGGCTGCTGCGCCACCGACACGGGGGCCAAGGTCATCTGGTTCTCGCAGCGCGCCCGGGCGGGCGAACGCGTTCCGCTGGTCGCGACGGCGCCGGAACCGATCACCCAGGAGGGGCTGGAAGTGCCGCGAGAGATCATGCCGGTCGCCCGGCTGGCCGGCCCGGCGAGTACGGGCAACGGCGTTCTGGAGGAGGCCCGGTGACCCGCGCCAGGCCGAACTGGAAGGGGTCGCCCGTGTGGAGCGGGCACCCCTGCCCCCTGGGGGCCGTCTACGACGGGCAGGGCACCAACTTCGCGCTGTTCAGCGAGGTCGCCGAACGAGTGGAGCTCGTCCTCGTCGACGACGACGGCACCCACAGCACCGTCCCGCTGCCCGAGGTCGACGGCTTCGTCTGGCACTGCTACCTGCCCGGCGTCGGCCCGGGGCAGCGCTACGGCTACCGGGTCCACGGTCCGTGGGCCCCCGCCGTGGGCCACCGGTGCAACCCGGCGAAGCTGCTCCTGGACCCGTACACGCGGGCCGTGGACGGGACGGTCGACAACCACCCGTCCCTCTTCGAGCGGGCCAAGGGCAGGGCCGACCCGGGCGACAGCGCCGGGCACACCATGCTCGGCGTGGTCACCGACCCGTTCTTCGACTGGGGGGACGACCGCCCGCCCAGGCGCCCGTACTCGGAGAGCGTGATCTACGAGGCCCACGTCCGCGGGCTCAGCCGCACCCACCCCGACGTGCCCGAGGAACTGCGCGGCACCTACGCCGGGCTGGCGCACCCGGCGGTCGTGGACCACCTGACGTCCCTCGGCGTGACCGCCGTGGAGCTGATGCCGGTGCACCAGTTCGTGCACGACGGGGTGCTCCAGGACCGGGGCCTGTCCAACTACTGGGGCTACAACACCATCGGCTTCTTCGCGCCCCACAACGGCTACGCCGCCCTCGGCACCCGCGGGCAGCAGGTCACCGAGTTCAAGTCGATGGTCAAGACCCTGCACGAGGCCGGCCTCGAAGTGATCCTCGACGTGGTCTACAACCACACCGCCGAGGGCAACGAGAAGGGCCCCACCCTCTCCTTCCGCGGCATCGACAACGCCTCGTACTACCGCCTGGTGGACGGCGACTGGCAGCACTACTACGACACCACCGGCACCGGCAACAGCCTCCTGATGCGGCACCCCTACGTACTCCAGCTGATCATGGACTCGCTGCGGTACTGGGTCACCGAGATGCACGTCGACGGCTTCCGCTTCGACCTCGCGGCCACCCTGGCCCGGCAGTTCCACGAGGTGGACCGGCTGTCGGCGTTCTTCGACCTCATCCAGCAGGACCCGGTGATCAGCCGCGTCAAACTGATCGCCGAGCCCTGGGACGTCGGCGAGGGCGGCTACCAGGTGGGCAACTTCCCGCAGCTGTGGTCGGAGTGGAACGGCATGTACCGGGACGCGGTACGGGACTTCTGGCGCGGCGAGGAGCACACGCTCGGCGAGTTCGCCTCCCGGCTGACCGGCTCCTCCGACCTGTACCAGCACAGCCGGCGCCGCCCCCGCGCCAGCGTCAACTTCGTGACCGCGCACGACGGGTTCACCCTGCGCGACCTCGTCTCCTACAACGACAAGCACAACGAGGCCAACGGCGAGGGCAACCGGGACGGCGAGAGCCACAACCGCTCCTGGAACTGCGGCGCCGAGGGCGAGACCAAGGACCCGGCCGTCCGGGAACTGCGCGGCCGCCAGCAGCGCAACTTCCTCGCCACGCTCCTGCTCTCGCAGGGCATCCCGATGCTCTGCCACGGCGACGAACTGGGCCGCACCCAGCGCGGCAACAACAACGCCTACTGCCAGGACAACGAGATCTCCTGGGTCGACTGGCGGCTGAACGGGGAGCAGCGCGCGCTGCTCGACTTCACCCGCCGCGTCATCGCGCTGCGGGCCGGCCACCCCGTCCTGCGCCGGCGCCGCTACTTCCGCGGCGACACCCTCACCCACGCGGACCAGCCGCTGCCCGACCTGGTGTGGCTGCTGCCCGACGCGCGGGAGATGACCGACGACGACTGGCAGCGCTCCGACGCACACGCCGTCGGCGTCTTCCTCAACGGCGACGCCATCGCCGAACCCGACCCGTGCGGCCGGCCCGTCACGGACGACTCCTTCCTGCTGCTGCTCAACAGCCACTGGGAGCCGGCGGACTTCCGGCTGCCCGACGCCACCTACGGCGAGCGCTGGACGACCCTGATCGACACCGCCGACCCGGAGGGCGTTCCCGACGAGGCGGAGCACAAGGCGGGCACCGTCCTGACCGTCGAGCAACGCAGTCTGCTGCTGCTCTCCCGGCCGTCCCGCACCGGCGGGTGAGCACCGGCGTGGGATCAGCTGCCGAGGCGGCGCGCGGTCACCGTGAACTGCGCGCCGTCGGCGTCCCGGAGCACGGCTTCGTCACCGCTCAGCGACAGCACGCTGCCGCCGTGCCGCTCGGCGGTGCGGGCGCAGGCCGCGACGTCCTCGACCGCGAAGTGGACCTGCCAGTGCGGCCGGACGGCCGGGTCGGGCGCCGCTTCGAGGGCGCCCGACTCGATGCGCGCCACCACGTCCCCCTGGTTGCGCAGGACCACCTCGTCGCCCTCGTACTGGACCTCGCAGCAGCCGCTGGGCCCCGACGCCCAGTCGAAGATCTCGCCGTAGAAGATGGCGGCGTCGAAGGCGTCACGGGTGTGCAGCCGGATGAAGGCGGGGCGCGAGGCGCGCCAGGTCTCCCAGTCCGAGAAGAGTTCGCCCTCCCAGATCCCGAAGGTCGCACCGTCCCGGTCGGCCAGCAGGGCCGCCCGTCCGGGCGGGAGGGAGATCGGCCCGACGGCGGTCGTGCCGCCGCGCTCCTGCACGCGCGACGCGGCCTCGTCGGCGCTGCGCACGGCGAAGTACGGCATCCACGCCACGGCCATCTGCCACATTCCGGCGACCGCGGCGATCCCGGCGACCGGCGACCCGTCGGCCAGGGCGATGCGGAAGGGCTCGCCCAGTTTGGCGGGCCGCCACTGCCAGCCCAGCACGGCGGAGTAGAACTCCTCGGTGGCCTTCAGATCGCGGCTGGTCAGGCTCACCCAGCAGGGGGCCCCGTAGACGGAGTGCGGGGACAGCAGGCTCTCCCCGCCGGCGGAAAGGGACATGTCGTGGTTCATGGCAGTCGCGTCCTGATCTCGTCCACCGGCAGTCACCGGCTCCACACCAGTGTCCGGCCGGGAGTGCGGCGGGCGCCTGCCGAGTACCCCGGCCGCGGCGCCGAAACGGTGGCGGACACGCCCCGTACGGCCCAGTGGCGCAAGGAGGCACAGGTGGCGACGATGGAGGCGTCGGAGCGGTACCGCGCGGCACAGGCGGCGGTGACCCGCCGGATCCGGAGGTGACCATGCCCACGGACTGGGGCTCGGACCAGACCGGCTCGGACCAGACCGGCTCGGACCAGACCGGCTCGGACCAGACCGGCTCGGAGCAGATCTTCCAGCTGCAGGAGCAGGTCCGGCAGCTGAAGGAGGCGGTCGTCTCGCACGCGGTCGTCGACCAGGCGATCGGGATGACCGTCGCCCTCGGCAGGGTGACACCGGACCAGGGCTGGATCGTACTGAAGGAAGTTTCCCAGCATACGAACATAAAACTGCGCAACGTGGCAGAAATGATACTCATCTGGGGGCGCACCGGAGTGATGCCGCCGGAGATCCGGGCCGCCCTCGAGGACTCCCTGGACCGCCACGGCCCCACCCAGATCCCCGGCGCCCCGCCGGAGGGCTGAGTCCGGAGCGCTGCCGCCGCTTCACCGGACCTCCGTGAGGATCTCCTCGCGGATCCGGTCGAAGCAGCCGCTGAGCAGCCGGGAGACGTGCATCTGGGAGATGCCCAGCTGCTGCGCGATGCGGCTCTGTGTCATCCCGCCGAAGAACCGCAGATAGAGGATGGTGCGCTCGCGCTCGGGCAGTGCCTCCAGACAGGGCCGGACGGCCACCCGGTCCACGACCGCGTCGAAGGCCGGATCCGGGCCGCCGAGCGCGTCCCCGAGGGCGTACCCGTCGGTGCCGGGCATCTCCGCCTCCAGCGAGAGGGCGGAGAAGCACTCCAGGGCCTCCATGCCGGTACGGACCTCGACCGTGGTCAGCTGAGCGTGCTCGGCGATCTCCTCGATCGTGGGGGCACGGCCCGGTGTCGTCTGCGCCAGCTCCTTCGCGGACCTGCGCACCCGGTTGCGCAGGTCCTGGATCCGGCGCGGCACGTGCAGCGTCCACATGTGGTCGCGGAAGTGCCGCTTGATCTCCCCGGTCACGGTGGGCACCGCGTACGCCTCGAAGGCGTGGCCGCGTCGCGGGTCGTAGTGGTCGACGGCCTTGACCAGTCCGAGGGCCGCGACCTGGTACAGGTCCTCCAGGTTCTCGCCGCGTCCGCGGAAGCGGACCGCGATCCGCTCCGCCATGGGCAGCCAGACCTGGATCAGTTCGTCCCGCAGCGCCTTGCGCTCCGGTCCCTCGGGCAGCCCGACGAGCCGGTCGAACGCCGCGGCCGTGTCGGGGGCGTCGTCGTGGGGGTGCGGCTTGGTTCTGCCGGCGATACGCGTCATGCGCACCTCCCTCAGCAGGGGGGCTGGCAAATCCTCATATATATGGATACTGAGCGCGAATGTCCCGAACGGCCACCCGAACGGATGCGGACCGGTGAGTGAGACGGGGGCGCCGCGGAACGTGATGTGTGGCACGCTCTGGGTGATCGTCCGGCGGGGGCGGTGGCGGATCGTCCCTGCGTAACGCTTGATCGCCGAGCAAGAAGGGCGAAGTCCCTGGCCACGGCGCATTCCGCTCATTTGACAGTGCACTGAGCGCACAGATAGGAAGCAGCGTCGAGAGGTCGAGAGGGGCACCGTGTACGAGCCGAACGTGGTCGGGGACTGGCAGGAGTACGACGAGCACCCCGGCCTGCGGGTCCGCGTCCACGGCCTTGAGCCGGCCGAGCCGCCGCGTGGACGCGACGACGCCGCCGAGGGGCTGACGTACGTCCGTGTCCGGGTGACCGTCGAGAACCGGGGCGGCCGGCACCTCGGCATCCACCTGGAGGACGGCCAGATCGACGTACGGATCGGCCCCGACGGTGAGGGCGCCTTCCTCGACTGGCGCAACTCCCAGTTCATCGAGGGCTTCGACGTCTACCCGCTGCGCCGTGCCACCGCCGTGCTCTACGCGGCGGGCCCGGAGGCGGGCCTTGGCCAGGTGGACGTCCAGGTGCAGTTGCGGGTGGATGAGGAGTGGGCCGACCGCCGGCTGTGGACCGGCGGCCTCGGGTTGCCCGACGGGGCCACCGGGCCCCTGTCCGTCACGGCGCGGGAGGACGGCCTGGCACACCAGGTGAGCGCCTTCCTGCGCGACCAGGCGGAGGAGGGCTCCGCCTGATCCTCGGGCGGGCGGCCCTCAGTGCGCGATGCCGTCGATGATCTCGCGGGCGCCCTGACGCAGCAGCGCCACGGCGACCGACGTGCCGAGGGTCGCCGGGTCGAGCCGGCCGGCCCATTCGTGGGCGTTCAGCCGCGTCTTGCCGTCCGGGGTGAAGACGCAGGCCCGCAGGGAGAGTTCCCCGCTCCGGTCCACCCGGGCGTACCCGGCGATCGGGCTGTTGCAGTGTCCCTGCAGGACGTGCAGGAACATGCGCTCCGCCGTCGCCTCCCGGTGCGTTGCGGGATGACCGAGACCGCTGACCGCGTCGATGAGCGCGGCGTCGCCCTCCCGGCACTGCAGGGCGAGGATGCCCGCGCCGATCGGCGGCATCATCGTCTCGGGGGAGAGGATCTCGCTGATCACGTCACGGCGTCCGATGCGCTCCAGGCCGGAGACCGCGAGGAGCAGGGCGTCGGCCTCGCCCGCGGCCAGCTTCGCCAGCCGCCGGTTGGCGTTGCCCCGGAACGGCACGCACGTCAGGTGCGGGTGGGTGGCGGCCAGCTGGGCGACGCGGCGCACCGAGGAGGTGCCGACGCGGGTCCCGGCCGGCAGCTCGTCCAGGGTGAGCCCGCCCGGGTGGACGAGGGCGTCGCGGATGTCGTCCCGCTCCAGGAACGCGGCGAACACCGTGCCCGCCGGAAGCGGCCGGTCGGCGGGCACGTCCTTGACGCAGTGCACCGCGAGATCGGCCTCGCCCGACAGCAGCGCGGCGTCGACCTCCTTGGTGAACGCGCCCTTGCCCTCCACCTGGGACAGGTCGCCGAGCCACTTGTCGCCGGTGGTCCTCACCGGCACGACCTCGGTGCGCACGCCGGGGTGGAGGGCCGCCAACTCGGCCCGGACGCGCTCGACCTGAGCGAGGGCCATGGGGGAGTCGCGGGAGACGATGCGGATCAGTTCGGGGGCGGACATGGGGACACGATAGTGCTCCCGGGGCCGCCCGGGTCCCGCGCTTCGCCCGACCGGCCCCCCGCCGGCCGCGCCCGTCAGGCGTTCGGGTCGAAGGAGATGCCGGAGGGCTTGGCGGCCGTCAGGTGGGAGGCGAAGCTGCCGTCCTTCAGGCCGAAGTTGGCGCTGCCGAAGTCGTAGGAGCTCAGCTTCTCGCGCAGGCCGGCCGGATAGCCGTTCCAGCCGACCAGGGTCGGGTACTGCCAGCCGCCCTTGTGGTTCTCCGGCGGTTCGTCGCCCGAGGTCGCCAGGCGGAAGCAGTGGGTGCTGATGCCGTCCTTGTGGTAGACGATCTTCGGGTGGGTGCCCTCGAAGCGGACCGCCGACCTCGCGTGCACGCTGAACGAGCCGTGGTTGGAGGTCGAGACGTACTGGACGCTGCCGTCCCGCACCCACACCACGACGTGCTCCCAGTCGTGCCGGTGGCCGCCGAGGCTGCTGCCGGGCAGCGCCTGGTCCTTCTCGAAGTAGAGGCCGTACATGTAGGCGCACCAGCCGTTGTCGCACTTGGTGCGCGAGTAGCCGTTGGTGTTGTCCAGGTCGGAGGCGTCCCGGCAATTGCCGTTCAGGGCGCCGGTCGGCTTGAGTCCGCCGTTGACCGCTCCGTCGGCGCCGATGGCCGGTGTCGGGTAGCAGCCGTCGCCGTCGTAGTCGTAGGCGGGCTGGTACGCGCGCTCCAGGCTGTCCGCGTTGCCGGGCAGTCCCGGGGGCGGAGCGGCGAAGGCGGTGGAGGGGAAGGCGACGACGAGGGCCAGGGCACCGAGCGGTGCGGCGAGCCATCTCTTGCGGCGGGCGGGGGCGGTACGCGACGGCATCGCGTCCTCCTCTGTATCCGGGCGCAGCCCAACGGCTGTGGGGGGAAGGGGAGTTCAGCGTCCCGTCTTTTCACTCCCGCGCCAAGGGGTCACGGGCGTCCCCGCGGTGAAGGGCAGCCCAATACTTGACACCGCGTCACACGGTCACACCATGTCGTCCGGAATGTCGGCGGCCGACTCCTCGGGTGCGAGGTCCGGGCGGAGCCTGAGCCAGGACGGCTGGCGCAGCATGCCCTCCCGGGTGCGGGTGCTGTAACGGACCTCGCCGACCAGCCGGGGGACGACCCAGTGCGCCCCCGGCACCGGCGGCACGGGGTCGAAGGGGCACACGTCCGTCGCGGCGGTACGCAGCAGCGCGGCCAGCTCGATGCGCTCGGCCGCGCTCCAGCCGGTGCCGACCCCGCCGACGTAGCGCAGCCGGCCCGCGGCGCGCTGGCCGACCAGGACGGCGCCGGGCAGGCCCGTGAGCCCTCCCTTGCCGGGCAGCCAGCCGCCGACCACGACGTCCTCGCTGCGCATGTTGCGGATCTTGATCCAGGCCCGGGAGCGGACGCCCGGCTCGTACACCGAGTCGAGCCGCTTGCACACCAGGCCCTCCAGGCCGTGCTCGCGGGTGGCCCGCAGGGCCTGCTCGCCGTGGCCGACCAGCGCGGCCGGGGTCGACCAGGACGGCCCGCCGAGGCCGAGGTCCGTCAGCCGGTCGCGGCGCAGGGTGTAGGGGAGGCGGAGGAGGGACTCGCCCGCCAGGTGCAGGGCGTCGAACAGCACCAGGTGGACGGGGACCCGCACCGCCCGCCGCGCCGCCCGGTCCGGGGCGTGGGCCAGGCCCATGCGGGACTGCAGCAACTGGAAGTCGGCGCGGCCCCGTTCGTCCAGGGCCAGCACCTCCCCGTCCAGTACGGCGGCGGTGGAGCCGAGCGCGGCGCCGAGCGGCGCCAGTTCGGGGTAGGCGGCCGTGATGTCCTGTCCCGAGCGGGCGCGCAGCCGCACACCGCCGTCGCCGGGCAGGTAGGCCACCACGCGCTGGCCGTCCTGCTTGGTCTCGTAGGCCCAGCGCGCGTCCTGCGCGGCGGGCGGCAGGGAACCGGGGGTGGCGAGCATGGGAGGGATCAGCGGCAGCTCCACGGGTCAGTCCTCGACGCGCCCGCGCGCCGTCACGCGCGTTGTCCGCCAGGTTCGCCTGAACGGCGCCGGTCCGGGCACGGTCCCGGTGCGGCGCCGGTCCCGGCGCTGCTGCCGTCAGCGGGCGGAGGCGGTCCGCGCCGGATCCGCTGTTACGTCCGAGTAATATCGCGCGGCAGGCCCCCGGAGGAGGAACCGTGTCCCGGTCCGAACGCTCACCCCTGCTGCTCGCCGGCCTGCTGGCCACCGCGGGCGTCGCCCACTTCGCCCGCCCCCGCACCTTCGACGCGATCGTGCCGCGCGGCCTGCCCGGCACGCCCCGGACGTGGACGTACGCCAGTGGCGTCGCCGAACTCGCGCTCGCCGCGGGCGTCGCGCTGCCACGCACCCGCAGGGCGGCCGCGCTGACCGCGGCCGCCTTCTTCGTCGGGGTGTTCCCCGCCAACGTCAAGATGGCCGTGGACCAGCGGCACCGCCCCGCACCGCAGAAGGCCGCCGCCTACGGCCGGCTGCCCCTGCAGGTGCCGCTCGTGCTGTGGGCCCGGGGCGTCGCCAAGGGCAGCGAGGGCCGGTCGTGAGCCGCTCCCCGGCGGTGGGCGACACGGTCGAGGACTTCGTGCTGCCGGACGAGACCGGCGCGCCGCGCCGCCTGTCCGAGCTGCTCGCCGACGGGCCCGTCGTGCTGTTCTTCTATCCCGCCGCCCTGACCCCGGGCTGCACCGCGGAGGCCTGCCACTTCCGCGACCTCGCCGCCGAGTTCGCCGCGGCCGGCGCCCGCCCCGTCGGCGTCAGCGGGGACCCCGTCGAACGGCAGCAGGAGTTCGCCGGGCGCCACACGCTCGGCATGCCGCTGCTGTCGGACGCCGACGGAGCGGTCCGCGAGCTGTTCGGGGTGAAGCGGGGGTTCGGCCCGGCCCCCACCAGGCGGGTCACCTTCGTCATCGGGCAGGACCGCACCCTGCTCGAGGTCGTCCGGAGCGAGCTGAGGATGAACACGCACGCCGACCGCGCCCTCGCCGCGCTGCGTGCCCACCGTGGACAGGGCCGTGCCCGCCGGTTCCGCCGCGGTTGAAACCGGACCACAAAGGGTCAATCCTGGACGCTATGGAGCATGCCTCCGCTGTGGCGACCCTGGACGCCCACGGCACGGTGACTGGGTGGAGCGAGGGCGCCCGGCGGCTGACCGGCTATCCGGCCGAGGAGGTCGTCGGCCGGGACGCACGGGAGCTGCTCGCCCGGGACGTGCCGCCCGCCGCCCTGTCCGGGCTCGCGGGCACCGCCCTGCTCCGCCACCGCGACGGCTCCACCGTGACCCTCCGGCTGCGCGGCGCCCCGCTGCTGGGGGCGGCCGGCACACCGGACGGGTACGCGGTGACCGTCGAGCCCTCCGCCGAGCGGACGCTCCGCCTGACCGGGGAGACCTTCCAGCAGGCATCCGTGTCGATGTCCGTCCACGACACCCGGCAGCGCTACCTCCGGGTCAACGACACGGCGCGCCGGATGCTGGGGCTGCCCGCGAAGGACCTGATCGGACGGCGGCTGCCGGAGATCATGGACGAGGTCGACGCCAACGGGTCGGGATTCATGCGGCACCTGCGGGAGGTCGTCGACACCGGCCGGCCCGCGCGCTACGAGACCTCCACCCCCGCCTCCTCCCGGCTCGGCGAGCACGCCTGGACCATAGAGATGTGGCCGGTCCGGGACGCGTCCGACGAGGTGGCCGCCGTCGCCGTGGCGGGTTTCGAGAGCACCGAACAGCACCGGGCGCGGCAGCGGCTGGCCCTGCTGAACGAGGCCGCGGCCGGTATCGGCACCAGCCTGGACGTCGTGCGCACCGCCGAGGAACTGATCGAGTTCCTCGTCCCGTCTCTCGCCGACTTCGCCAGCGTCGACCTGCTCGACTGGGTCCTGGGCGCGGAGGAGCCGTTCGCGGTGCCGGCCGAGGCCGTCGAACTGCGGCGGGTCGCGCACGGCACCACCACCGAGGGCTTCCCCCGGGCCTCCGTGCACCTGGGCGAGATCGACACGTACCCCCCGTACTCGGCGCCCGCGCGAGCACTGAGAGAGGGGCGGGCGGTGCTCACCGGTCCGGGCGACCCGGACTTCGACCGGTGGATGCGGGTCCGCAACGAGCAGGCCCCGCACAACCGCTCCTACCGGGAGCGGGTCCGCTCGACCCTGGCGGTGCCGCTGATGGCCCGGGGCACCACCCTGGGCGTCGCGGTGGCCGCCCGCGCCGCGCCCCAGCCACCGCACGTCCCCGACGACACCGCCCTCCTCGAGGAACTCGCCAGCCGGGCCGCGGTCTGCATCGACAACGCCCGCCGCTTCGCCCGCGAGCGTTCCACCGCCCTGACCCTCCAGCGCAGCCTGCTGCCCAAGGGCCTGCCCGGGCAGGCGGCGGTCGAGGTGGCCCACCGGTATCTGCCGTCCGTGTCGGCGGCCGGCATCGGCGGCGACTGGTACGACGTGATCCCGCTGTCCGGCAGCCGCGTCGCGCTCGTCGTCGGTGACGTCGTCGGCCACGGCATCCCGTCCACGGCGACGATGGGCCGCCTGTGCACGGCCGTCCGCACCCTGGCCGACGTCGACCTGCCCCCCGACGAGCTCCTCACCCACCTCGACGACCTGGTCGGCCACCTGGCGGCCGGCGACTCGGACGACGAGGCCGCGGAACTGGGCGCCACCTGCCTCTACGCCGTCTACGACCCCACCTCCCGCCGGCTGGCCCTGGCGTCGGCCGGGCACCCCGCGCCGGCCGTCGTCCTGCCCGACGGCACCACGCGGCTCGTCCCCCTGGCCGCCGGGCCGCCGCTCGGTGTCGGCGGGCTGCCGTTCGAGGCGACCGAGGTGGAACTGCCCGAGGGTTCCGTCGTCGCCCTGTACACGGACGGCCTCGTCGAGGACCGCGACCGCGACGTCGACCACGCCACCGCGGAACTGTGCCGTGCGCTGACCGCGCCCGCGAACTCCCTCGACGCCCTGTGCGACACCGTGCTCAAGGCGGTGATGCCGGAGGAGCCCAGTGACGACGTGGCGCTGCTGCTGGTGCGCACCCGGGCGCTGGGCACGGACCGGATACGCACCTGGGACGTCCTCCCGGACCCGGCGCACGTGGCCGCCACCCGGAGGTCCGTCACCGAGCAGCTGACGCAGTGGGGACTGGACGAGGGGGCGTTCGTCACCGAGCTGGTCGTCAGCGAGCTCGTCACCAACGCGATCCGGTACGGCGAGCCGCCCATCCGCCTGCGCCTCATCCGCGACAGCGCCCTCATCTGTGAGGTCTCCGACGGCAGCGCCACCTCCCCGCACCTGCGCCGCGCCAACGCCTACGACGAGGGCGGCCGGGGTCTGCTGCTGGTCGCCCAGCTCACCGAGCGCTGGGGCAGCCGGCAGACGGGCACCGGCAAGACCATCTGGGCCGAACAGCCCCTGCCGGCAGACCCCTGGCGGCCTCTGCCCGCAGACCTCTAGCGACGCCTCCGCCGGCAGGCCTCCGGCGGCTTCTGCCCGCAGACCTCTGGAGGGCCTTCGCGGCGACGCGCGCGAGCGTGCGGCCGGTCCGTGCGGAACGGGCACGCCGTGGGTCCGGGCGCCGTGCCCACGAGCCCCGCCGCCGGTCGTCCGGCCGGGGCCTGTGTCGCCTGCTGGGACAACCGGGCCACCATCCACCTCGCCCCGAGCGACAACGCCCACCTCGACCACCCGCGGACCAGGCAGGGCGTGATGCTCGCCGGTGAGTGGGGTCGGCGGGGCCGTCGGGGCCGGTGGGGCCGGTTCCGGTATCAGAACGTCCGCTTCAAGAGGTCGAGCAGCGCCTCCCAGTGCCGCTCCGTCGCCTCCGGGTCGTACGCCGCGGTGTCGGCCTGCGTGTAACCGTGCGGGGCGCCGTCGTACACCTCGCAGCGGTGCCGGACGCCGGCCGCGGCCAGGGCCGCCGCCAGGCGCTCCTGCTGTGGGGGCGGCATGGACCCGTCGTGGTCGGCGTGGCCGAAGTACAGCTCGGCGGTGATGTGTCCGGCCACCAGGTGCGGGCTCTGCGGTCCCTCGGTCGCCAGGTTCCCGCCGTGGAAGCCGGCCGCCGCGGCGATCCGGTCCGGATACGTGCCGGCCGTGCGCAGGGCGAGCCCGGCGCCCATGCAGTAGCCGGTCAGCGCGACCGGGCCGTCGGCCGCCGCCGGTGCGTCCGCCAGCCAGCGGAGGTAGGCACCGGCGTCCCGCATCGCCCGGTCGGGCGTCAGCGAGCGCATGATCGGGCCGAGGCGCTGGAAGATGTCCGGACGCGCCCCCGGATCGATGAACTCGGGCAGCTCCGCGACCGGCGCCCGCCCGTGCCGGTAGAAGACGTTCGGCACCAGTACGGCGTAGCCGGCGCCGGCCAGCCGGTCGGCCATGCTCCTCAGCTGGGGGCGCAGCCCGAAGGCGTCCATGTAGAGCAGGACCGCGGGACGTGGACTCCCGTCGGCGGGGTGCGCCAGGTAGGCGTCGGCGGTGCCGTCCTCGGTGGGGATGTCGACAGCGGTTCCCTGTACGGCGGTCATGGCGGGGCTGCCTCTCTGTGGTGACTCGGTGGGCGATCGTCGTGCCGCGGGGGGAGCCCCGCCCGCGGCACCGGCGGATCATGGTCATCGTGGCACGCCCTGCCCGGGAGCGTCGTGGACCCCGGGCGCGGTCGCACCGCCCGCCGGCACCACACGGCGGTCGACGTCGCCGGCACCGCAGGAACCCACCGGGGCGGATCGGCCGACCGGGGCAGGAGTCCCCGCCCGTCGGGGCGGGGAGCGGAAGCCGGTCGAACCCGGAAGCCAGTCGAACCCGGAAGCCGGTCGAACCCGGAAGTCAGTCGAACCGGGTCGTGTCTCCGGCGCCCCGCCGCACGATCTCCGCCTCACCGCCGGAGAAGTCGACGACCGTGGTCGGCTCGGTGCCGCAGTCACCGGAGTCGATCACCGCGTCCACCACGTGGTCGAGCCGGTCCTTGATCTCCCAGCCCTGGGTCATCGGCTCCTCCTCGCCGGGCAGCAGCAGGGTGCTGGACAGCAGCGGTTCACCGAGCTCGGCCAGCAGGGCCTGGGTGACGACGTGGTCGGGGATGCGCACGCCCACGGTCTTCTTCTTCGGATGCTGGAGCATGCGCGGCACCTCCCTCGTCGCCGGGAGGATGAAGGTGTAGCTGCCCGGGGTCGACGCCTTGATCGCCCGGAACACGTCGTTGTCGATCTGTACGAACTGGCCGAGCTGCGCGAAGTCCTGGCACACCAGCGTGAAGTGGTGCCGGTTGTCCAGTTGCCGGATCGACCGGATGCGGTCGATCCCGTCGCGGCTGCCCAGTCGGCAGCCCAGCGCGTAGCAGGAGTCCGTCGGGTACGCGATCAGCGCCCCCGAGCGGACACTGTCGGCGACCTGGGCGATGTTGCGCGGTTGGGGGTTGTCGGGGTGCACGTCGAAGTACTTCGCCATTCACCGAGCTTATGCCCGCTCGGACGGACGGACCGACAGGCCTGGTCGGCGGCCCGGGTCCGGCGCGCGTCCGCACGGCGGTCCCCGTCCGCACGGCGGTTCCCGTCCGCACGCTGGTGCCCGTCCGAAGTGCCGCGTGTGCCCGGCCATGCGGTAACGTCCCCGGCCTGGGCCGGGAGCGAGCGAGGACGAGGAGAAGGCCGACGTGGCGGGCCGAGAGGACGGGACACGGCAGTGGACGACCGGGGCCGGTGAGCACGCGGACTGGGCGGCGGAACTGCTCGACCACCTGCGGCCGGCCGGACGCGACGTGCGCAGGGTCGTGACCTGGCTCGCCTCGGCCGCGCACGCGGCCGTGTCGCTGCAGGACGGCACCGGCCGCCTGCTGGCGGGCACCCGCACACAGCTGGACGAGGACCTGGTCGCCGACATCACCTCCGGCCGGATCGCTTCCGCCGCTCTGGAGGACCGGGGCCGCCACCTGCGGCTCGTCCGTGTGGAGCGGGTCCATCCGGCGCCGGCCGCCGTTCTCGCGGTGGCGCGCGAGGCCCCTTTCGACCGGCGGGTCTCCGACATCGTCACGCACACCGCCCAGGTGGTGGAGCTGCTGCTGGCCGGCCACGAATCGACCGCGGCCGGACACCGGCTGCGGCGGGCCACCTCCGACCTGCGCCTGGCCATCCTGCAACTGCTGATGGTGGAGGACACCGTCTCCGCCCGCCGCGTGGCCGCCGGACTCTGGCCGGGCCTGCTCGACACCGAGGAGGCGTGCGTCTACGTCGTCGAGAGCCGCGCCGAGGAGCGGGACGACCTCGCCGAGGAATGCCTGTCGGCGACGGGGGAACGGGCGCTCGTCGTGCGGTGCCCGGCCATGGACGGTCACGTGATCGTCCTCACGCCCGGGGAGACGGCCGGTCAGGAGCTGCGTTCGCTCGTCGGCCGCCTCCCCGGTGTCTTCCTCGGCGGCAGCGCACGGCAGAGCCTCGCGCGCACCGCCACCGCGTACGGACAGGCGGTGAGCGCGCTGGCGGTAGCCCGGTTCCGCCCGGACAAGGCCGCCGTGTACGCGGAGCGGACCCGCCCCGAGCGCCTGATGGACCCGGCGGCGCTGCACGCCTGGACGGCCCGCCTGCTGAGCCCGCTCGACGCCCTGCCGCACCACACCCGCGCCGAACTGCTCGCCACGACCCGGCTCGGCCTGGAGTTCACCGCCGTCAACACGGCGAAGATCCTCGGCGTCAGCCGCAACACGGTCCGCGCCCGCATGGACCGGGTCGAGTCACTGCTGCGCACGGACTTCACCGACCTGACCGTCCGCGCCACCGTCCACCTCGCCCTGAACGCCCAGGCGGGCCTCGCCGAGCATCCCGTCGGCGGTGGCGCCGCCCGGTCCGGCGCGGCCTGCCTCACCGACCTGCTGGCCGGGGCCGCGCTGCGCACCTGGGCCGACGGCCTGCTCGGCCGCCTGGAGCCGGACGCCCGTAACCTGCGGCGCACGCTGCGCACCTGGATAGCCGTCGGCGGCAACGCCGAGCGGGCCGCGCAGACGCTCGGCGTGCACGCCCAGACGGTGCGCGAGCACGTCCGCAGCGCCGAGCCCGTCCTCGAACGCCAACTGCTCGCCGCCGGCAGCGACCTGTACGAGGTGGTGCTCGCCCATCTGGCGGCGGGCGACCTCGACCAGCCGCTCCTGTACGGGACGAAACCGGGCCATCCGGACTCACCTGTGCACGGGTGAGTCCTTCCCGCCCGGCAGCGGGCATCGACGCGATTCACAACGGCCGAGCCGTCCACGTAGGTTCGACGGGCCGCGGGGGTACGACCGGAACGGGGGACCGGTCGCGCCCCCGCCGCCCGTTCGTCCGCCGCCCGTTCGTCCGGGGCGCGGGCCCCGTCCGGCGGCGCAGCGGTCCCGGGGCTGATCCAGCCCCGGGGCGGGTGGTCAGCCGTGGGGCAGGATCACCGCTCGGCCGTTGACCTTCCCTTCGTGGAGCCGCTCGTACGCGAGCGGAGCGTCGTCCAGGGAGTACGTCTCGGTGTGCACCGACACGGCACCCGCACGGGCCAGGTCCAGCACCTCGATGAGCTCGCTGCGGCTCCCCCAGTAGGGGGCGCTGACCGACACCTCGAACGGCAGCAGGCCGAACCCGACGGGGATCGACCCGCCGCCGATGCCGACCAGCGTGACGTCGCCCTCGACGGCCGCGACGGCACCCGCCGTCTTCACGGTGGGCGCGACCCCGACGAAGTCGAACACGGCCTGCGCGCCGAGACCGCCGGTGAGTTCGCGCACCGCGTCCGCCGCCCCGGCGTCCGACAGCACCGCCTCGTGGGCGCCCACCTCACGGGCGAAACGCAGCTTGTCCTCGCTGACGTCGAGGGCGACGACCCGGGCGGACGTCAGCGCGCGCAGCAACTGGATGGCGACGTGTCCGAGCCCGCCGGTGCCGATGACCACCGCGGTCGACCCGGGGACCAGCTTGGGCAGCGACCGCTTGATGGCGTGGTACGGAGTCAGCCCGGCGTCCGTCAGCGGTACGGCCGCGACGGGGTCGAGCCCGTTCAGCGGGACCAGGTGCCGGGGGTCGTCGACGAGCAGGTACTCGGCCATCGAACCCGGCCGCCCGAGTCCCGGCGGACGGATACCCAGCTCGTCGGCGCGCAGGCAGTAGTTCTCCTTGCCCTCGGCGCACTTGGCGCAGGTGCCGCAGCCCCACGGCCCGTACACGGCGACCGCGTCGCCCTCGTTCAGCCCGGTGACGCCGGCGCCCAGCGCCGCCACCGTGCCGACGCCCTCGTGGCCGAGGGTGAGCGGCAGCTCGTACGGGAAGCCCTCGGCGGGCCAGCTCATCACCGCGATGTCGGAGTGGCAGACGCCGGCGGCGGTCACCTTCAACAGCACCTGGCCGGGGCCGGGTTCCGGGTCGGGGACCGTGACCACCTCGGGCGGCGCCCCGATGGTGCGGTACTGCAGTGCCTTCATGGTCGGACTCCTCTGTTCTCCCCCGGTTCGTTCTCCCCCTGGTGTGTGGCCGGTCTCAGACGGCGGTGTAGGCGCCGTCGACCAGGTGGTAGCCGCCGGCGACGAAGGACGCCCGGTCCGACAGCAGGAACGCGATCAGCTCGGCGACCTCCTCGGAGCGCCCGAGGCGGCCGGCCGGGTGCAGGGCGACCAGGCTGTTGTAGGCGGCCTCGTCCATGGTCTTCAGCAGCGGGGTGTCGATGAAGCCCGGACCGACCGCGTTGACCCGGATGCCCTTGGCCGCGTACTCGGCGGCGGCCGCCTTGGTCAGTCCGACCACGCCGTGCTTGGCGGCGACGTAGGCGGGGGAGCCGGCGAAGCCGACCGAGCCGAGGATGGAGGCGACGTTGACGATGGCGCCGCCCTTGCCGGCCGCCTCGATGGCGGGCAGTTCGTAGCGCATCGAGTAGAAGACGCCGTCGAGGTTGGTGCGTACGACGCGGTGGTAGGCGTCCACGTCGTACTCGCCGGTCGGGGCGCTCGGGCCGCCGATGCCCGCGTTGTTCACGGCGAGGTCCAGGCCGCCGAAGGTGTCGACGGCGGACTTCACGGCGGCCTCGACGGACTCCGGACGGGTCACGTCCAGCTCGACGGCCGCCGCGCGGACGCCCGCTGCCGCCAGCTCGGCCGCGGCCTTCTCGGCGCCCTCGGTGTTGTAGTCGGCGACGACGACGTTCGCGCCGCATGTGCCGAGGCGGCGGGCGGTGGCCAGGCCGATTCCGGAGGCGGCGCCGGTGACGAGGGCGGTGCGGCCGGCGAACTCGGCGGCGTCGGCGGTGGGACCGGCGCCGGTGGTGGTGCTGGTGGTGGTGCTCATGGTGCGTTTCTCACTCTTCGGTGGTGCTGTCGGGGGTCGCGGACGCGGCCTCCGAGGTCAGGGCGTCGTAGGCCCGCTCCACGAGGGCGGCGAGGTCTGCGGCTCCCGAGTCCCGGTCGCCGCCGCGTGCCCACATGCGCAGGGCGGCGATCAGGACTCCGGCGGCGGCGTCGACGAGGGCGGCGGGGCGTACGTCCCGGGCTTCGTCCGTGCCGAGCCGGTCGGCGACGATGCGGATCGACTCCTCCTGGGCGTCGACCCGGATGCGCTGGTAGGCGGCGAACAGGTCGGGCTCGCCGTCGGCCAGGGCCAGCAGCCGGCGCATCCGGGGACGGACGTGCCAGGCCGGGTCGTCCCGGTCGGCCAGCCAGTCGCGCACGGCCCTGCGATAGGCGAGCAGGGGCGGTTCGTCGGCGGGGCGGGACCGCAGCAGTGCGTTGATGCGGTCGCCGTCGCGGCGGACGAAGTCGAGGGCGGCGTCCTCCTTGCCGGCGAAGTGCCGGCTGAACGTGCGGCGTGTGACGTCCGCGCGCTCGGCGATGGCCTCGACGGTGGTCGCCGCCGGCCCGCGCTCCAGGATCAGGTCGCAGGCGGCGGTGGCCAGTGCGTCGCGGGTCTGCCGCGCCTTGCGCTGCCGCCGGTCCTCGGTGGGGGTGGAGGGCTTCGTCGCCGTCATGCCTCCGAGGGTACACCTGGATATGTCCCAGTGGGACACATGACCCAGCGGGACATTTGATACTTGGCCAAAGCTCAAGCTCAAGCTCAGGGTCAGGGTCAGGGTCAGGGTCAGGGCCAGTGTCGGGCCGGTCGGGGGACGGTTCCGGGTCCGGACCGTGGGCGCCGTGTGTCCCGTGCCGCCCCGGGTACCCGGCCCGCGCTTCGGACCGAAACCACCTCGAGGAGGCCCGCATGGCCAGCGGCACGGAGACCGGCGGCGTGACCGGCACGCAGGACAAGGACTACAACCTGATCTGGTACGTCGAGTCGTGTCTGAACAACGCGCTGCGCCTGGAGACGTACATCCAGGACGCCGAGCGCAACAAGGACACCGAGGTCGCGGAGCTGTTCCGCAAGGCGCAGGCGGACAGCCGCAAGGGCGCCGAACTGGGCAAGGGTCTGCTGCGCGCGCGACTGAACGGCAGCTGACGCGACCGGCCCGCGAGGGCCCGGACGCCCCCGTGAACCGGGCGTCCGGGCCTTCGGCACGACATGCGGAAAAGCAATGCAAATCGGTATGTGTCGGACGTATCACTGTGGGTACTCGGGCGCCCATGTGTGCGGCCGACGGCCGCCTCGCAGCTCAGGGCCGCGTCCGAGCCGGCCACGAGTCGAAGGAGCCCACGAACATGACGGACGTATCGAGCCAGGGACCCGCCCCGGGCGACGACCGCAAAGTGCTCACCAACCGGCAGGGGCACCCCGTCTACGACAACCAGAACCAGCGCACCGTCGGCGCCCGCGGCCCCGCCACGCTGGAGAACTACCAGTTCCTGGAGAAGATCAGCCACTTCGACCGCGAGCGCATCCCCGAGCGCGTCGTGCACGCCCGCGGGGTGACCGCGTACGGCTACTTCGAGGCGTACGGGGCCTGGGGCGACGAGCCGATCGACCGCTACACCCGGGCCAAGCTGTTCCAGGAGCGGGGCAAGCGCACCGACCTCGCCGTCCGGTTCTCCACCGTCATCGGCGGGCGCGACTCCGCCGAGACGGCCCGCGACCCCCGCGGCTTCGCGGTGAAGTTCTACACCGAGGACGGCAACTGGGACCTCGTCGGCAACAACCTCGCCGTCTTCTTCATCCGCGACGCGATCAAGTTCCCGGACGTCATCCACGCCCTCAAGCCGGACCCCGTGACCTTCACGCAGCAGCCCCGGCGCATCTTCGACTTCATGTCGCAGACGCCGGAGTGCATGCACATGCTGGTCAACCTGTTCAGCCCGCGCGGCATCCCGGCGGACTACCGCCACCAGCAGGGCTTCGGCGTCAACACCTACAAGTGGGTCAACGCGACGGGTGAGACCAAGCTCGTGAAGTACCACTGGATGCCCAAGCAGGGCGTCCGCAGCATGACCGAGGAGGACGCCGCCAACGTCCAGGCCCACGACCTCGGCCACGCCACCAAGGATCTCTACGACGCCGTGACCCGCGGCGACTACCCCGAGTGGGAGCTGCTCGTCCAGATGATGGACGACCACGACCACCCGGAGCTCGACTTCGACCCGCTCGACGACACCAAGACCTGGCCCGAACAGGAGTTCCCGGCGAAGCCGGTCGGACGCATGGTGCTCGACCGGATGCCGGACAACTACTTCGCCGAGAACGAGCAGATCTCCTTCGGCACCGGCGTGCTCGTCGACGGACTGGACTTCTCCGACGACAAGATGCTGGTCGGCCGCACCTTCTCCTACAGCGACACCCAGCGCCACCGGGTCGGCCCGAACTACCTCCAGCTGCCCGTCAACCAGGCCAAGCACGCCGACGTGCGCACCAACCAGCGCGACGGCCAGATGGCCTACCACCAGGACGGCGGCGGCGAGAACCCGATCGTCAACTACGAGCCGTCGATCACCGGCGGCCTGCGCGAGGGCCAGTACCCCACCCACGACGATCAGGGACCGGAGATCCGTGGGCGGCTCACCCGTGCACGCATCCCGCGCACCAACGACTACCTGCAGGCCGGACAGCGCTATCTGCTGATGGAGCAGTGGGAGCGCGACGACCTCGTGGCGAACTTCGTCAATCTGCTCTCCCAGTGCGACCGCCCGGTGCAGGAGCGCATGGTGTGGCACTTCCTGCTGGTCGAGAACGACCTCGGCCTGCGGGTCGGCGAGGGCCTCGGCATCAGCCCGCAGGACATCTCGCACCTGAAGCCGCTGGCCAGCCAGGACCTCACCGACGAGGACCGCGAGCGGCTGGCCAACCTCGGCAAGAACCCGCCGCGCGATGTCGAGGGCCTGACGATGACCCACTGCGTCCCCAACGAGCGGCACGTCGTGACGCGCTGACGCTCACCCCGCTCACCCCGGGCGCCGCAGCGCCGCCCTGGCCGCCGTGAGCGCCTGCACGGCGTAGCCGCGCCCGAACAGCACGGCGTGCACCAGCAGCGGGAAGAGCTGGTGCACGCCGACGCGGTCGGCCCAGCCCTCGGCGAGCGGCGCCGCCTCCCGGTAGCCGTCCAGGACCCGGTCCAGGTGCGGGCAGCCGAAGAGGCGCAGCATCGCCAGGTCGGTCTCCCGGTGCCCGCCGTGCGCCGCCGGGTCGATCAGACGGACGTGCCCGTCGGCGCCCCACAGCACGTTGCCGTTCCACAGGTCTCCGTGCAGCCGGGCGGGCGGCTCCGCGGGCCCGGCCAGCTCGGGCAGCCGCTCGCACACCCGCTCCACGTCGGCCGCCTCGGCCGCCCGGACGGTACCCGCGTCGACGGCGCCGCGCAGATAGGGCAGTACCCGGTGCTCGGCGTACCAGCGCGGCCAGTCGCTCCCGGTGACGTTGCGCATCGGGGCGAGCCCGATGTACGCGTCCTCGGGTCCGCCGGGCGGCGCGGCACCGAACGCCGGCGCCCCGGCGGCGTGCAGCGCGGCCAGCTCCCGGCCGAACCGGACCGCCGCCCCGGCACTCGCCCCGCCCTGTGCCACACGGTCGGTGACCAGCCAGCGCTCGTCGTCGCCGTGCACCGCGGGGATCCGTACCGCGTGGGCGTCCGCCAGCCAGCGCAGCCCGGCGGCCTCGGCCCGCGCCGCTCCGGTGCCGTCGCCGCGTTTGACCATCACCGTGCGCCCGTCGTCGAGGGTGACCTCGGTGAGCGCCCCGGACAGCGGGCGCTCACCGGTCACCGACCGGCCGGTGAAGCGGGCCGCGGCGGCCGAGGGCGAGGAGGCGGGGCACACGCCCACCAGACTAGGGCCGGGCTGCGGCCGACCCGGTGAAAAACGCCCGGTACGCCGATCGGGCACCCCGGGTACGGGGGAGCAGTGGGACTATGACCAGTTCAGCGTTCCATCGCACCATCACCCTGCCCGCCCCCGTGTGCGAACAGGCGGCGCTCCACCTCGAGCAGGCGGTCCAGAAGGCCATCGACGGCGCCGCGACCCCCTGGCGTGCGTTCCGCGGGGCCGACGGCGGCGACTTCGCGTTCTCGGTCCCGGTCGTCGAGCAGGCCGCGGGGTGCCTGCTGGTCCTGGCCGCCGAGAGCGCCCAGAGCCTCCGCCCCTCCGCCCTGCGTGCCCTGATCACCGTCGCCCTCCATCTGCGGGACGCCGCGGAGGCCGTGCGCCGACCCGCGGTTCCCAGCGTGGCCTGGTGAGCGCGGGCCGGCTCCCACCGGGGCGGGAAAACGCGGTGCCCCGTCCCTGAGCGTGTGCTTGGCTCTGCGGCATGGAATTCACCCGCTTCCTCGACTGCCTCGCGGCCGACCACGACCGGCTGCGGGCGGTCGTCGAGACCGACCCCGACGCGCCGGTACCCACCTGCCCCGGCTGGACCGTCGCCGATCTGACCCGTCACGTCGGCGAGGTCTACCTGCACAAGAGCGTCGCCATGCGGGAGGGCGTCGAGCGCGAGCCCTGGCCGCCGGAGGAGTTCGCGAAGGAGGAGCCGACGGCGCTGCTCGACCGGGGCTACACCGCACTGCGCGCCGACTTCGCCGTCCGCGCTCCCGAGGATCCGGCCGCCACCTGGTACGGCCCCGACCAGAGCGTCGGCTTCTGGATGCGGCGGATGGCACAGGAGACCGTCGTCCACCGCATCGACGCCGAACTCGCCACCGGCCGGCCCGTCGCGCCCGTCCCGGCCGATCTCGCCGTGGACGGCATCGACGAACTGCTCAAGGTCTTCGCCGCGTACTCCGTCGCCGAGTGGGGCGACTACTTCACCGACGTCCTGGCCGGCTCGCCGGGGCGTACGTTCCTGGTGCGGGCCGGTGACGCGGCGTGGCGGGTGCGGACCGGCCCGGGGGAGTTCACCGTGACGGACGGCGCCGGCGACGGCCCGGCCGACGTGACGTTCAGCGGCACCCCGGAGGCCGTGCTGCGCCGGCTGTGGAACCGGGAGGGCGTCGACGGGGACGACGGCGTGACGGTCGAGGGGGCCCCGGAGGCGGTGGAGGAGCTGCGGCGCTGCATCGTCGTGGCGACCGAGTGAGCGGACGCCCGGCCGGTGCGGGGCGACCGCGCCCGGCACCACGGCCGGCGCGGCGGCGGGCACGGCGGGCGGCCGCGGCCTCCGGCAGTCCCCCTGGGGCGCGGCACGGCGAGGACCAGGACACCCGGGGACGGGGTGCGCGGAGGGCCGGGCCACACGTCTCCGGGTCCGCGGGCCGGGCCGCGGATGTGTCCGAGGCCACGCCGCCGACGAGAGCCGGGCCATGTTCCGCGCCGAGAGCCGCGGGCTACGGTCTTCGGGGATCCGTGGTCCCCACGACGACCAGACTCCCTGTCCCCACGACGAGTAGTTCGGACGGCCCGGCAGTGCATACAGATCTCTCCCCCGTCATCGCGGCGACCACCCAGTGGCTCACGTGCGCCTATCCGGCGTCCGGCGGCGCGCTGGCCCGCGCCCTGTGCGAGGCGCAGGCGCGGCAGGCCGTGACGGTCGCGGCCCGGCTGCGTTATCCGACCCCGATGGACGTCGCGCTGATGGACGTGGCGGGCCCCGGAGGTTCCGCCCGGCTGGACTGGATCACCGGCGCGGACGGCACGGCGGCCCCCGACCCGGACGGGGACGCCTGGCGCACCTGGGTGGACGAGGTCGTGGCGAGCTGGGCGGCCTGCCTGCTGACCGATCCGGAACTCGCCGCCCTGGCGGTGGCCGCGCTGGACGAGGGCGGCCGCACGACCCGTACGCCGTCCGGTACGCCGGTCGAGTTCCGTCGCCTGCTCGCGCCCGACGAGCACGACCGGCGGGCGGCGGCGCTGCTGCGCCACCCCGACCTCGCGGGGCCCGTCGCCGAACTGCACCACGCCCAGCTCGTCGCCCGGCTGGACCCGGGCAGGGCGCTCGCCGCCTAGACCCCTGCCCGGCCGGCGCCGGTCCGCGTCACCCGCCCGGCCCGCACCGACGGCGGAGCGGACGTTCCACGGCCCGGCCCGGCAGACGTTCCACGGGGTTCCGCCGGACCGGGCCGCCTCGGCCACCCCCCGCTCAGGCAGCCGCCCCGAGTGCCGCCTGCCCTGGCCCCCCTGCTCAGGCAGCCGCCCCCAGAGCCACCCTCTCGGGCGCGTCGGCGTCCCCGGCACGCACCGTCACCGGTGCCGTGGACCGGCGCCCGCGCAGGAGGTAACCCGCGCCGATGGTGCCCGCGATGATCAGTCCGCCCGCGATGAGGGCGCCGCGCGCGCCGGCCAGCTCCATCAGCAGCCCGAGGGCCGGCGGGCCGCCGAGGCTCCACACCGTGCCGACGCTGCCCCACACCCCGAGCACCCGGCCCCGCATGTGCGCGGGCGGGTCGGTCTGGAGCACCGCGGTGCCCGCGGTGTCGGAGACGGACTCCACCACGGCCATCGGCAGCACCATCACCAGCAGGACGGCCAGCGACGGCGACAGTCCGGCCACCACCTGCAGCAGTCCGCCCGCCGCCGCCAGCGCGCCCACGATCCGTACGGAGGGCCGGCGCAGCCGGGCGCCCAGGACCGCGCCGACGATGCCGCCGGCCGCCAGCACCGTGGAGACCGTGCCGAACGCCCCGGCGCCGCCCGCGAGCGGTCCGGTGACGAGCACGGCCAGGGTGAGCTGGTAGTTGCGCCCGAAGACCGCGCTGACCCCGGTGACACCGGCCAGCGCCAGCAGCCGGGGACGGCGCGCGAAGAAGGCCAGCCCCTCCCGCACCGTCATGGCGTCCGCCGTACCGCGGCGTTTCGCGCCGCCGACGTGCTTGACCGCTCCGCGTGCCGGACGCAGGAAGGGGATGACCGAGGCCACGAACAGGAAGGAGAGCCCGTTGGCGGCGTAGGCGGCGGCCGTGCCGAGGAAGCCGACCGTCACCCCGGCCAACGCGGCGCCGGTGAGCCGGCCCGCCTGGTGGACCAGCGCGCCCACCCCGATCGCGGAGGGCACGTCCTGAGGCGGCACGAGATCGTTGCCCAGCAGCGAACACGCCGGGCCGTCGACGGTGGCGATGACGCCGGTGACGGCGGCCAGCACCATGAGGGAGGTCACGTCGAGCCGGTCGAGCGCCACCATGAGCGCCGTCACGAACGCGACCGCGCCGAGCAGCGCCTGGCTGACCGCGGCGGTCAGTTTCCGCGGCCAACGGTCGACGGCCGCACCGCCGAACACGCTGATCAGCAGCGCCGGCGCGGCCTGGACGGACATCGACAGACCTGTCGCGGCGGCGGAGCCGGTGATCTGCAGGACCAGCAGGTTCTGCACCGTGAGCTGCATCCACGTACCGGCGTTCGACACGAAGTTCGCGACCGACCACCAGCGCATGCTGCGGTACCTCAGGGACCGCCACGGTGAACGGGACGCGGCCTCGGCCGGTGCCGGGGCGGGAGGCGGCGCGGGGGCCGTCGGGGCGGGGGCGGGGGCGGGGGAAGAAGACACAGTGCGCCACTCGAAGACGAGTCGTGAGACCCGGAAGGGGAACGGGACGGGAGCGAGAAGACCGGCTGCACTGCGCGGCCACTCCACTGAGCCGGATGACGGCGCCGACCATCGTGACAGAAGGGACCGGCGAGTCATCGCCGGTGCCCACCCTCCAGCTCGGTCGGCCGGGACCAAATCCCCGCCCCGTGCCCGTACTTGACGGGGCGAGTGGGTTTGATCACAGCTCCCGGCGCCCCCGGTGCCGGGGGCGCCGGCCGTGACGGTGGCCACAGCGGCCCGCCTGTCCGCCCGACCGCCTGCCTGCCCGACCGCCTGCCTGCCCGCCCGCGCGGTCCGTACGGAAGGGGCCGCGGCAGCCGTCAGAGCATGAAAGCGACTCGGCGGGGCACCCGGGGCACGCTCGTCAGCGCTTCGCAGGGGAAGGAAGGTCGCCTCATGATGCCGATGGCGGCGTTCGGCCCGCGGGCAGCGGCCCGCCCGGCCTGGGGCCGGGTCCTGGTGACCGGCGGCGCGGGGTTCCTCGGCTCCCGTCTGTGCACCCGCCTGCTGGATTCGGGTGTCGAAGTCGACTGCCTGGACAACCTCTCCACGGGCCGCGCCGAGAAGGTGGCCCACCTCGCCGGCCGCCCCGGCTTCCGCTTCCTGGAACGGGACATCACCGAGCCCGGCTGCGCGGACGCGCTCACCGGCCCCTACGACCTTGTCCTGCACCTGGCGGGCCCCGCGTCCCAGGCCGCCTGGCCGGACCGGCCTGGGGAGATCCTCGACGCCGGCAGCCTCGGCACCCGGGCGGCGCTGGCCGTCGCCGGCCGGGACGGCGCCCGGTTCCTCCTCGCCTCCTCGCCGCCCGGCGCCCACCACGCGAGCGACGCCGACCCGGTCGGCCCGCACAACGCCTGCGCCGAGGCCGTCCGGTTCTCCGAGGCACTGGTCGCCGCGCACGCGGGCGCCCACGGCTCGAACGCCGGGATCGTCCGGCTGTTCCACGGCTACGGCCCCGGCATGCGGACGGACGACGGGGGGACACCGGCCGCCTTCATCCAGCAGGCGCTGGCCGGCCGGCCGGTCACCGTCACCGGGGACGGCAACCGGACCCACCCCCTCTGCTACGTCGACGACATGGTCGACGGCGTGCTGCTGGTCGCGGCCGGCCGCTCGGTACGGCCCGTGGACATCGGCGGCGACGAGGAGCCCACGGCCGCCGAGATCGCCCGCCGGGTGATCGACCTGGCCGGCTCCGACTCGCCGCTGGCGTTCGTCGACGGGCCGGACGACCGGCCCGTCGAGCCCCGGCCGGTCACGGGCTTCGCCCGCGAGATCTTCGGCTGGCTGCCGGGCGTGACCTGGCAGGACGGTCTGGAACGCACCGTCGACTCCTTCCGCGGACGGCCCGATCCGGTCCCGACGGCGACGACCGCCGAACGGGCGGGGGAGTGGTGGGCCTGAGCCCCACGTGAGTCAGTCCCACGCGACGGCCGAGCGCGTGCGTGCGAGGGGCCCGTCGCCGTGGGCGACGGGCCCCTCGCACGCGGCCACTGGGTGGCAATGGTCGCGGCGCGCTCAGCCGGGCTTGCCCCGCCCCGACATCGCGTCCCGCACCCGGTCGACCATCCCCGCCCCGGGCGCCAGGAGCTTGTTCATCGGGGGCTTGTCCGGGGCGGAGGGGTGCGGTCGCGTCGGCGCCGTCTTCTTCGCCCGGCGGACCTTGTCGCCCAACTGGTCCAGGGCTTCGGCGGGGCATGCCTCGCGGAGCCTGGGGAAGAGGTTGCCCTCCTCGTCGGCGACGTGCGCACGGATCTCGCTCATCAGCATGCCGATCAACCGGTCGAAGTCGGCGTCGTCCGCCGCGCAGCCCTCCAGGTCCTTCATGATCTGTTCGGCCTCGGCGTGGTCCTCGAGTTCCTTGTCCGCGAGGGCACCCCCGTTCGCCACGTGCTCACGAACGGCCGGGTAGAGATACGCCTCCTCCGCCACCGAATGCCGGATCAGCTCGATCGTGGCCTGATCGGCGTACAGCTTGCGGTCCTTGTGACCGGACGGCAGCGCCTCGATCCTGCCGAAGAGCTCCTCGACCTCACGGTGATCGGTCGTCAGCTCGTCGATGACGTTTCCTCCGTGTCCCATGTTCCACCTCCATCCAGGTCGTGGCGGTTACGGGACCGACCCGCCACGGGCGTCGGGTCCCCCCACACTCAGCGGGCTAACGCCCCGTTCACCGGTGCCGGGCGCGGAGCGGCCAGGACGACCGGCAGGTGCGGACCCCGGCGCCGAGCCTGGCCCGGACACCGCCCGCGGCCGCCGCGGGGCCTGCCGCGGCCCGCATCGAACGGCGCACCAGACGGGCGTCGTGCCGCAGGTCCCGGGCGGCGTGCCGGCCCCGCCACAGCAGGGAGGGGGCACCGCCGGTGTCGTCGGCCGCGATCAGCAGCCCGCCCATCATCGACAGGTTCTTCAGGAAGTGGACGCGCTGCTGGGCGCGGTCGGACGGGTCCTCCGCCTCCCAGTAGCGGTGCGCCGCCAGGGTGGTGGGGACCAGCGTCGCCGCCAGGGCCAGCGAGGCCGCCCGCGGACAGCGGCCGAGCCCGAGCATGACCCCGCCGACCACGTGGACGGCGCCGTTGAGCCGTACGAGCTGTTCGGTGCGGTCCGGCAGCACCGCCACCCGGTCGGCCACCGGCCGCACGACCGGCTCCGCCGCCGGGGCCACCTCCTCCGGCCTGCGCAGGGACTGCAGACCACCCGCGACGAACATCGAGGCGAGCATCGGGCGGCCGACCATACGCAAAAGACTCATGACGCTCTCTCGCTCTCTCCAAGAGGTACCGCGGGACCCGCAGATCACTACCGAAGACCTGCCGCCTACGGGGATCATCAGGTGCCCGGACCGGGCGGCGCCATTCGGCGCCCGGCGCGGCGACGGCGCTCGCCGGCCCCGCACCGTGCGGGCTCCACGCAGGTCACAGGCTGTTCAGGATCTGCGGTGACAGGTTCTTGATCATGGTATTGGTCCAGCGCATCTGGCGCAGCGTCCGCGGATGGCAGGCGGAGGCGAGCCCCAGCAGCTCGCCGTCCCCGGACGCCTGGGCGGCCTGGGCGAGCATCTCCCAGTGCAGCGAGTTCTCCGCGGCGGCGACGTGCAGCTCCCGCAGGTCGCGCAGGAGCAGCAGACCCGGCTCGGGCCGGTGCACCACCGCCTCCGACGCCTTCTTCCGCAGCGTCGCGAAGACGCCGTCCCAGGAGTGGTCCGGCGCGTCGCCCAGCTTCACGTCGCGTTGCGCGGCGACCTCCGCCAGCCGCCGGACGTGTTCGCGGGACCAGACGGCGAGGTCGGTGGCGACGTGATGGACCTCGTGCTCGGTGCGGTGCCGTTCGGCGACGGTCACCAGGTCGTGCGCCAGGTGCCGTTCGCCGCGGTGCAGCGTGCGCAGGGTCAGGGTGATGCCGTTCACCGGGCGCCTTCCTCGCGGCCGTGCGGGAACCGCGTCGGCGTCTGTGCCGTGTGCGCCGCCGCTCCGCCGGCGGTGGGCCGCGCGTTGGCGCCGGCGGCCGGTGCCGACGCGGTGGTGGTGGGTGCGGGGGAGGGCCTGCCGTCGCCGCGCTCGACGAGGGTGAGCGCGGCAGTGGCCGTCTTGAACAGCGGCTGCTTGGAGGCCGGGTCCCAGTCGGTGACGGTCGTCTCGTTCGCCGCCCGCCCGGGGGTGTCCGGGCCCGGGCCCGACCCGTCCTCGGTGTCCCAGTAGCCGTAGTGGAACGGCACGAACAGCAGCCCCGGCCGGATGCCGGTCACCCGCAGCCGCCCCCGCAGGGACCCCCGTCCGCCGGCGACCTCGACCAGGTCGCCCTCGCCGAGGCCGAGCCGGTCCGCGTCCGCGGTGGAGATCTCCACCCACACGTCCGGGGCGGCGTCGCGGAGCTGGGGCGCCCGTCCGGTCTTCGTACGGGTGTGGAAGTGGTAGATCGTCCGGCCCGTGGTGAGCTGGAACGGAAACTCCTCGTCCGGCTCCTCGTGCGGCGGCCGGTAGGCGGCGGCCTTCAGCATCGCCTTGCCGTCCGGGTTGAGCGAGCGGTACTCCACGACCTCCTGCGACGCCCCGGTCTCCAGGTCCTTGCCGTAGCTCTCGCACAGGTCCGGGTGGGCCCAGCCGATGCCGTCCGTGTAGAGCCGCGCGGTGCCCTCCGGGGCCGACTCGTCGCAGGGCCACTGGATGCCGCTGGTGTCGCGCAGCTTGGCGTAGGTCAGACCGGTGTAGTCGCAGGGGCGGCCCGCGCTGCACCGCTTCCACGCCTCGAACGCCGACTCGGGGTCGTCCCAGGTGATCAGCGGGCCGCCGTCCTTGTCCCGGAAGTCCATGCGCCGCGCGTAGTCCAGGAAGATGTCCAGGTCGGGCCTGGCCTCGCCGGGCGGTTCGACCGCCTTCTCGGACAGGTGCACCGTGCGGTCCGCGTTGGTGAGCGCGCCTGTCTTCTCGCCCCAGGTCGCGGCGGGCAGCACCACGTCGGCCAGTTGCGCCGTCTCCGTGAGGAACAGGTCCTGCACCACCGTGAACAGCCGTTCCTGCGTCAGGATCGAGCGGATCCGGGGGAGTTCGGGCAACGATACGGCGGGGTTGGTGCCGCTGATCCACAGCATCCGGATCGAGCCCTGCTCGGCGTACCGGTACATCTGCATCGCGTGCGTGGGCGGCGCGAAGTGCGGGATGGTCTCCGGCTCGACGTTCCACACCTTGGCGAGGTCGGCGACATGGGTGTCGTTCTGCCAGTTGCGGAAGCCGGGCAGGTCGCCGTTGGCGCCGCACTCGCGGGTGTTCTGGGCGGTGGGCTGGCCGTTCATCTGGAGCAGGCCGGCGCCCGGGCGGCCCAGCATGCCCCGGATCAGGTGCAGGTTGTTGATCTGCACCGCCGCGGCGGTGGCCTGGTGGGACTGGTAGACGCCCTGGAGGACGGTGGAGACCAACGCATCGGTGGTGCCGACGAGTTCGGCCGCCTCCTCGATCCGGGCGGCGGGGACGTCGCAGATGCCCGCGGCCCACTCGGGCGTGCAGTCGGCGACGCGGTCGGCCAGCTCCTCGAAGCCGACGGTGTGCGCGGCGATGAAGTCGCGGTCGATCCTCCCGTGCCGGATCGTCTCGTGCAGCAGCGCGTTGAGCAGGGCGACGTTGGTGCCGACCCGGGGCGCGAGGTGCACGGCCGCGTGCCGGGCCACCCGCGTGGGCCGTGGGTCCACGCACAGCAGGCGCGGCGGATCGGCCCCCTCCATGCGGTCCAGCAGCCGCATCCACTGCACGGGCTGGGTCTCGGCGATGTTGTGGCCGAACAGCGCGACCACGTCGGCGTGGTCGAAGTCGTCGTAGCTGCCGGGCTGTCCGTCGCAGCCGAAGGTCTCCTTCAGTGCCTCCGCGGCCGTCGACGTGCACAGCCGGGTGTTGCCGTCGAGGTGGTTGGTGCCGATGCCGGCCCGGGCGAGCACCGCGAGGGTGTAGTACTCCTCTAGGAAGAGCTGGCCGGAGGTGTAGAAGCCGATCGCGCCGGGGCCCCGCTCGTCGAGGAGCTCGCGCGAGCGGGCGGCCACCAGGTCCATCGCCGTGTCCCAGTCCGTCTCCACCAGCCGCCCGTCCCGCCGTACCAGAGGCCGGGTCAGCCGGTCCCGGGAGGCGTTCGCCTGCCACCCGAACAGGTCCTTCGGGCCGAGCCGGCCCCGGTTGACCCGGTCCACGTCACGGCCCCGTACGCCCACCATCCGGCCGTCCGCGACCGCGATGTCCATGGCGTCGCCGTCGGAGTGCAGGATCGACGCCGACTGCACCCACCGCTCCACCGACGAGGGGTCCACCCCCTCCGCGAGGAACGTGTCCACCCGGGCCGGCCAGGTCTCGTGCCGCCCGTAGGGCACCCTGCCGCCCCACGGCTGTGCGATCCGGTCCGCCGAATCCTCCATTACCGGCCTCCCGCCGACTTCCGTCACCTTGCCGGCCGCCGGGTACCCGGGCGGCGGCGTTCGACGCCGATCACTTGTGAGAGCGCTCCCAGGCGGGCAGGATGCTGCGGTGACTCCGACTGCCCACGTACGCCCGTACCGTCCCGCCGACGCCCCGGCCCTCGACGACATCTGCATCCGCACCGCGCACAACGGCCGGGACAGCCGGCCCGTGTACGCCGACCCCGCCCTCCTGCCCGCCATCTTCGCCGCCCCCTACGTCCACCTGGACCCGGACCTGGCCTTCGTACTGGACGACGGACAGGGCCGGGCCGTCGGCTACATCCTCGGCACGGCGGACACCCCGCGCTTCGTGGAGGAGTTCCGCGCCAAGTGGCTGCCGCGGGTCGCGGACCGCTATCCGGCGCCGGAGGGGCCGCCCGGCACCCCCGACGAGGCCATGGCCAAGCTGCTGCACGACCCGGAGCGCATGATCGTCCCCGAGCTGGCCGCGTACCCGGCCCATCTGCACATCGACCTGCTGCCCGACCGGCAGGGCCGCGGACACGGCCGGGCGCTGATGCGCACGTTCTGGCGGGCGCTCCGGGAGCGCGGCGTCCCGGCCGTCCACCTGGTCATGTCCACAGCCAACACACCGGCCAGGGCCTTCTACGACCGTATGGGCTTCCACGTGATCGAGACGGCGGGCCTGGATCCCGCGGACGTCACCTGCCTCGGACGCACGACGGACGACACCGGCCGGCCCTGACGCGCCGGGCGGTGCTCAGGCGGCCGCGCCCAGCCGGTAGACGTTGAACGCCCGGCGGATGACGGGCTGCGCCACGTTGCGCACCCGTACCCCGCCCGCCGTCATCCCGTGCTCGGAGCCCAGGTGGGCGTGGCCGTGCACGGCGAGGTCCGCGCCGGCCGTGTCGATCGCCTCGGCCAGCAGATAGCTGCCGAGGAACGGGTGGATCTCCGGCGGCTCCCCGGCGAGCGTGTCGGCGACGGGGGAGAAGTGGGTCAGTGCCACCCGGGCGGTGCAGCCCTCGTCGGCGAGCTCCTTCAGCGCGGCGTGCAGGCTGTCCGCCGAGCGGCGGGTGGTGCGGACGAACTCCTTCATGATCGGCTCGCCGAACTCTCCCGCGCTGCGCCCGACGAAACCGCCGCCGAACCCCTTGACCCCGGCGATGCCCACCCGGGTCCCGGCGCACTCCACGACGGTCCCCTCGCCCTCCAGCACGCGCACGCCGGCGTCCTGGAGGAGTGCGGTGACCTTCTCGGGCCGTTCGTCGTGGTGGTCGTGGTTGCCGAGGACGGCCACCACCGGCACCGGCAGGTCACGTACCTCCTGTGCCACCACCCGTGCTTCCTCCGGCGTGCCGTGCCGGGTGAGGTCCCCGGCGAGCAGCAGCAGGTCGGCACAGTCGGGCAGGGTCTCGAAGGCGGGCCGCAGCAGTCCCTGGCTGTCGGGCCCCATGTGGATGTCTCCGACGGCGGCGACGCGGATCATCACAGCTCCTCCGCATGGTCGGGGCCGGTCGTCTCCGCCACCACGACGTCGGTGTGCACGGTGAGCCCGGCCAGCTCCTCGTGGGCGACGCGCAGGACGGTCTGGCGGCACTGGGCGGAGGGCACCGTGCCGGTGATCACGATCGCGCCGGCCCGGATCTCGGCCCGGACCCCGAGCTCGCCGAGCTCCTCCGCGGCGAGCCGGTCGTGCAGGTGGGCGACGCGGTACTCGACGTTCCCGGCAGCGGAAGCGGTGTCGCTCGCCGCGGGTCCCTGGTGTGCGACGGGGTCGCTCATCGCTGCTCCTCCTGCGCGGAAGGGGCCGGAGGGATGATCTCCAGCCGTTCGAGGATGAAGAAGAACGCGGCGGGCATCGGGGCGTCGCCGCAGTCGCGGCGCAGTTCGTCCCAGTCGATCTTCTCCCGCAGCGTGCGGGCGATCGGCAGGACCGCCCCGAAGTCGCAGTGGTGCTCCGAGAAGGCCGCCAGCAGACCGCGGAGCAGGTCGGTGGGCGACAGGACCGGCATGAGTACCGAGTCGACCGACAGGTCCTGCGCCCGGGCCAGCAGCTGTGCCGTGACGGGCTCGTGCGCCAGTTCGAAGATGAGGTCGACCTGCTGTCCCAGGCAGTTCGCCTTCAGCAGCCAGTCCTCGGGCGGCGTGTACACCGCCAGGCCCGCTTCCCGCAGCGTCGTGGCGACGGCCTCCGCGTCGTCGGGCCGGATGCAGAAGTCGACGTCGTGCTGGAGGTTCTGGGTGCCGCCGTGCGCGTACACGGCGACGCTGCCGGCCAGCGCGAACGGGTGCTCCTTCTTCTTCAGGATCGAGCCCACCTGCTTGGCCGCCTGCAGGATCGCCTGGTTGCGGTCGAGCGGAAGATCCTCGTGGCGGGCGTCGTTCTGGGGGACGAGTCCGGGGTCCCCCGCTGCCAGACGGAGCTCGGAAACGCCGGCGCGCTGGTCGAGAGCGCGGTCGTCGGCGTGCTGCGTCATCGCTGTCCCCTTCCCGGGCTGTCGCCTCCTGCGGGTCGGGCCGGATCGGATCGGCCCTCCTCTGGGTTTCGGGTACCCGGCGCGGTACCGCCGACACGAAGGCCGCCCCGGAGGTGGGGGACCGGGCCGATTCAGGGCACTCGGACGGCATGAACGACGAGCGGGAACGGCGGGGACGGGAGCGGCGGCGGACCGGGTCCGAGGACCACCGGACCGGGACCGTGGAACGGCTGGTGGCGGCGTGGCTGGCGGAGACCGGAGCCCATGACCCCGCCGCGGCCCACGAGGCCCGCACCGGCTGGGAACGGGGTGCCCTGTCCGAGGGGGCCGCCCAGGACCTGGCCACCTGGGTCACCGCGAGGGTCACGGACACCGGTTTCACCGAGGACGAGGGCCCCTATGTGGAGGGACCCGTGCGCATCACCCCGTCGGACAAGGACACGGTGCACGAGTGGCTGCGTGCGCGGGGGCACCGGATCTGACGTGCCGGGCCACCGCGCGGCGGGTCAGCGGACCGGCGGCCGCCATTCGAACATCAGGATCGTCGCGTCGTCCCGCAGCTGCCCGCCGGTCTGCGAGTCCAGAATCGAGTGGATCAGGCGCCGCAGCGCCTCGGGCGCCAGCTCGCCGCCCGCCGTGGCGCGGATGACGAAGTCCGCGAACCGTTCGAGCCCGAACAGCTTCTCCTCCCGGGTACGCGCCTCGGTGACCCCGTCGGTGTACATCAGCACCCGGTCACCGGGTTGCAGGCTCACCTCGTGCGTCCGGCGCGGCTCGGTGGAGAGCTGGGCCGGCGCGCCCATCGGCGGGTCGGCGTCCCGCTCCAGCGCGTCGACGACCAACTGCTCGTCCCGGATCAGGAGAGGCGCGGGGTGGCCGCAGTTGCTCCAGCGCAGCAGACCGGTCTCGAAGTCCAGCTGGGCGATGACAGCGGTGCAGTACTGCTCCGGCAGCCAGCCGGCCAGGGCGTCGTCGACGCACTCCACGAGGGTGGGCAGGTCGGCCCCGTTGCGCCGGGCGTTGCGGCAGGCGGCCAGCGCCACCGCGCTGGTGAGCCCGGAGGCCAGGTCGTGACCCATGGAGTCGATGACCGAGACGTGCAGCGTCTTCTGGGTGAGCGAGTGGTCGAAGGCGTCGCCGCCGAGCTCGTAGGCCGGTTCGAGGACGGCCGTCGACACGACGTGCGCGTTGCCGATGGTGCGCGGCGGCAGGAACGCGCGGAGCATCTCGGAGGGCAGGTGCATCCGCTGGGTGCGGGTGTGCCGGACGAAGGAGTCCTCGAAGGCCCGCTTCGAGGTGATCATCATGGCCAGCAGCGAGGCCAGCGCCCGCCCCCGGACAAGCGCGGTGGAGGTGAGTGCCGACGAGTGCACCGCCAGCACGCCGAGTCGCTCGGCGCCGTCCACCAGGGGCAGCCACGCCGTGACACCGCCGGTCTCCGACTCCTCCACCCGCAGCGCCTGCGTACGGTAGGCCCAGCCGGCGAGTGAGCCGTCGACGGGTATGGCCGACGCCACGTCGGTCTGCGGTACGAGATGCCGTTGCTGCAGGTCGACGAGGTAGACCACGGCGTGCTGGAGGTCCAGGGCCTTGGCGCAACGGGCCACGGCGGTGCGCAGGTCCAACGTCAGATGGCCGGGATCGGCGAGGAACTCGAGCAGCATGTCGGTCGCCTCTGACGTCGACACCTCGTCTCCCCTCGTCGAGAAACCCGTCGTGCCGGGGCACGCTGCGCAGCAGTCTGGCACCGCGCGCCGGGCCTCGCCCGTCGAGCGGGTCACGCGCCGGGCGCTTCGGCCGGGGCAGAACAGGGCACGCGTCACCTCGTACGGCACCGAGCGCGAAGGAGTGGTGCCACATGACCGAGTACGAGCGTTCCCGCACCATGCCCGCCCAGCCCGAACAGGTCTTCGACCAGGCCTCGAACGTCGGGCAACTGGACGCCTGGCTGCCCCGGGACCTGCACGTGGAAGCCGAGGACCTGCCGGCCGTCACCGTGCACGAGGACCGCACCGACCAGGACACCTCCGCACTGCTCAGTGCCCGGCCGGAGCAGATGCGGCTCGAATGGGGCACCCGCGAGCAGGGCAGCTACGCCGGCTGGCTCCAGGTCGCCGGCATCGACAGCGGAGCCAGTGAGGTGACGGTGCACCTGTCGTTCTTCGACGAGGGACACGATCCCGGGGAGCACGCCGTGGCCGACGCCCTCGACAGCAGCCTGCGGCGCCTGGAGGAGCAGGTGCGGATGCGCACCGACAACGCGGCCGGGTGAACGCGTCGTACGGCAGGGCACACCACGGCCGGCTGGACGCGGAGGAGGGCGCCCACGTCTGCGGCGCCCACGTCTGCGGTGTCCACACGGTCGCCGGGTGGGTCGCGGCGGTCGCCGCCCGCTACGTCACGACGGGCGGCCCGCCGTCCGGGCCGAGGACGGCCCGCTGTCCGTGCCGGCAGTGCACGATCCGGTCCGCGAGCCCCTTCCGGTCGGCCTCGGCCAGGAAGGCGTCGAGCGGGGAGCGGAAGACGGTGTAGTCGCCGTAGTGCACCGGCAGGATCAGCCGGGGGCCGAGGCGCCGGGCGAGTTCCGCGCCCTGGCGCCCGTCCATGGTCACCACGAAACCGCCGGGCAGGGTCGTGCCGCCGAGGTGCAGCACGGCCAGGTCCAGGCCGGGGAAACGCCGGGCGATCTCGTCCAGGCCGTCGAAGAGCAGCGTGTCGCCGGACACGTAGAGCCGGTGCCGCGGGGGACCGTCGGCCGGGCCGAACTCCAGCAGGCTGCCCATCACCGGCGGCAGCAGGCGTCGCAGGACGGGCTGCCCGGCGTGCCGGCCGGGCAGTGCCGTGATGCGTACCCGCGCGTCCGCGTGCCGCACGGTCTCCTCCTGCCAGGTGCGCAGCCCCACGGCCCGGTGGAACCCGTGCACGCCCTGCAGCCGGCGGGATGCGTGCGGGGTGGTGACGATCGGCAGCGACCGGGACAGGTGCCGCCGGGCCCGGCGGTCCCAGTGGTCGCCGTGCAGGTGCGACAGCAGTACGGCGTCGAGCTCGGGCAGGTCGCCGGGTTCGAGCGCGGGCTCGGTCAGACGACGGCTCACCAGGCCGTACCCGAGGTGGGCGCGCTGGCCGCGGTGGAGGAAGTTCGGATCGGTGAGCAGGCTCAGCTCGCGGTACTGGAGCAGCACGGTCGCGTTGCCGACGAAGTGGATCCGCAGGGAGTCGTCGGAGGACGGGGACATGTGGGTGATCCGATCCTGTCCGGGAGCACGGGCCGGGCCCGGCCGCCCGGGCCGGAACCCTCACGGGAGGACGGAGTACCCCTCCCACGAAGGCTCACCCCGCGAAGGCTCACCCGGGCCGTCGGAGCCGCGATCGCCCGCCGGCCCGCCGGCGGCGCTCGCGGCGGCTCGCGGCCGTCCGTGGAGCTTCCCGGCGATCCATGCCTCTGGTCCGGACAGCCAAGTGCGGTGCGCCGACGGTCAGCGGTCGCCCTTGTGCCCCTGCCCCTGGCCAGGCTCCACGGCGTCGCGCCGCCCCGTCTGCTCCGCCTGGTCGAGCCGGACGAGTTCGGGGTGGTTGAGGTCGAAGGCCGGAGACTCGGAGCGCACCCGCGGCAGCGCGTGGAAGTTGTGGCGGGGCGGGGGACACGACGTCGCCCACTCCAGTGAACGGCCGTATCCCCAGGGGTCGTCGACCCGGACCGGCCGGCCGTACCTGGCGGTCTTCCAGACGTTGTACAGGAACGGCAGTGTGGACAGGCCGAGCAGGAACGCGCCGATGGAGGACAGGGTGTTGAGGGCCGTGAAGCCGTCGACGGCCAGATAGTCGGCGTACCGGCGCGGCATGCCCTCGACACCGAGCCAGTGCTGCACCAGGAACGTGGTGTGGAAACCCACGAACAGCGTCCAGAAGTGCACCTTCTCCAGCCGGTGGTCGAGCATGCGGCCGGTCATCTTCGGCCACCAGAAGCTGAACCCGCCGAACATCGCGAACACGATCGTGCCGAACAGGACGTAGTGGAAGTGCGCCACGACGAAGTACGAGTCGGTGACGTGCCAGTCCAGCGGCGGCGAGCCGAGGATCACCCCGGTCAGTCCGCCGAAGAGGAAGGTCACCAGGAAGCCGGCCGCCCACAGCATCGGCGGTTCGAAGGACAGGGACCCCTTCCACATCGTGCCGATCCAGTTGAAGAACTTCACCCCGGTCGGGACGGCGATGAGATAGGTCAGGAACGAGAAGAACGGCAGCAGCACGGCACCGGTGGCGAACATGTGGTGCGCCCAGACGGTGGCCGACAGCCCGGCGATGGCGATGGTGGCACCGACCAGCCCCATGTAACCGAAGACCGGCTTGCGGGCGAAGACCGGGATGATCTCGGTGACCACCCCGAAGAACGGCAGCGCGAGGATGTACACCTCGGGGTGGCCGAAGAACCAGAAGAGGTGCTGCCACAGGATCGCCCCGCCGTTCTCCGCGTCGAACACGTGCGCGCCGAAGTGGCGGTCCGCCTCCAGCACCAGCAGCGCCGCCGCCAGCACCGGGAAGGCCAGCAGCACCAGGACCGAGGTCAGCAGCACGTTCCAGACGAAGATCGGCATGCGGAAGACGGTCAGGCCGGGCGCGCGCATGCAGATGATCGTGGTGATGAAGTTGACCGATCCCAGGATGGTGCCGAACCCGGACAGCGCCAGCCCCATGATCCACAGGTCACCGCCGAGGTAGGGCGCGTGGAGCGGGCCGCTCAGCGGCGTGTAGGCGGTCCAGCCGAAGTCCGCCGCGCCCTGCGGGGTCAGGAAACCGGCGAGCACGATCAGTCCGCCGAAGAGGAAGAGCCAGTACGACAGCATGTTCAGCCGTGGGAAGGCGACGTCGGGGGAACCGATCTGCAACGGCATGACGGCGTTCGCGAATCCGGCGAAGGTCGGGGTGGCGAACAGCAGCAGCATGATCGTGCCGTGCATCGTGAAGGCCTGGTTGTACTGCTCGTTGGAGAGCAGCTGCAGACCCGGCCGGGCCAGCTCCGCCCGGATCAGCATCGCCAGCACTCCGGCGATCAGGAAGAACGCGAACGACGTGATGAGGTACAGATGACCGATCCGCTTGTGATCGGTCGTGGTCAGCCAGGAGATGACCACCCGCCCCTTGCCGCGGGGTTCCGCCGCCGGGACCGGCGTGATCGGTTCGGTCTGTGTCGCCATCCGACCAGAGCATCCGAACCCCGGCCGCCTGCGTCGACGCCACGTCACGCGCCCACCCAGGTAGGGCCGATTGGCAGATCGTTTCTATCCGTCCGGGTGCGTCACCGCCTCGGAGGGACGAAGCGGCCGTCACCCGAATGGCCCTCGCTCACTACTGACGGCGGCCGATCCGGTGTCTCCTGGAGGGTGTCAGCGGCGTCCAGGCTGGGAGGCCGAACATGTACGAAATGTGCGTGGGCCCGGAGAAGGCGGGCGGAGCGTTGGTGTGGCACGTGATGGCCAAATCGGCCGCGGCCACCCTGTGCGGACAGCGACTCCGCGAACGTATCGAGGCATCCGACGGCGAACGGGCACGTCACTGCCCGGACTGCATGGCTTCGTTCGAGAAGCTCATGGCAACCACGCCGTGCTGACGGACCGTCCGCGACGTCGTCCGCCCCGCCGCATCCCGCGGCGGGGCGGACTGCGTGGGGCGGTCGGCGGGAACGGGCGGTCGGCGGGAACCGTGGCGGGCGGTCGGCGCCGACCGACCGTGGTGCGCCCCCTTCCGTAGCGCCGCGGGTACGTCTCGGCCGCGGAGCGACGCGCGCTCCCGGCCGATGATGGGTGTCGGCCACCGGACGTTATGGGTGCCGTCCCCGATGCCGCGGCACCGGCCCGGTGTGTGACCGTGGAGCGACGCCGCGCTCCGGGGCCTTTCCGAGGGCCGGGGATCGCTGCGCACCCAGCCCTCGTCCCGCCCGTTCGCGGGTGTTGCCGCACGGCCTGTTCCGGGCGTGCCGTCCGCGCCGCGGGTGCCGGGGCGGCCGGTGGCGGCCGTGGCGTAGCGCCGTGGACGCGGACCGGACCCGGCGCCCGCCCGTCCGTGCGCCCGGCGGTCCGGTCCGGGCGTCCGCCCGTGCCTCCGCGGTCCGGTCCGCGCCCCCGTTCGGCCCGGGGGCGGCGCCACGGCGCCGCCCCCGGGCCGAACGGGCGCGGTGCCACGGCGCCGGTGCCGGCCGACGACGTCCGGCCGTACCACAGATGACGTGTCACACACGAAGGAGAATGCGCATCCATCCCTGCCGAGTGAAGCCCTCCCGACCCTCCGCGCGGTCGAAGGCGGTGGCCCGTGGGACACGCTGACACCCTGCTCGCCATGGGCGGCGCCTTTCTGGCCGCCGCGTTCCTCGCCCGCCTCGGCGGCAGGATCGGACTTCCGACGATCCCCCTGTTCATGCTCGCCGGCATCCTGCTCGGCCCCCACACCCCCGGGTTCGTCCTGGTGGAGGACGCGCACGACTTCGAGATGCTCTCCGCGCTCGGACTGGTGCTGCTGCTCTTCTACCTGGGCCTGGAGTTCCACCTCGACGACCTCAAGAACGGCGGCAAACGGCTGCTGACCGCCGGCGGCGTCTACCTGCTGCTGAACGTCGGCGCCGGGCTCGGCTTCGGCTTCGTCCTCGGCTGGGGAGTGCGCGAGGCGCTGGTGCTCGCCGGCGTGCTCGGCATCTCCTCCTCCGCGATCGTCACCAAGATCCTCATCGACCTGGGCCGGATCGGCCGCCCGGAGACCCGTCTCATCCTCGGCGTCATCGTCGTGGAGGACATCTTCCTCGCGCTGTACCTGGCCGCCCTCCAGCCGGTCGTCGCGGGCGCGCACGGCGCCTGGGACATGGCCCTGCAGGCCGGCAAGGCCTTCGGTTTCCTGCTGGTGCTGGCCGCCGCGGCCCGCTACGGCACCCGGCTCGTCGGCCGCCTGATCGCGACCCGGGACAACGAACTGCTCGTCATCAGCTTCCTCGGGGCCGCGGTGCTCGTGGCCGGAATCTCCGAGGTCCTCGGCGTCGCCGACGCCATCGGTGCCTTCATGGTCGGGCTGATCCTCGCGGGCACCCCCTCCGGACCACGGATCCGCGAACTGGTGCACCCGCTCCGGGACGCCTTCGCGGCGATCTTCTTCTTCGCCTTCGGACTCGCCATCGACCCCGGCGACCTCGCCACCGTCGCCGGCCCGGTCGCCGCGGCGGCGGCACTGACCGTCGTCATGAACGTCATCGCCGGGCTGTGCGTCGCCCGTGTGTACGGTTACGGCTCCGAACCGGCCGCGGAGATCGCCACCACCCTGGTCGCCCGGGGGGAGTTCGCGCTCATCCTGGCCGCCATGGCCGCGGGCGCGGGACTCGACGGGCGGCTCGCTCCCTTCATCGCCGGATACGTCCTCGTCCTCGCCGTCCTCGGTCCCGTCGTCGCGGGACGGGCGTACGTGCTCGCCGGCGCCCTGCGGGCCGCCGGGAGGCTGCTCCCCGGGTCGAGTACGCCCGCCACGGCTCCGGACGGCGGGCCCGGCGCGGACGCGGAAGCGGACGAACCGTCGGCGCCGGCGTCGGACCGGGCTCCGGCCTCGACATCGGCCTCGGCTTCGACTGCGGCCCCGACTTCGGCCTCGTCCTCGGAGCACGCGGGAGTCGACCGGTAGGCCCGGGGAGGGCCCCGGCGACGGGGGCCGGCGGTTCGGACAGCGGCCGGTGCGGGAGGACTTCGCAGGGCCGGGGTGCGCGCGGACACGGTCCCGGCCGGTGGGCCGGTGAGCCCCGGTACCACCGCCCCGGCCGGTACGTCACTGCGCGCCGCGGTGGGACAATCTGCCCGCAGGGCCGGTGTCCGACGCCGTGGTCGGAGCCGTCCGGGACCGGAAGGAGCCGTCAGCATGATCGAGTGGGTGCCCCTGGGCAGGGGTGCCAGACCCGTCCCCCGGCCGGTCGCGGCTCCGCTGGTGTGGGCGGGAGCGTTCGGCGGCGCCCTCGCCCTGGTGGCGCTCCTCAACGGCACCGTGGGCGCGGGCCGCCCGGGACTGGCACTGGCCGTGCTCTCCCTGCTGGCGGCCCTGCTCGGACTCCGCGCCCGCTTCACGGCCGCTCCCGGAACGGCCCTCCTGTGCTGGCTGTCCCTCAACGGCTTCGCCGTCCCGCCGGCCGGCACGCTGACCTGGGCCGGCCGGCGGGACGCGGTCTGGCTGGCGTGTCTGCTCGGCGCGGCCCTCGTCGGCACGGCACTGGCCCGCCTGGTCCACGCACGGGCCGCCTACCGTCGGCTGACCACGGCGAGCGGTCCCGAGGCGCCGGAGCCGGGTGGCTTCTGACGGGGCGGAGTCGGGCACCGGGCCGGGCCGCTTCTGACGGGGTGGCTTCTGACTGGGGGAGGACCCCGCCGGTCACCCGGCGAAGTCCTCCCCGCCGCCCCCGGGTCAGGCCGTGTGCAGCGTCAGTCCGTAGCGGTTCAGGATCTCGTTGACGGGCTGGAACCAGGTCTCCCCGCCGCTGGAGCAGTTGCCCCAGCCGCCCGAGGTGACGCCCTGCGCCTGGTCACCGCTGATGAAGGAGCCGCCCGAGTCGCCGCCCTCGGCGCAGACGCTGGTCTTCGTCATCTGGTGCACCGCGCCCTGGCTGTAGTTGACCGTCTCGTTCTTGGCGAGCACGGTGCCGCAGTGCCAGTGGGTGGTGGACCCGGAGCGGCAGACCGAGGCGCCGACGGGTGCCTCGTTCGATCCGCGCACGAGCCGGTCCGGGATCGTGCCCCAGCCGAGCACGACCGGCACCGTCCACCAGCCGCTGCCCACGCTGACCCAGGCGTAGTCGTTGCCCGGGAACGACGAGCCCTGGAACGTTCCGATGTGTGAACCGTCCCAGCCGCGGACCGCCGCTCCCGCACCGCCGCAGTGCCCGGCGGTGACGAACCCGCCGTGCACCGAGAAGCCGATGGAGCAGCGGACGTTGCCGGTGTAGTAGGGGTCGCCGCCGACGGTGCCCGCCGCGAAGGTCCGCGGGGCCGACGGCACCGTCCGGACCGTGACGGGGCCGGCCTCGCGGGCCCGGTCCACGAACCGCCGGACATCGTTGTCGGAACGGTCGCCCTCGACCACGTCGACGATCACCGTGTTGGCGGCCGGGTCGACGTGCCAGCCGCTGACGCCGGCGGGTGCGTCCAGGCGGTCGACGCGGGCCTTGGCGGCGTCGAGCTCTTGGGCGCTGTGCTCGACGGTGCGGACGTGCGCACCGGTGGCGTCGACGGCCCGGACCGTCGCGGGGGTGGCGTCCGAGGTGACGGCCACGGTCAGTTGCCCGCGGGCGGCGTCGAACCAGGCGCCGCCGAAGGCGTCGCCGGCGGCCCGCCGTGCCGTGGGTGCGAGGTCGGTGGCGCGGCGTTCGGCCGCGAGCCGGTCCTCGGCCTCGGCCCGGGTGAGGCCGAAGTCCCGCTGCATGGCGTCCAGGAGACCGGCGGAGGCCGGTTCCTCGGCGGATGCGGTGGGGGAGTCGGCGGCCGAGGCCGGCAGCGTGCCGACGGCGGTCAGGCTGCCGAGCAGGAGGAGGCCGGCCAGGCCGAGGTGCCTGAGTCTGCTGCGTCTCACGGGAGTTGCCCTTCGTCGTTCCAACAAGGTGGGGGTGGAACAGATCGGTGGAACAACCGCGGTCTGAGAGCGCTCTCGTCGGGGTTGGTTCGAGCTTAGCCAGGGTGCAACGTCAGGTCCATGCCAATGCAGGGCCTTTCCGGGGAGCGCCGCCGGCCGGCCGCGACCTCCCGGCCGCCCCATCGCCGCCGCCGGCTCCTGCACGTCCTGCGGCACCTTCACGTGTACGTGGCACCGGCGCCCTGCGCGAAGCCGATTCCGGTGGCCGGGCCGAACGCTGCCCCGGGAGGCGTCGGGGTCGCGGGCCGGGACGTAGCCGCCGTCGGGCGTCGCGTCGGGGGAGAAGACGTCGCGCCACCACACGGCCCGGTCGGCGAAGGCCTCGGCCTCCTCCTCCCGGCCCAGCGGCCTCGCCCACGCGGCTTGCGCCGAGTCGGCCACCGCGTCCTCCGGCGTCCCGGCGGCGCCGCCCCGGCAGTGGCAGGCGTCCTGCGCGGCGCGGTGGGAGGCCGGGTACTGCTCCGGGTCGGGCCGCTGCCCCTCGCACCGTTGCGGGGGAGTGCCCCGACCACCCCGGTTGGCCGGTCGCGGACGGGGCACTCAGTGCTGCGTCCTTGCAGAGACGGCTTCTGGACGCGGGAGGCAGGCGTGGCGGTTCGGCATCGGTTGATCCAGGCGAGCCCGCAGGCGGTGTGGGACGTGCTGGCGGACGGCAACCAGTACGTGAAGTGGGTGGTGGGCCCGTCCGAGGTCACCCCCAAGGCCGGACAGTGGCCGCAGGTCGGCGCGACGATCGCCTACGAGGTGCGGATCGGGCCGGTGCGGCTGAACAACGAGTCGGTGGTCAGACACTGCGTGGAGGGCTCCGTGCTGGAGCTCGAGGCGAAGGCGGGCAGGCTCGGCACGGCCCGGATCGCCATCGAGCTGCGCCCCTGGGGCGACCAGTGCCTGGTGCTCGTGGACGAACACCCGCTGCGCGGTCCCGGCGGCCTGCTGCACAACGTGGGCGTCGAGGCGCTGATCCAGGTGCGGCACCGCGCGATGCTCGCCCGGCTCGCCAGTCTGTGCGAGTCCCAGGCAGGGGACCAGTGCCGGCCGGATCCGCCGGAGTCGGCCGGCAGCGTGGGGTTCGGGTCGGGAGGCGGCCGTGCCTGACGCCGTCGTGATCGGGGCCGGCCCCAACGGGCTGGTGGCGGCGAACCTGCTGGCGGACGCCGGCTGGAGCGTGGAGGTCCTGGAGGAGCAGCCCGAGCCGGGCGGAGCGGTGCGCCACGACAGCGAGGTCGCCCCCGGTTTCGTCAACGACCTGTTCAGCTCCTTCTATCCGCTCGCCGCCGCCTCCCCGGTCCTCGCCGGACTGAGACTGGAGGACCACGGGCTGCGCTGGGGCCACGCTCCCCACGTGCTCGCCCATCCCCTCACCGACGGCACGTGCGCGGTCCTCGACCGCGACATCGGTACCACCGCCGCCTCCCTCGACGCCTTCGCACCCGGGGACGGCGCCGCCTGGGACCGCCTGCACGAGGTGTGGGACCGCTACCGGGCCGACATCCTGGACGCCCTCTTCACGCCCTTCCCCCCGATCCGGGCCGGCGCCCGGCTGGCCCTGCGGCTGCGCGGCGGGGGCGGGCTCCGGCTGGCGCGCACCCTGGTGCTGCCGGTGCGCCGCCTGGGCGAGGAGGAGTTCCGCGGCGAGGGCGGCAAACTGCTCCTGGCCGGCAACGCCCTGCACGCCGACCTCGCACCCGAGGCCGCCGGAAGCGGCGGCTTCGGCTGGCTCATGTCGATGCTCGGACAGACCTACGGCTTTCCCGTGCCGGTCGGCGGCTCCGGCGCCCTCACCGCGGCCCTGGTCCACCGGCTGCGGGCGCGCGGCGGCATCCTGCGCTGCGGGGAGCGCGTCGAGCGCGTCCTGGTCCGGGGCCGGCGCGCGGTGGGCGTCCGCACGGCCGGCGGGGAGACGGTCGCCGCCCGGCGCGCCGTACTCGCCGACGTGTCCGTCCCCGCCCTCTACGGAGATCTCCTCGCCCCGGAGCACCTCCCGGACCAGGTCCTCGCCGACCTGCGGCGCTTCCAGTGGGACTTCGCCACCTTCAAGGTGGACTGGGCGCTGGACGGCCCAGTGCCCTGGCGGTGCGAGGACGCGGCCCGGGCCGGAACCGTGCATCTGGCCGACGGTCTCGACGAGCTGACCCGGTTCGCCGCCCAGATCGCCATGCGGCAGGTCCCCGACCGCCCCTTCTCGCTGTTCGGCCAGATGACGACCACGGACCCGACCCGCTCACCGCGCGGCACCGAGTCCGCCTGGGCCTACACCCACGTCCCCCACGACATCCGGGGCGACGCGGGCGACGAGGGCATCACCGGCACCTGGGACACCAAGGAGCGGGAACTCATGGCCGACCGCGTCGAGCGTCAGGTGGAACGCTTCGCGCCCGGCTTCCGGGCGCTGATCCGGGCCCGCCGCGTGCTCGCCCCGCCGGCCCTCCAGGCCATGAACGCCAACCTGGTGGGCGGCTCCATCAACGGGGGCACCACCGCCATGCACCAGCAGCTCGTCTTCCGGCCCGTGCCGGGCACCGGGCGGCCGGAGACCCCGGTGACCGGCCTCTTCCTCGCCTCCGCGGGCGCCCATCCGGGAGGCGGGGTGCACGGGGCGCCGGGGTCCAACGCCGCCCGCGCCGCCCTGCGCCAGCACCGGTTCGCCGGCCTCACGCGCGTGCAACGCGGCCTCACCCGCCGCGACCGCACGGGTGACAAGCGGTGACGTCCGCGTGCGACCGCCCCCGTGTTCCCCGGCGGAAGAGCCGGCCGGTGACGGACGGCCCCCTCCGCGACCGCACCGTCGTGGTGACCGGCGCCGCGCGCGGAGTGGGCGCCGCCCTGGCCCGCGAGTGCGCCCGCCGGGGGGCCCGGATCGCCCTGCTCGGCCACGAGAAGCCGCGGTTGGACGCCGTGCTGGCGGAGCTCCCGGGCCCGGCGCTCGCCGTCGAGGCCGACGTCACCGACCCCGCCGCGCTGGACGACGCGGCCGACGAGGTCCGCGGCCGTCTGGGGCCGCCGTCGGTCGTGGTGGCGAACGCGGGCATCGCGGAGGGCGGCCCGTTCGCCATGTCGGACCCGGCCGAGTGGCGACGCGTCGTCGACGTGAACCTGACCGGCAGCGCCCACACGGCCCGGGCCTTCCTGCCGGACCTGCTCCGCACCGCGGGATACCACCTCCAGGTCGCTTCCCTGGCCTCGCTCGGCGCCGCCCCCATGATGAGCGCGTACTGCGCCGCCAAAGCGGGCGTGGAGGCCTTCACCCACTCGCTGCGCGCCGAGGTGGCCCACCACGGGATCGCCGTGGGCATCGCCTACCTCAACTGGATCGACACCGACATGATCCGCGACGCCGACCGGCACGCGGTCCTGCGCGAGCTGCGCGCGCACATGCCGCCCCCGGCCCGCCGTGTCCTCCAGGCGGACGACGTCGCCGCCAGGCTGGTGCGCGCCGTGGAGCGCCGCCGTACCGCCGTGTACGCGCCCGGCTGGCTGCGCCTGGTACAGGCAGGGCGCGGCGCCCTGCCGCCCGTGGTCATGCGGCTGTCCCGCCGCCAACTGCCCCGGCTGGAGGCCGCGGGTGCCCTGAACCCCACCGGCCCGCTCGGCGCGGGCGGACGGGCCGACCGCGCGGCGCACGGGACGGGAGCCTAGAACCGCAGTCGCCGCGCGACGGCTGCGCGGTGCGGCCCTCCCGGCCCGCCCGTGGCGTGGCGCCCGGCGAGGCGAACGCCCCGGGCGCCCGTGAACGGCCCCGGCCCGCGCGGGATGCCGCCACCCCGGTACCGCGGCGCGGGCCACGCCCCGGGTGTCGCAGGTGTGGTGTCGGCGGGTCTACCGTTCCGGGTGTCGCAGGTGTGGTGTCGGCGCGCCCACCGCCCCGGCAGCCGCAGGCGTGGTCTCAGCGCGCCCCGAACCGTCGCGCCACGGCACGCAGCAGGGCGGACCGGCCCTGGTCCGGCACCGTCCACAGCGTTTCGCCGCGCACACCCCACCGCTCCAGCAGGGCGTTGGCGGCGAGGAACCCCGAGGTGGCGGCGCGTTCCATCAGGGCCACGGGCAGATCCGTGCGGACCAGGTCCCCGGCGACGACGACGCACGGGTCGGGTGTGCGGACCGTCGGACGGTCGCGGTGGCCGCCGACGGTGAACAGCGGGCAGTCCGCCCGCCACTCGTGCCGCGCGGCGACGACGCGGGCCTTGCGGGTTTCCGGATACACCCGGTGCAACTGATCGACGAGGCGCTTCTCCTCCACCTCCGGGAGCGCCGTCGACGGGAGGGCGTAGGCGTGGAGTTCGACGACCGACCCGCCGGTGCGCGCCGCCCAGCGCGCGGCCTCGCCCTCCCAGTGGGACAGCACGCTGACGTTGTCCAGCGAGCCGTAGCCGCTGGTGCCGAGGAAACCGGGCCGGCCGGACGCGACCGGACGGTCCAGCCACAGCCGGGAGACCAGGAACGGCGGAGCATTCCGCAGCCGCGCCACCCGCTCGCGCCACGCGGCGTCACCCAGGTGGGGTGAGCGGCCCACCACCTCCCGCAGGCCGCCGGTGTCCAGGGCGAGCACGACCCCGTCGTACGGCCGGGCACCGGCGGCGTCGACCACCAGGTGACTGCCGGGCGGACCGGGCCGGACGGCCTCGACGGACGTGTTCGTCCGCACCTCGGCCCCATGCCGCGTCAGGTGCCCCGCGAGCGGATCCCACAGCGCCTGCGGGAACGGCTCGCGGGGGACGTCGAACAGCAGTCCTTCGCTGGAGCCGAGGAAGTAGATGTGGAACATCAGCGCCATCTCCGCGGCCGACAGCTCCCGCGGGTCCGCGAAGAAGCTGCGGGAGAACACCTCGAAGGCCAGATGCCGCGCGGCCGCGGGGAAGCGCAGGGTGTCGAGGAAGTCGTGGGCGCTGACGTCGTCCAGCCGTTCGTGGACGCGGCGCGCGCGGACGTCGAGGAGGGGCAGTGCCGCGGCGGGTCGCATGGCCAGCAGGTCGCGCGGCCTGAAGCTGGGGCTCAGGGCGACGAAGCCGAGGGCGCTGAACGGGGGAGTGCGCGGTACCCGGCGGAAACCGTCGCGCAGCCCGCTGCTGTGCCGCAGCGGATAGTCCGGCAGGCCGGTCAGCATGCCCAGGCCGGGATCGCAACGGCGCAGCAGACTCCGCAGGTTGTAGTACTGGCGGAAGAAGGCGTGGAAGCCCCGGCTCATCGTGGCGGGCGTGCCGTCGGGCAGTTCGACCGGCCGGCCCGCGACCCGGCCGCCGAGCACGGGCTCGCGCTCGTGGAGCACCACGCGCACCCCCCGCTCGGCGAGGACGGTCGCCGCCGCCAGCCCCGCGATGCCACCGCCGATCACCGCCACGGACGGCGGATCACCGCTCACCCGCGCCCGGCCCGGCCGGGGAGCGACGGCCTGTGCGCGCCGGTCCCGCCCAGGAGGCCGCGCTCCGGCGCCCCGGTTCACCGGGCACCTCCTGTCTCCGTGCCGCCCGTCTCCGTGCCGCCCGTCTCCGTGCGGTCGGTTCGCCGGCCGTGCGTCTCCGTGCCGGCTGTCTGCGTGCCGGTCGTCGGCGCCCGGTCCGTCACCGCCTGGCCTGTTCGCGTACCGCGGGCTCGCGGGCCGCCGGTCTGCGCCCGGTCCGCCTCTGCCCGGTCCGCCCCTGCCCGGCCCGTCTCCGTGCGGCCCGTGGGCGCCCCGCCCGTCTCCGCGTCGGCGCGGCGGCCGACGAAGGTGTGGGTGATGCCCGTCTGCCAGCCCGGCAGCGGCAGGATCCGGACCCGCTCGAACCCGGCCCGGCCCAGCCGCTCGCCGAACGCGGGCGCGGTGTCGAACGCCGCGACGCTGCGCCGCAGATGCCGGTAGAGGTCCCGGTCGCCCGTGACCGTGCCCAGCGGCAGGATGACGCCCCGGCACACCGCGGCCCACACCAGACGGTGCGCGCGCCGCCCACTGAGCGCGTACTCGTGCACCGCCAGCCTGCCCCCGGGAGCCAGCAGCCGGTACACCGTACGCAGGACGGCGTCGGGATCGGTCAGGTTCCGGAACAGGTAGGCGGCGAGGACGGCGTCGAAGGGCCCGGCCGGCCCGGCCCGGTGCAGTTCCTCCGCCGGGGCGTGCACGAAGCGCACCCGCGGCGGCCACCGCTTGGACTCGGCCCGCGCCAGCATGCCCGCCGAGGCGTCCACCCCCACGATCTCCGCGGCGGGGAAGGCCGCGGCCAGCGCCGCCGTCGACGCGCCCGTGCCGCAGCCCAGGTCCAGCACCCGGCGGCCGGCGCCGCCGTCCGCGAGGCCGAGCCGGCGGGCGGAGCGGCGCAACTGGGCGTGGTATCCCGGGTTGAGCGCGACCATGCGGTCGTAGCGGCCGGCGCCGTGGTCGAAGGCGGCGGTCAGCGCGGCGTCGCGCAGCAAGGGCATCGGCGCTCCTGGTGACGGGGTCTCTCGGACCGGCGGCTCTCAGCGGACGGGGGTGTGGCGACGCGGCAGCCACGGCAGCTCCGCCGCCGTACGCAGCATCGGCAGGACAGGGGTGCGTATCCCGACCGCGACGTCCTCGTACAGCCGGGACCGCCCGTCGAGGAAGCGCAGCAGCCGCCCGGCGGGTACGCGGTCGAACAGCCGGAAGAAGAGGTCGGGGCCGTCCACCCGCCCGGTCCCCAGCGCGCGCAGCAGCACCGCGTCCATCAGCCGGGCCCGCGCCGGGTGCGGGGGCGGCGGCACGGGGCGGCGGCCCGCGCGCACGGCGCGGGCGATGGCGTCGGACTGCCGCTGCACGGCGGCGAACGTGTACCCGGTGGAGGCGCGCGTGGCCCCACCCGCGACGCCGATCCGGAAGACGGCACCGGAGCCCCGGGCCCGCCGCTCGAAGACGGCGTCGGTCATCGGGATCACCCCCTGCTCCGTCGACAGGATCTCCGTGGCGCCGGTGCGCAGGACGCGGCGCGTGTAGTCCTCGAGTGCGCTGTCGTACGCGCCGGACGTCAGCGGTGCCGGCCCGAACTCGGTGTACTCGACGAGTGCGGTGTGCCGGCCGGTCGGGAGGACGTAGCCGAAGGACAGGCCGTGCGCCGGCTGGACGGTGCGGAAGTCCATCAGCTCGACCACCCCCGGGTCGAAGACCGGCTGCCGGGTGCGGACGAACCAGCCGCGGAAGTGCTGGAGGAGGCGGGTGCGGGCCGGCGGCGGACGGTCCGGCGGGCGGGAGTCGAAGACCCAGCGGGCGCGCAGGCCCGCCCGGGCCCCGGCGGCGTCCGTGGCGGACACGCACGCGGTTCCGTCCGGCAGGGTGGTCACCGTGCCGACGGTGGCCTCCAGACGACGCACCCCGGGCCGGTCCTTCAGGTCGCGGTCCACCAGCGCCTCGAAGTCGTCCGAGCGGATCATCTTGTAGCGCGCGGGCGCGATGTGCCGCAGGACGACCGCCCCGTCCCGGCCGCGCACCCGCAGCCACTCCCACGACGCCGTCGTCGCCGGGTCGAAGCGGCCGGGGCCCGACTCCCAGAAGCACCAGGTGCGGCGCGGTGCCCGCAGCGGGCCGGGCGGCGGATCGATCAGGACCACGGAGGGCACCGCCCGGTGCGGTGCGTCCGCCGGGGCCGGCAGCCGGTGGGCCAGGGACAGCCCCGCGGCCCCGGCACCGACGACCACGATGTCCGCGTCGACCACGGCGCCTCCTTTCCGTCCGCCCCGCCCGCCCGCCCGGCCGCCGCGGTCGGACCGGCGTACGACGTCCCTGTACGACGGGCCGCACCACGTCCCTGTAGGACGGCCCCGTATGACGGTCCGCACGACAACGTGTACGACGAGCGTGCGACGGCTCGGTTCCGCCGGAGTATTCCGCCCCCGCGCGGCCCGCGGACGCACGGCGCGCTGGACGGCCCGGCGCGGCTACCCACCCGGCGCGGCGGACACCCGCCGGACGGGTGACAGCCGGGTGTGAACGGGCCCGGGCGGCGTCGCGCCGGAGGCGACGGGGGAAGACATGACGCCGGGTCACCCACCGGCGGCGGCCCATGACCGACGACGGACGGTGCGTTCGCGGCGCGCCGTCCGCCCGAAGCGGCGGCGGCCGGCGTGCCCGGCACGGCCCACCGCCGCGGCCGACGACGAGAGGATCCGGGATGCGCCACGGAACGGCCGGCCACGGCCGGGAACAGCCGCGGGACCGGCCGCCCACGGGAGGGGCCCCGCGATGACGCGGACGGTGACCGGCCGCACCGACCACGTCGTGGTCGTCGGGGCGGGGCTCGCGGGCCTGTCGGCCGCACTGCACCTGCTGGGCTCCGGACGGCGGGTGACGGTCGTGGAACGCGACCCCCTGCCCGGCGGCCGTGCCGGACGGCGCGAGCTCGGCGGCTACCGCCTCGACACGGGCCCGACCGTCCTGACGATGCCCCAACTGGCCGACGAGGCGTTCGCCGCCGTCGGCGACCGGCTGGCCGACCGCGTCGAACTCCTCCCCCTGCACCCCGCCTACCGGGCGTGCTTCGCCGACGGCGGCACGCTCGACGTCCACACCGACGCGGACGCGATGGAGGCGGAGGTCGAACGGTTCGCCGGGGCCCGGGAGGCGGCCGGGTACCGGCGGCTGCGCGCCTGGCTGCGGCAGCTGTACGCCGTGCAGATGTGCCGGTTCATCGACACCAACTTCGACTCGCCGCTCGGCCTGCTCACCCCCGACCTGGCCCGGCTCGCCGCCCTCGGCGGCTTCGGCCGGCTGGACGCACGCATCGGACGCTTCCTGACGGACGAACGGCTCAAGCGCGTCTTCTCCTTCCAGGCCCTGTACGCCGGTGTCGCACCGGCCCGGGCGCTGGCCGCCTACGCCGTCATCGCCTACATGGACACCGTGGCCGGCGTGTACTTCCCGCGCGGCGGCATGCACGCCCTGCCCCGCGCCATGGCGGACGCCGCCGCCGACGCCGGAGCCGACCTGCGCCTCGGCCGGGACGTCACCGGCCTGGAACGCTCCGGCAACCGCGTCACCGCGGTCGTCACCGCCCACGAACGCATCCCCTGCGACGCCGTCGTCCTCACCCCCGACCTGCCCGCCGTCCACCGGCTGCTGGGCCGCCGACCGCGCCGCCCGCTCGGACTGCGGCACGCGCCCTCCGCCGTCGTCCTGCACACCGGCACCACCCGCACCTGGCCGCACCTCGCCCACCACACCCTCTCCTTCGGCGCCGCGTGGCACCGGACCTTCGACGAGCTGACCAGGACCGGCACCCTCATGACCGACCCCTCCCTGCTGATCACCCGGCCCACCGCCGGCGACCCGTCCCTGGCCCCCGAGGGCCGCCACCTCCACTACGTCCTCGCGCCCTGTCCCAACACCGACACCGGGCCGGGCGCCCGGGACTGGACCGACCTCGCTCCCCGCTACCGCGACCGCCTGCTCGCCACCCTGGAACGCCGGGGACTGACCGGCATCGCCGCCGCCATCGAGGAGGAGTGCCTGGTGACGCCCGCCGACTGGACCGCCCAGGGACATGCCGCGGGCACGCCCTTCTCCGTCGCCCACACCTTCGCCCAGACGGGGCCCTTCCGCCCCCGCAACCTGGTGCGCGGCACGGACAACGCGGTCCTCGCGGGCTGCGGGACCACCCCGGGAGTCGGCGTGCCGACCGTGCTGATCTCCGGGAAGCTGGCCGCCGCCCGCATCACCGGAACACCGGCCCGCGCCACGGCGGCGAGGGGCGGCCGCCGATGACCCACCGCGAACTGGACGCCGCGGGCATCACCGACCCGGCCCTGCGCTCCGCCTACACCCACTGCCGGCTCCTCAACGCACGCCACGGCCGCACCTACTTCCTGGCGACCCGCCTCCTGCCCGCCGACCGCAGGCCGGCCGTGCACGCCCTGTACGGGTTCGCGCGGTGGGCGGACGACATCGTCGACGACACGGGGGCACAGGCGACGACCGCCGAGCGGGCGGCCACCCTCGCCCGCCTCGAAGAGCAACTGAGGCAGGCGCTGACCGGTGCGCGGCCCGCCGCCGAACCCGTGGTCCTCGCCCTGGCCGACACCGCCGCCCGGTACGCCATCGAACCGGCACACTTCACCGACTTCATGGCCTCGATGCGCAGCGACCTCACGGTCACCGACTACGCCACCTACGACGACCTGCGCGCCTACATGCACGGCTCGGCCGCCGTCATCGGACTGCAGATGCTGCCCGTGCTCGGCACCGTGACCTCCCGCGCCCGGGCCGCGCCGCACGCCGCCGCGCTCGGTGTCGCCTTCCAGCTGACCAACTTCCTGCGGGACGTCGGCGAGGACCTGGACCGGGGCCGGATCTACCTCCCGGCGGACCTGCTGGCCGCGCACGGCGTCCAGCGGGACCTGCTGCTGTGGAGCAGACGCACCGGCCGCCACGACCGGCGCATCACCGCCGCGCTGCGAGCCGCCGAGGACCTCACCCGCGCCGTCTACCGCGAGGCCGCACCCGGACTCGCCATGCTGGACCCGGTCGCGCGGCCCTGTATCCGCACCGCGTTCATCCTCTACCGGCACATCCTCGACGCCATCGCGGACGACGGGTACGCGGTACTGCACCGGCGCGCGGTGGTGCGCCGCCGACGGCGCGCGGCCGTCGCGGCCGACGGGCTCTCGCGCGTGCTCGCCGCCCGGCTGGGAGCGCGCGCCGCCGCGGCCCGCGGCGCCGCGCCGGTGCCGAACCGGCCCGACGCCTGCTCCGCGAAGGAGACCGGATGAGTCCGAACCCCCGCCCGCACCGGGGGCGTTGGCCCCTGCGGTTGCGTCGCCGCCCCGTCCCCTGGCAGGCCCAGCGGCCCACCTGGCGCGAGGCCCGGCCCGCCGTCATCGCCGGGGCCCTCGAGCGCGCCCGGGCACGCCCCTCGGGCAACTGGTACGTCCTCGGCGCGAGCACCGGCGTACGGTCCACCCGTCCGCTGTCCGGCACGGTCGCCGGTGTCGAGGTCGTCGTCTGGCGGGACGCGCACGGGCGCCTGGTGGGCGGACCCGGTGTGTGCCCCCACCTCGGTGCCCCGTTGGCCGACAGCCCGGTGCGGTGCGGCACGCTCGTGTGCCACTGGCACGGACTCGCCCTGAGCGGCGCCCCGTTCGCCGGCTGGGAGCCCCTGCCGGTCCACGACGACGGCGTGTTGGTGTGGGTGCGGCTGGACGCGGTGGGGGCGGAGCCGCCGTCACCGGTGCCCGTCGTACCCGCCAGGCCACCGCGGGCGACGGCGCTGACGTCCGTCTGGCGCGGGGTCGGGGTCTGCGAGCCCGAGGACGTCGTCGCCAACCGGCTCGACCCGTGGCACGGCGCCTGGTTCCACCCGCACTCGTTCGTGGACCTCACGGTCGTCGAGGCACCCGACGGGAGGCCGGACGGGACGACGGGCGCCGACGCGGGCGCCGACCGCTTCGTCGTGGACGTCTCCTTCCGGCTCACCGGCCGGCTCGTCGTGCCCGTACGGGCCGAGTTCACCGCACCGGAGCCCCGCACCGTCGTCATGCGCATCACCGACGGCGAGGGCACCGGGTCCGTCGTGGAGAGCCATGCCACACCGCTCGGCCCGGACGGGAGCGGCCGGCCGCGGACCGCGGTGGTCGAGGCGGTGCTGGCCAGCTCGGACCGGCCGGGTTTCCCCGTGGCCCGCCGTCTGGCACCCGCCCTGCGTCCGCTGATGCGCGCCGCCGCCGGCCGCCTGTGGCGCGACGACCTCGCCTACGCCGAACGCCGCAGACACCTGCGCGACCAGGGCCGGTTCCCCGGCTGACCGGAGAGGACAGCATGCAGACCTTCCTTCCCCACCCCGGTTTCCGGGAGTCGGCGCTGGCCCTGGACCGCCGTCGGCTGGGCAAACAGCGGGTCGAGGCGCTCCAGGTGCTGCGCGGTCTGACCGTGCCGGGCTACGGATGGCGCCGGCACCCGGCGGTACGGATGTGGACGGGCTACGAGGAGGCACTCGTCCGGTACGGCCTGGAGGTCTGCCGGGTCTGGCGCGAGCAGGGCCACCAGGACAGTTGCGCCGCCTCGCTCGTCGCCGGACTCGCCGTGTGCCGTCCGCACGAGCCGGTGCGCGACCAGCCGGAGCTGGCGGACGCCGGGGAACTGCCGCCCTGGCTCGGGGACGACGCCTTCCACCGCAGCCACCGGTCGGCGCTGGTGCGCAAGGAGCCCGAGGTGTACGCCGAGCTGTTCCCCGGGGTCCCGGACGACCTGCCCTACGTGTGGCCGGCCTCCGACCGGGAGCGCGGGGACGCGGGGAGCGGCGCCCCGTAGGGTCAGGCCCGCTGCTCGCCGGCCAGTTCCTTCATGTCCACGGTCTGGTCGGCGGGCGGCTGCTCGGGGCTCACCGGCTTGTTGTAGTCGCTGAAGGTGACGCTGCCCGGGTTCTCGCCGCCCTCGGTCGTGGTCTTCAGGATGTACGGCTCGCCCTCCGTGGCGACGTACAGGGCGAGGGTCTCCCCGGCGGAACCCTTCTTCGTGAGCTTCAGGGCCTCCTCGCCGCCCACCTCGGTGGTGTCGCCGCGCTTCATGCCCTGGCGCTCGGACTTGTCCTCGTCCATGGCGGCGATGAAGCCCTGCTTGTCGCAGACACCGGCGGTCGCGGCGTCGTTCGCCGGCATCTTCACCCACTTGCCCTGCAGCTTCGGTGCCATCTTCTGGGCCGCGTCGGGCTGCTGCTGCAGGGCGCTGCGCCAGTACTGCGCGTCGCCGCGCAGGAAGAGCGTCGCGTCGGTGTGCCGCACGTCCGCCTTGCCCTCGCCGGTGCCGATGGTGCCCTGGCAGTTCTTCTCCTGGTCGACGGAGACGTCGATGGTGACGGTGCTGCCGTCCTCCAGACGGGTGTCCCCCTTCATGTGCAGGGACTTGGCCTGCTGGGTGGCCTCCACCGCCTTCGCGGCGATGTCGTCGGCGCTCTGCCCGTCGAACGGCTTGCTCTCGCCACCGGAATCGCCGCCGCAGCCGGCCAGAAGGGCGACGGAGACGCTCGCGGTCGCCACAGCGGTTGCCACTTTGAGGGTGCGCACTGGAAGTTCCTTCCCATGTCCGTTCATGCCCGTCAAATCCCTTGCTTTACCGATGTGTTGGCACCGGGACGTTCCGACTACCCCGGATCCCCGTGGCATGCACCCGAAGGAGGAATCGTGACGACCGTGTGAGGGACGCCGTCGTCGATTGGTCCCCGATGGCGCCCTTGAAGTGGACCCCGTGACGGGCCGCCGTGCTTTCTAGCGTCGTGGGCATGAACGCCACCACCACGCGCGGAGCCCTGCTCGCCGCGCTCGCCTGTGTCCTCGTCGGAGGCTCCTTCACCGCCAACAGCCTGCTCGGTGACTACCCGTACGCGGGCGGCCAGTTCCTGCGCTACGGCCTGGCCTTCCTCCTGCTCGTCCCGCTCGCCGGCCCCGGCGCGACGACCCGGCTGCGCATGCTCGGGGCCGGCCGGTGGCTGCGCCTCGCGCTCCTCGCGGCCGTCGGCATGGTCGGCTTCAACCTGGCCGTCCTCGCCGCGGAACGCACGGCGGAACCGGCGGTCCCCGGCGTCTTCGTGGGTTGTGCGCCCGTGGTGGTCGCCGTCCTCGTTCCCCTCCTGGACGGACGCCGGCCGCAGCGCGTCGTGCTGTACGGGGCGTTGTTCGTGGCCGTGGGTGCCTTCACGGTGCAGGGCTGGGGGCGCACCGACGGCGCGGGCATCGCCTTCTCCGTGTGCGCCCTGGTCGGCGAGGTCGGATTCGCCGTCCTCGCCGTGCCCGTACTGCGTCCCCTGGGCCCGCGGCTGCTGTCCACCGTGGTGTGCGGCGTCGCGGCGGCCGAGTCGGCGGTGGTGGGTCTCCTGGCCGACGGTGCCGGGTGGCTGCGGCGGCCGGACGCGGTCGAGACCGGTGCGCTGCTGTGGCAGGCGGCGGTGGTCACCGTCGTCGGGTTCGTGTGCTGGTACATGGGCATGCAGCGGATCGGGGCCGAGCGCGCCACCCTGTTCTCCGGCCTGATCCCGGTCGCCGCGGCGTTCACGGCACCGCTCGTCGGCACGGGCTCCTACGGCGCCGCGCAGGCCGTGGGCAGCGCGCTGGTCTGCGCCGGGGTCGCGGTGGGGTCGGGCGCCGCGTCGCCGCGGTTCGCGCGCCGGGGCCGTGTCCCGGAGGCGGGTCAGCGGGCCTCGGAGCGCTCCTTGGAGAACCGGTAGAGGTCCTTCGAGGTGGTGATGAGTTCCCGCTGCTCCTGCCGGGAGCCGACCATGGGCTGCGAGCCGTTCAGCGGCACCTGGGCGCTCTCCGGCAGGAACCTCACGGTCACCAGGCCGATGGCACCGGCGACCATCAGGTAGTAGGCGGGCATCAGGTCGTTGCCGGTGACGCTCACCAGTGCCTCGGTGAGCAGCGGCGTGGTGCCGCCGAAGGCCGCGACGGCGAAGTTGAAGCCGATGCCCATGGCCGCGTAGCGCACCGCGGTCGGGAACAGCGCCGGCAGCGTGGCGGCACTCGGCGCGGCGAAGCAGGCCAGCAGGGTGGCGAGGAGCAGTATCCCGGCGACCGGCGCCCAGGTGCCGTCCGCCTTCAGCAGCAGGAAGGCGGGAACGGCGAGGATGATCATCGCGACGGCGCCGACGGCGTACAGCGGGCGGCGGCCGACGTGGTCGCTGAGCCGCCCGAGGAAGGTGATCAGCAGCACGATCCACACCATGCCGATCAGCACCAGCACGTCGGCGAAGCCGCTGGAGCGGCCGAGGGTCTCCGTCTGGTACGTGGGCAGGTAGCCGGTGACCATGTAGTTGGTGACGTTGTAGAGCAGCACCAGGCCCATGCAGATCAGCAGCGGACGCCAGTGCTTCCTGATGATGGTCTTGAACTCGCTGCCCACCGACTTCTGGGCCAGGCTCTTCTCGTGCTCGTCGAGCTGCTGCTGGAAGGCGGGGGACTCCTCCAGCTTGAGCCGCATGTACAGGCCGATGAGGCCCAGCGGACCGGCGATCAGGAACGGGACGCGCCAGCCCCAGTCGAGCATCTGGCCGTCGGTCAGCACCAGGTGCAGCACGGTGACCAGCGCGGAGCCGAGGGCGTAGCCGACGAAGGTGCCGAAGTCGAGCCAGCTGGAGAGGAACCCGCGCCGCCGGTCGGGTGAGTACTCGGCGACGAAGGTGGTGGCGCCGCCGTACTCGCCGCCGGTGGAGAAGCCCTGGAGCATGCGGGCGAGCAGCAGCAGGACCGGGGCGGCGATGCCGATGCTGGCGTAGCTCGGGATGAGTCCGATGGAGAAGGTGCCGACCGCCATCAGGATCATGGTGGTGGCGAGCACCTTCTGCCGGCCGACGCGGTCCCCCAGCGGGCCGAAGACGAGGCCGCCGAGCGGGCGCACGACGAAGGCCGCGGCGAAGGTGGCGAAGGAGGAGATGACCTGGGCGGTCGGGGAGGCGCCGGGGAAGAACACCTTGCCGATGGTGGCGGCCAGGTAGCTGTAGACGCCGAAGTCGAACCACTCCATGCAGTTGCCGAGCGCCGAGGCCCCGACCGCGCGCTTGAGCAGCGGTCCCTCGACGACCTGGACGTCGTCCTCGTGGAAGGCGCCCTTGTTGCGGCGGAGCCGGCGGGTCAGCTCCTCGCGCACCTGCCGCGGCAGGTGCGCGACCGTACTCGGCACCTTCACCCGGCCGAGGGGGCCGGACCCGCCGTCAGGCTTCGCGTTCACCACGCTGCCGCCTTTCTGTCGCTTCACCACGTTTCGCGTGAGCAATTCTGTGCCGCAATGATCGTCCGGCGCATGCCGGAGCCGCTGCCCGGGTTCACGTGGGATCGCACGCGGGGCCCCGGCGGACGTCCGCCGGGGCCCCGCGTCCGCGGCCGGTACGGCTCAGGGCTGCACCGGCATGCTCCAGCAGTTGGAGCCGGCCGGCTTCCCGGAGAGCCGGTCGGTGAGCCAGGAGACGGCCTTGCCCTGATCGGCGAGCAGCGGAGCGGAGTGGTTGAGCAGGCCACTGCCGACACCCGGCAGCAGCACCGGGTCGTAGGTGACCTTCGCGCCCTTGCGGCACCAGTCGACGGCCAGCCGGCGGGACTGCTCGTGGGGGACCAGGTCGTCGCTGACGCCCGTGGCCACGCGGACCGGGCCGGCCGGCTTCAGCGAGCCGATCCGCTGCTCGGCCAGGAAGTCCTGCAGCGCGGGCTCGGCCCGGATGATGTCGCTGAGCGACTGCCCGGTCTTCGTCCAGGCCGTGCTGCTGTCGCCCCCGTACCCGAAGAGCGCGTCCCCGACGCACATGGTCGACAGGTCCTTCAGCGCCTCCTCGCCCGCCGCGTTGATGTACCGGTCGACGATGGGCCCGAGGGCCGGCTCGGTCTGCAGGAAGCCGTTGAGCGACCAGCCCAGCGCGCCCGCCAGGTCGCCGCCGTCGATCGCCTCGGTCACCTCGGCCAGGTCGGCGGGCGGAGCGCCGGCGTAGGTGCCCGCCAGCTCGACGTCCGGAGCGTAGGACGGCTGGAGTTCGGCCGCGGCGGCCGTCGCCCCGCCGCCCTGGCTGTATCCGAACAGGCCGACCCGCGAGCCGGGGGTGACCGACGCCGAGCCGAGGGAGCGTGCGGCGCGTACGGCGTCCAGTACGGCGTGGGCTCCGTCGACGCGGTTGACGTAGGTGTGCAGCCGGTCGGTGGTGCCGAGGCCCACGTAGTCGGTGACGACGACCGCGACGCCGCGCAGCAGCAGCCGGTAGACCGACAGGTTCTCGTAACCCACCGACACCGTTTGGCCGTTGAACATCAGCGGGTGTTCCAGGGCCATGGAGGCGGCGCACTGGTCGCCCTGGCCCATGGTGCCGGGTGCCACGGCGACCAGGGGCCGCGGTCCGCCGCCGCGCCACCGCGCGGCCGGCTCGATGTAGGCGCCGGTCACGGCGACCGGTTCGCCGTTCGCGTCGGTGGACTTGTACATCAGCCGGGTCGCCCGCCCCGGCAGGGGGCCGTCGAGGCCGGGCAGGCTCAGCGCGAGGCGCAGCGGTTCGCTGCGGACCAGCGCGCCGTCGGCCTCGGGCAGCGTGGCCGGCGGGGTGTAGAAGGCGGGTATCTCGACGCCGCGGGACACCTCCGTGGCGGAACCGGTGGCCGAGCCGGTGGCCCCGGCGGCCGGGACGGCCTGTGCGCCGAGGGCGAGTGCGACGGCGACCGCCGCGGCGAGCGTGCGTGGGCGTGGGGGCATGGCGAACCTCCTGGGGAAGGGCCGGAACCGGTCGTCCGCGGCCCGGTGGGGGCCAGGGCCGTGGTCGCGCTGCTCCTGCGGGGTGACGGGACCGTAACCGGCCAGGGGTTACCGCGGGTAGCGCCATGCTTATTACGGTTCAGTAACTTGACGTTCCGTCCCACAGCGGGTCACACCGCGAACCAGGACGTGCCCGACTTGCCGACGAGAGGCGGCCGCCCCCACGGCTCCGTCAGGCCCTGGGCCAGGCGCCCCGGTCGGCCAGGTGGAGCACCAGCGCCGCGATGTTCCAGGCGTCGTCCACACCCCGGTGGTGCCGGCCCTGGAGCGGCAGCCCGGCGAGTTCGAGCGCCCGCGCCATGCCGGGCCTCCCGCGCAGCCCGTGGGCCTTGGTGAAGACCGCCTTGGCGTTGGTGTGCGTGCGCTCGGCCGGACGGCCGAAGGGGTACGCCACCCCGTCCGCCGCGCACCGGCCGACGAACTGGTGCCGGTCGTAGTCGCCCCAGCTCGCCCAGGGCCGGACGCCGGCGCCGTGCACGCGCGCCAGCGTGTCGCAGGCCTGGGCGAAACCCACGCCCGTGTCGGCCTCGGCCTGGGTGATGCCGGTCAGTTCGGTACAGAAACGGCTCACCCGGGAGCGGACGGGCCGCACCAGGACGCGGTGCCGGGCCACCCGCTCCCGGGTGTCGAGGTCCACCACGGCGAGCCCGATCTCGATGATCTCGCTCACCGCACCGGGCGGCGGCTGCCCGTCCCAGCAGGTGGCCTCCAGGTCGATGACGTTCAGCAGGCCGTCGTGGCCCCCGTCCGCGGCGCGTCGGTGCATCCCGGCACCGTACGAGGGCCCACGATCTCCGTCACCCGGTTTTCGGCCGAGCGCCGCGAGCGGCACCTATCGGCGGCTCCGCACCAGCAGGTACAGGAAGTACGGCGTACCGATGACCGCCGTCATGATTCCGGCGCCGAGCTGGGCCGGGGCGATCACCGTGCGCCCGATCAGGTCGGCCGTGCAGACCAGCGTGGCGCCGAGGAGGACCGCGACCGGCACGACCCGTACGTGCCGCCGGCCCACGAGGGCGCGGGCCGCGTGCGGGGCCACCAGACCGACGAAGCCGATGGTGCCCGCACAGGCCACGGCCGTCGAGCTGAGCACGACGCTCAGCACGAGGAAGCCGAGGCGGCCCGGCGCCAGCCGCAGGCCGAGCAGTCGCGGGGTGTCCTCGTCCAGCGAGACCAGGTCCAGCTCGGTGCGCCGGGCGACCGCCACACCGATCCCGACGACCAGCGCCAGCACGACCGGCACGACGTCCGGCATGGTCCGCCCGTAGGTGGAACCCGACAGCCAGGTCAGCGCCTTCGTCGAGTTGAACGGATCGGTGAGCACGATCAGCAGGCTGATCAGTGCCGTCGTCGCGGCGGCGACGCCGATACCGACCAGGACCAGCCGGTTGTGCTGGAAGCCGCCCCGGGCGGCGAGCCCGAAGACGAGCACCGCGGTGACAGCGGAGCCCGCGAACGCCGCCCCGGCGATCCCCCACGTCCCGGCGGCCGGCACGGTGGTCACCAGCAGCACGGCGCCCAGCGCGCCACCGCCGGAGACACCCAGGACGCTGGGCTCCGCGAGCGGGTTGCGGGTCACGGCCTGCACCAGCGTGCCGGACAGGGCGAGCGCCGCGCCCGCGCAGAGCGCGGCGAGCACCCGGGGCACCCGGGTGTCCAGGACGAAGGAGACGGTCCGGCCGGCCCGCCCCTGCGCCCAGTTGACGACGTCACCGAGCAGCAGCTTGCTGTCACCGACCAGCACGGCGACGATCACGAGGCCGATCAGGACGGCGACCAGGACGGCCACGGTGACCAGGAACACCGTCCGGCTCGGGATGCGCAGCCGGTCCGGCGCGCCGGCCCCGGCCGTGTCCCGCAGCCGCAGTGCCATGACGACCAGGAACACGGCGCCGACCAGGCTGGTCACGACACCCGTGGGCACCGCCACCGAGAGGTCGTCGGAGACGACCGTCCGCAGCAGCACGTCCGAACCGAGGACCAGGGCCGCGCCGGTGAGCGCGGCCGCGGGCATGGAGGTACGGGACCGCGCGAAGCCGCGGAACCGGCGGGCGAGCGGACGGACGAGGGCGGGCGCGCACAGGCCGACGAATCCGATCGGACCGGCGAGCGTGACCGCGGCGGCGGACAGCAGCGCCGCCAGGACGACGACCGTGACCCGGGTGGCCCGGACCGGGACCCCCAGCCCCCGCGCGGCGTCGTCGCCGAGCGCCAGGGCGTCCACCCGGCGGGCCGTCAGCAGCAGCCCGGCCAGTCCGACGACGGCGACGGGCAGCATCTGCAGGACGCCGTCGAAGCCGTTCTGGCCGATGCTGCCCTGGTTCCACTGGTAGAGGCCGTCCGTCTTCTCGGGGAAGAGCAGGAGCAGTCCCTCCGTCATGGAGTTCAGGCCCAGCATCAGCGCGGTGCCGGCGAGCACGAGCCGGACGGCGCCCGTGCCGAGGCCGGACAGGCCGAGCACGACGGCCGCCGCCGCCAGGCCGCCGGCGAAGGCGACCCCGGAGGAGGCGATCATCGGGAGCGAGACGCCGGTGACACCGGCCAGCCCGAGCGCCAGGTAGGAGCCCGCGTTCACCGCCAGGGTGTCGGGCGAGGCGAGCACATTGCGGCTGACCTTCTGGAGCGCGGCGCCGGCCATGCCGAGGGCGGCGCCGACCAGGAGGCCGGCGGTCATCCGGGGCAGCCGGGACGCGATCACGACGGACGCGTCGTCGGGGTCCGCCTGCCCGGTCAGGGCTTTGAAGACCTCGGCCGGTCCGGCGGCGGCGGTGCCCTGAGCGATGTCGACGACGGCGAGTACGGCGACCAGCAGGACGAGCCCGGCCGTCACCGCGGCCGCGCCCGACCGGGGCGTGGGAGCCGTCGACGGACGGACGGCGGGTTCGGTTGCGGTGACGGCCATGACCCCGCTACTTCGTCAGCGAGCCGACGACGGAGTCGATGTACGCCTCCATCGACCCGGGACCACCGAACATCCAGATCCCGTCGTTCAGCCGGTGCACGTCGCCGGCCTTCACGAACGGCAGGGACGTCCACACCGAGTTCTTGGTCAGCGCGCCGGTGAACGGGGTGCTGTTCTTGTCCCCGTCGTTGGCGATGTAGACGAACTGGACGCCCTCGGGCAGCGCGGTCAGGCCCTCGACGTCGGTGGAGGCGAGACCGTAGGCCTCGTCGCCCTTCATCTTCCAGGCGTTCTTCAGGCCGAGCGCCTCGTTGATCTCACCGAAGAGCGAGGTCGCGGTGTAGGGGCGGATCGAGACCTGGTTGGAGGTCACGTAGCCGTCGGCGAAGGCGATCTCCTTGCCGGCCGTCTTGGCGTCGGCCAGGGCCTGCTTGCCCTCGGCGACCTTCGCCTCGAAATCCTGGCGGATCGTCTGGGCCTTGGCCGTGGTGCCGGTGGCCTTGGCGATGAGGTCCACGTTGTCGAGCATCTGCCCGATCTGGTCGGCGGGGTCGGCGGACTTCACCTCCAGCACCGGGGCGACCTCGCGCAGCTGCTTCACGGCGGCGGGCGGCAGGTCCGTGGTGGCGACGATGAGGTCCGGGGAGAGGGACGCGACGGTGTCCATGCTCGGCTCACCGCGCGTGCCGATGTCCTTGGGGTCGTTCTTCAGCGGGACCGCGGTGTTCCACGTCTTGTAGCCCTTGACGTCCGCGACGCCGACCGGGTCGACACCCAGCGAGACGAGGCTCTCGACGACGTTCCACTCGGTGGCGACGACCTTGGTGGCCGGGCCGTCGAGCTTCACCTCGGTGCCCTTGCCGTCCTTGAGGGTGATGGCTTCCGAGGCGGCCTTCTTCTCGGACTTGTCGGCGGCGGGCTCCGTGGTGCCGCAGGCGGCAAGGGTGAGCGCCGCGGCGGTGGTGGCGGCCGCGGTGAGCAGGAGGCGTCTCATGAGGTGGTGCCGAGCCTTTCGGTTCGTATGTGGTGGCGGCCGATCGGGCGGGTGCGCAGCCGGCCGGTCAGGGGGTCGGTGTCGACGTCGATCCGGATGCCGTAGACGGCGCTCAGGCGTTCCGGCGTCAGCACGTCCTCGGGCGGGCCGTCGGCGACGATCCGGCCCGCTTCGAGGAGCGTGATCCGGTCGGCGACGGCCGCCGCCTGGTCGAGGTCGTGCAGGACGACCCCGACGGCGATCCCGTGGTCGTCCGCCAGGTCGCGGATGAGGTCGAGGAGTTCTACCTGGTAACGCAGGTCGAGATACGTGGTCGGTTCGTCCAGGAGCAGTACGCCGGTCTCCTGCGCGAGGCAGCTCGCGAGCCACACCCGCTGCAACTGCCCGCCGGACAGGTGGTCGGCGCCGCGGTCGGCGAGTCCGTCGACGCCGGTGAGCGCGAGCGCCCGGTCGACGGCGGCCGGGCCGTCCGGGTCCGGCCGCCCCCAGCGGCCCCGGTACGGATAGCGGCCGAACTCGACGACGTCCCGCACGGTCAGCCCGCCGGGGGTCGGGCGCGCCTGCGTCAGCAGGGCGACGTACCGCGAGAACTCACGGGACGTCAGCGCCAGGCCGTCGGTGTCGCCGTCGATCCTGAGCGTGGCGCTGCGGGCACGCTGCAGTCGGGCGACGGTCCGCAGCAGCGTCGACTTCCCGCTGCCGTTCGGACCCACCAGAACGGTCACTTCACCGGGCCTGAGCCTGACCGCGGCGTCGTGCACGACATCGACACCGTCGTACGACACGGTCACACCCGTCGCCGACAGCTCGTGGCCGCGCAGGCGCGGCGTACCGGCTGCGTCTTCACCGAATCTCACGTGGCGAAGGTTAGCCTAACCTAAAAACCCCTGGTAGGGGCGGGGGTCGCGCGACGCCGGCGGCCACCGCCCCGTCCCGTGCGCACCGGAGCGGCCGGCGTGCTCAACTCGCTTGCGATGAACGGGGATTGCGCATTCCTGTCCGGCGGCCGGGGATCGCGCGGTCCTGCCCGGAGTATCAGAAGGCGTACCGGACGCGCAGCCACGGTGCGTGGGCGGCGACGAGGACACGGAGCCGCTCGACCGCCTCGGCCTTGACCCCGTTGCGGTAACGCACGTTGAGCGCGCCGTTCTCCGAGCGTTTGGCCTGCTGGACCTCCGGCCGCCACAGCACCTCCTCGGCACGCGGATGCCAGCCCAGGTTGACCTCGTGCAGCTCCCGGTTGTGCGTCAGCATGATCACCTCGGCGGCGGCCTGCCGCTTGACCCGGTCCGGCAGGACGTCGTCGAGGTGCCGCAGCAGCTCCGCCCAGGCCTCCTCCCAGCCCGGCCGCACCACCACGGGGGAGAGGTTGAAGTGGACCTCGTAGCCGGCGTCCAGGAAGTCGCCGGCCGCGGCGATGCGCTCGGCGACCGGGGAGGTGCGTACGTCCAGCAGCCGGGAGTCGTCCGGCGGCATCACGGAGAAGCGGATCCGGGTCCGGCCGCGCGGGTCGAGGGCGAGCAGGTCGGGGTTGACGAACTTGGTGGCGAAGGACGCCTTGGCCGTCGGCCACCGCCCGAAGGCGCGCACCAGGTCCGCGGTGTTGTCGCAGATCAGGGCATCCACCGAGCAGTCGCCGTTCTCGCCGACGTCGTACACCCAGGCGTCCGGGTCGCACTGGTTCGGCTCGGGCTTGGGTCCCAGCCGGGCGATGTGCCGGCCGAGGTGGGCGATGATCCGGTCGATGTTGGTGAAGACGGTGACGGGGTTGGCGTACCCCTTGCGGCGCGGCACGTAGCAGTAGGCGCAGGCCATCGCGCAGCCGTTGGAGGCGCCGGGGGCGATCCAGTCCGCGGACCGGCCGTTGGGGCGTGTCGTCAGCGTCTTCCGCTCGCCCAGGACGAGCGTCTCGCCCTTGACCCGGACCCAGCGCTCGACGTTGCCCTCGTTGCCGTGCAGGCCGGGGATGCGCCAGTGGGAGTCCACCTCGACGACGCGGGCCTCGGGGAACCGGGCGATCACCTGCCGGCCGCGCGCGGACGCGGCTGCCGCCGGCTCGGCGTGGATCTCCCGTACCGGAAGCAGACGGCGGGCCGCGGCGGAGTCCCGGAAGAGCGGTCCGGCGGCGGGCGGCGGGGCCGGCGGCCCGGGCGCCAGGGCGTCGAGACCGAACAGGGTGCCGGAGCCGTCGTCCGGGGCGGTGGACGGGTCGTGCATGGGTGCTCCGGTGCGAGGGTGCTGGACGGACCGGCCTCGGCTTCGGTGCGCCGCGGGCGGTCCCGGTCCCTCCACTGTACGAAAGTGCGCGGTGCCCGCCGCCGTGTCACGCACCCCGTCGGGGGCATACGCGTGACACGGCACCGGTCCGGTGCCCCGGAACCGAAGGGATGTACACCGTGCTCGCCATCATCGCGGCGGTCCTGTTCCTCATCGCCTGGCTGATCAACGCGGCGGAGATCTCGACCAACGACATCTTCACCTCCACCAACGTCATGCTGCTCGGCCTCGCCCTGCTGGCCCTGCACGTCGCCGGGATCGGCACCGGGTGGGCGGCGCGCGGGCGCCGCCGCTGAGCCACCGCCCCAGGTCCCGCCCGGTCAGGGGATACGCGCCACGCCCGCGTAGATGCCGCTCTCCTCCGGCGCGGGCGGCTCCTGGTCCGCCCCGTACCACTCGGTGGCCGTGACCAGGCCGGGCGGGACCATCTCCAGCCCGTCGAAGAAGCGCGCCACCTCCGTCCGGGTGCGGAACCCGAGCCGGATGCCGCCCTTGGCGTACTGGGCGATCACCTGCTCCGCCAGCTCGGGGAAGAGGTCGATCGCGGCGTGCGAGAGGACCAGGTGGCTGCCCGACGGGAGGGTCTCGACCAGTCCGCGGACGATGCCGTGGGCGTCCTGCTCGTCCGGGACGAAGTGCATCAGCGCGATCAGCGACAGCGCGACGGGACGGCCGAAATCCAGGACCTCCCGGGCACGCCGCACGATCTCGTCCGGCTCCCGGACATCGGCCTGGATGTAGTCCGTGGCCCCCTCGGGGCTGCTGACCAGCAGGGCCTCCGCGTGGCGCAGGACGATCGGGTCGTTGTCCGCGTAGACGACCCGGGCCGCCGGCACCGTCCGCTGGACGATCCGGTGGAGGTTGGGTTCGGTCGGGATGCCCGTGCCGATGTCCAGGAACTGGTCGATGCCCCGCGCGGCCAGGTGCGCCACCGCACGGTTCATGAACGCCCGGTTCTGCCGTGCCGCGTCCCGCGCCTCGGGCGGCAGTGTCTCGCCCACCGCCTCGTCGACGGGGTAATTGTCCTTGCCGCCCAGCAGCCAGTCGTAGACACGCGCCGGGTGGGCCCGGCCGGTGTCGATGCGGGGAGGCTGGGAATGGTCCGTCGTCATGGCAGGCTCCGTGGTCCGGGAGGTGACGTTCCGCCGCAGTTCCCGATCATCGTACTGCCGTGCGTACCGTGCCATGTGCGGGGCCGGTGACGGGAGTTGCTCACCGCTCGGCGAGGGTCACCCGGCACTCCGGGGCAGGGTGCGGGGCGGACGGTAGGTCCACTCCCGGTCGGCGTCGGTGATCTCGCGCACGACCCGCGCCGGTGTCCCGGCGACCACCACCATGGGCGGCACGTGCGCCGTCACCACGCTGCCCGCGCCGACCACCGAGCCCCGGCCGACGGTGACCCCCGGCATGATCAGCGCGCCCGCCCCGATCCACACGTCGTCCTCGATCCGCACCGGCGCGGAGAACTGCGTACCGTCCCTGCGCAGCTCCGGGTGGACGGGGTGTCCGGTGGTGCTGATGGTCACGTGCGGGGCGAACATCACCCGGTCCCCGACGAAGACCTCGACGTCGTCGACGAGGGTGAGGCCGAAGTTGACGTACACGTCGTCGCCCAGGTGCACACGGTTGCCGTAGGCCACGTGCAGCGGCGGCTCGATCCACACCCCCGTGCCCAGCGAGGCGAGCATCTCCTCCAGGATGGTCCGGCGGCCCTCCTCGTCCCGGGCACCGGTCCGGTTGTAGGCGTCGGCCAGCTCCTTGCCCCGCAGCCGCTCCTCGGCCAGGCCCTCCAGGCCCGGCCCGCCGTCCGAGTAGAGCTCCCGCGCCGCCATCCTGCGGCGGACCTCGGTCTCCCGCGGGTCGGTCGTCATGTGGCCTCCTTCAGCCGTTGCCGTGCGTGGGCGGCTCCGTCCGCACCGCCCGGGAGAGCGGTGCGGACGGAGCCGGGTGTGTCGTGGTGGATGCCGGCCGGTGGCCGGGGCGGAGGTCAGCCGGCCGTGGCGGACACGTCCGTCACCGTCCAGCGCTGGTTGGCACCGGAGTTGGGCGGCCACGTCGTGACGGCCGCACCCTCGTGCGTCGCCTGGCCGCCCACTTCGAGCAGGCGCCCGGTGGCCGCGTTGACCAGCGTCCAGGTGCCGTCGCCGGTGGTCGACATGATCCACTCGGCGGCCCTGTCGCGCTTGCCGGTGTCGGGTTCGGCCACCGGGACGTCGTCGCGTACGGCCAGCCGCGTGCCGTCCTCGGGGTGGGTGAAGACGTAGCGGTCGCGGACGCCGTCGTCGTGGCGTACCGCGCTGAGCCGCCACTGCTGGGCGTCCGTGCCGGAGCCGGTACCGAGGACCAGGTTCGTGCCGTCCGCCGCCACGGTGACGGCCTTGCCGCTCTGCACACCGGTCAGCGTGTAGGTGTGGCCCTTGCGGAGCAGGGCGGCGTCCTTCGCGACGCCGGAGACGCCCTTGATCTCGAAGGAGGTCACGGACTGCGCGGGCACGGTGAAGGTGGCCGCGCGGTCGCTCACCCTGATCGGGGCCTGCCGTTCGAGCTTGCCGTCGGCGCTGGTCACGACCGGGGTGACGGTGGCCCCGCGGCGCACGTCGCGGAACTTCGACAGGTCGACGGTGACCGCGCGGGGCGCGGTGGTGCGGTTGACGTGGACGAGGGAGGCGCCCTTGCCGTCGCGGGTGACGGCGGCGGCGCTGGAGGTGTCGTCCGTCCTGATCAGCCGGTCGCCGGGCTGGATGAAGTGGGTGAAGTTGCGGGCGGTGTCGAACTTGGTGTTGGTCCGGATCGGGCAGGTCTCGAGGGTGTCCTCGGCGGTGCAGTCGAACGGGAGCTGGATGCTGCCCCAGTTGCCGCCCTTCGCGGACTCGCCGCCGGGCTTCATGTTGTCGTAGTCCTCGACGGGCTGCCAGAACACCCAGGCGCGGGGTTCCAGTTCGCGCAGGTCGTCGACGATGTGCTGGGCGAGGCCGAGGCCGGGCCGCATGTCCTCGAAGTCCTGGCCGTCGCCCCAGTCGCCGCCGACCTCGCTCATCCACAGCGGCTTGTCCGCGGCCTTGGCGAGGTCCCGCACGGTGGTGCGCTGCCCGGTGCCGTAGGTGTGGACGTTCATCTGGCCGACGAGGTCGCGGTCGGCCTGGGAGTAGGCGTTCCAGTTCGTCGCGAAGGTGCCGGGGTTGGTCTCGTCCATCGCCGAGATGTCGGCCTTGACCTTGGCCTTCCTCAGCGCGGGAGCCAGGGCCCGGAGCACCTTGCGCTGGAGCTCGGGGCCCATGTGCGCCCCTTCCTGCCGGCCGCCGACGGGTTTGCCGTCCGCGCCCAGCCGCGTGCCCCAGTAGGGGGTGTTGGGCTCGTTGAACGGGTCGACGGTGTCGACCTTGATGCCCTCGGCCTTCTCCAGCCGTTTCGTCGCACCGGCCAGGTAGGCGGCGAAGTCGTCGACCGACTCGGACTTGAGCTGGTCGGCGCTGGAGTCGAAGCCGCCGGACACGTAGCCGCTCACGGTCATGAACCACGGAGGGGAGTTGCTGAACGTCTCCCAGTGGTCGATGTCGTCCTTGATGCGCTCGACCCACCAGCGCTGGGTGGCGTCGGCGTCCTCGTTCCAGTCGGCTGGGTCGTCGGCGCTCCACCAGTCGGTGTCCTCGCGGGTGGTGCCCGCGGGAGCCTTCCACCAGCCCTCGACCGCGCCGCCGGCGCGCAGGTAGTCCTTGACGTCCGGCGCGTTGCCGCCGCCGATGTTGTACCGGGCGATGTTCAGCCCCAGGCCGTCGTCGCCGAAGAGGAGCCGGGCCAGCTTCTCGCGTATCTCGGGCGGGTAGTCGCCGGTGGCGTTGGCGAACCAGACCAGGCTGGTGCCCCAGCCCTCGAACCTCTCCTGCTGGTACGACGGGTCCGGCCGCACCGTGACGGAGGCGGCGGCCGCGGCCGGTTCGGCCTGGGCGGGAACGCTGATCAGGGCGGCCCCGGTGGCCAGGGCGGTCAGGGCGGCGGCCCCGAGGAGGCGTCTGCTGCGGGTACGGCGTGCCATCGTGTGCTCCCAACGGGAAGGTGTGGTCGCTTCGGTGGTGTGGCCCCCGCCTCGAGTCGGGCAGGAGGGGGCGGCCCCCGGAGCGGGCGCGTGCCGCTCCGGGGGAGTCGTGGGTCGGTGCGGTGGTGAACCTCTGGTGGTGCGGGTGGTGCCGGTGTGCGCTCAGCCGGTGGGCGTGCGCAGGACGGCGACGCCCCGGGGCGCGAGGACGACGGAGCCGTCGGCGCCGGTGCCGCCCACCAGGGCCTCTCCGGTGATGCCCGGGACGGTCACCTGCTCGTCGGTCCGGTTGACCAGGAACAGGAACCGGCCGCCGGGGCCGCGGCGCACGGTGGCCTCGACCGATCCGCGTACCTCGGCGGGCAGTTCGCTCACCACGCCGGCCGGGTCCAGCAGCCGCGGCAGCAGCGAGGCGAGCCCGTCGGCGCCGAGCCGGGTGGAGACGTAGGCGGCCGAACCGCCGCCCGTCGTACGCCGGGTGACGGCCGGGCGGCCCGCGTACGTACCGGTGCGGTAGTGGGACAGGACCTCCGTACCGGGCGAGGTGACGGTGATGTGGTCGGTCCACAGCCCGCCGGTGCTCGCGTCGTCCAGCTCCACGGTCTGCCCGGCGGGCAGCGGGCCGAACTCCTCGACGCGGATGCCGAGCAGGTCCCGCAGGGCGCCCGGGTAGCCGCCGAGCCAGACGTGGTCGTTCTCGTCGACGACGCCGGAGAAGTACGTGGTGATCAGGTGCCCGCCCTGCTCGGCGTACCGGGTGAGGTCCTTGGCGAGCTCGGCCGTGACCAGGTGCAGCACGGGCGCGATCAGCACCCGGTGGCGGCTCAGGTCGGCGCCGGTGGTGACGACGTCGGCGCGGATACCGAGGGAGAGGAGCGCGGAGTACCAGTCGAGGGCCTCCTGGTGGTAGTCGAGCAGTGAGGTGGGGTGCGAGTCCTGCTCGCTCGCCCACCACGACTCCCAGTCGAAGAGGATGCCGACCTCGGCGGGCTCCCGCTCGCTGCCGGCCACCGGCGCCAGCGTCTTCAGCGTGTCGCCGAGCGCGGTGACCGCGCGGAACAGATCGCTGTCGGAGCCGGCGTGCGGGACCATCGCCGAGTGGTACTTCTCGGCGCCGGCCGCGGACTGGCGCCACTGGAAGAAGCAGACCGCGTCGGCACCGTGCGCCACGTGCGTCAGCGAGTCCCGGGCCATCTCACCGGGCCGCTTGGCCAGGTTGACGGGCTGCCAGTTGACGGCGCTGGTGGAGTGCTCCATCAGGAACCAGGGTCGGCCGCCCGCGATGCCGCTGGTGAGGTTGGCGGAGAACGACAGCTCGTCGCGGTCCTGGGGACGCGGCACGACGTAGTGGTCGTTGGCGACGAAGTCCACCTCGCTCGCCCAGTCCGCGTAGTTCATGCCCTTGGTGCCGGGCATCACCATGAAGTTGGTGGTGACGGGGATGCCGGGCGTAACCTCCCGCAGGACCGCCCGCTCCGCGAGCAGGTGGTCCTTGAGCGCGTCGGACGAGAACCGCTTGAAGTCCAGCTGCTGGGTCGGGTTCGGGTGGGAGGCGGCCAGCCGCGGCGGCAGGATCTGCTCCCAGTCGCTGTAGCGCTGCGACCAGAACGCCGTGCCCCAGGCGTGGTTGAGGGCGTCCAGCGTGGCGTACCGGGTGCGCAGCCAGTCTCGGAAGGCGCGGGCCGCGTCGTCGGAGTAGTCGTACACGTTGTGGCAGCCCAGCTCGTTGTTGACGTGCCAGGCGACCAGGGCCGGGTGGTCGGCGTAGCGGGTCGCCAACCGGCGGACCAGGCGCAGGGCGTGCTCGCGGAAGACGGGCGAGGTCGGGCGCCAGTGCTGGCGCGCACCCGGCGACAGCGTCTCGCCCCGGTCGGTGACCGGGAGGATCTCGGGGTGCGCGGTGGTCAGCCAGGGCGGCGGGGAGGCGGTGGCGGTGGCCAGGTCGACGCCGACGCCGTTCTCGTGCAGCAGGTCCATGACCTCGTCGAGCCAGGCGAAGTCCCAGACGTCGGGGCCCGGCTGGAGGCGGGCCCAGGAGAAGATGGCCAGCGACACGACGTTGACCCCGGCCTCGCGCATCAGCCGTACGTCCTCCTCCCACACCTCCCGGGGCCACTGCTCGGGGTTGTAGTCGGCGCCGAAGGCGAGACGGGGCGCGGAGGCACCGTCCGGCCCGCTTCGCAGGCGGGACAGCAGGGTGGAGATCATGGCGGTCCTTCCGATGGGGTGCGTGCGGTACGGGGGCGGCGGCGCCTGGGTCGCGCCGCCGCCCGCGGACCGCCGCATCGTGTGCTGCCTGTGCTACTTCTCGACGGTGAAGCCCTGCTCGGTCCCGTACTTGACGGAGGCGTCCTGCCAGGACTTCAGGCCCTCGGCCAGCGTGGTGCCGGAGACGTAGGCCTTGCCGACGGTGTCGTTGAAGATCGAGTTGGCGTACACCTGGTAGGGCAGGTACGACCAGTCGTCGGCGACGTTCGCGGCCGACTCGGCGAAGATCTTGTTGGCCTTCTGGCCGCCGAGATAGGGGAACGCGGTGTCCTGGAACTCCGTGGACCGCAGGTCCGCGGTGGTCGCCGGGAAGGCGCCGTTCTGCAGGCGGGTCTGCACGCCGTCGCCCGCGTTGGCGTACTCGACGAACGCGTACGCCAGCGCCTCGTTCCCGCCGAGCTCCGGCAGGGCGAGCGCGCTGCCGCCGTTCTCCGCGCTGGCCTTGCCGCCCGCGGTCCACTGCGGCAGCGGGGCGACGCGCCAGTCACCGGCGGCGTCCTTCACGCCGGAGGCGAGGTTGGCGGGCATCCACGCGCCGGTGGCGAGGGTCGCGATGGTGCCGTCGCCGAGGCCCTTGTACCACTCGTCGGTCCAGCTGGTGACGGGTGCGAGCAGCTTCTCGTCGATGAGCTTCTGCCAGGTGTCGGTGAACGTCTTGGCGCCCTGGTCGGAGAAGTCGACCTTCACCTCGGTGCCGTTCACCGTGTAGGGGCGCGAACCGGCCTGCCAGAGCATGCTGGTGGCGAAGCCGGCGTCGCCGGCGTCGGCGGTGATGTAGGCCTTCGGGTCGGCCTTGCGCAGGTCGCGGGCGGCGTCCAGGTACTCGGCCCAGGTGGTGGGCACCTTGATGTCGTACTTGTCGAAGACCTTCTTGTTGTAGAACAGCGCCATCGGACCGGAGTCCATCGGCAGCGCGTAGACGCCCTCGCCGCCCGCCTTCACCCCGTTCCACGGGCCGGGGGAGAAGGTGCCGGAGAGCTTGTCGGCGCCGAAGGCCTTGAGGTCGGTGAGCTGCTTGGTCAGCGCGTACTGGCCCATCGCGTAGTACTCGATCTGCGCGACGTCCGGGACGCCCTTCTTCGCCGATATGGCGTTCTGCAGCGCTGTGTACTGGTCGTTGTTGGTGCCCGCGTTGACGAGGTTGACCTCGACGCCCGGGTGTTCCTTCTCGAAGTCGGTGGCCACCTGCTCGAGCGTGGGCTCCCATGCCCAGACCGTGAGGGTGCCGCCCTCCTTGAGGGCCGCCTGGATGTCCGCCTCGGAGACCGCCTTCCGGCTCGATCCCCCGTCGTCGGAGTCGCCGCAGGCGGTCGCCCCCAGGGCGAGGGCGCAGGCGAGGACTGTGCCGCGCAGGAGGCGGCGCGAGTGCTTGGGCATGGGATTGCTTCCACTTCTTCGTGGCCGGAACCGGCACCGTTGGGGGTCGGAGGGGCGGGAGGGGGGTTGGGGGAGGGGACTACTGGGTGTTGCGGGGGCTACTCCTTGACGCTCCCGGCGGCGAGTCCGGACTGCCAGTACCTCTGGAGCAGCAGGAACGCGGCGATCAGCGGCAGGATGGTGATGAGCGACCCGGTGACGACCAGGTGGAAGACCGCCTCGCCGCCCGCGGTCGCGGCCTGGGCGTTCCAGCTGTTCAGACCCAGCGTCAGCGGATACCAGTCGGGGTCCTTGAGCATGACCAGCGGCAGGAAGTAGTTGTTCCAGGTCGCGACCATGGTGAACAGCAGGACGGTGACGATGCCGGGTGCCAGCAGCGGCAGGGCGACCTGGAAGAAGGTGCGCACCTCGCCGGCGCCGTCGATGCGGGCGGCCTCCATCAGTTCGGTCGGGACGGCCTCGGTGGCGAACACCCACATCAGGTACAGGCCGAACGGCGAGATCAGGGACGGGATGATCACCGCCCAGGGGGTGTCGGTGAGCCCCATCTCGCTGAACATCAGGAAGGTCGGCACCGCCAGCGCGGTACCCGGCACGGCGACCGCGCCGATGACGACGGCGAAGACGGCACGCCGGCCGGGGAAGTCGAACTTGGCGAGCGCGTAGCCGCCGAGCACGGCGAGGAAGGTGGCGCCGCCCGCGCCCAGTCCCACGTACAGCAGGGTGTTCAGCAGCCAGCGGGTGAAGACGCCGTCGTCGTAGGTGAACGTCTGGCTGATGTTGTCCCACAGCGCGAAGTCGCTGTCGAACCACAGGCCGAAGGAGCGGGAGAGCCCCTCCTGCGTCTTGGTGGCGCTGACGGCCAGCCAGATCAGCGGCACCAGGCTGTACAGCAGCACCAGCGAGGTGAGCACGGTCAGCAGCACGCTGCGCCGGGGCTTGTCGGCGGAGTGGCGGCGCCGGGAGGTACGCAGCCGGGGTACGGCGCCCGAGGTGCCGGACGGGGCGGTCGCGGAACGGTCGGAGACGGTGGCGACAGGACTGGTCATCGCTGCTTCACACTCCCTTGCGCATGCCGCGCAGCTGGACGACGTAGGCGATGACCATGGTGATCAGCCCCATGACGATGGCGACCGTCGCGGAGTAGTTGTGCTGCTGGCCGTTGAAGGACAGCGAGTACGTGTAGTAGTTCGGCGTGTAGTCGGTCGTGATGGCGTTGGGCGCGAGCGGCTGCAGGATGCTGGGCTCGTTGAAGAGCTGGAAGCTGCCGATGATCGAGAAGATGGTCGCGATCACCAGGGCGCCGCGGATGGCGGGCAGCTTGATGGCGGTGATCACCCGTATCTGTCCGGCGCCGTCGATCTGGGCCGCCTCGTACAGCGAGTTCGGTATGACGCGCAGCGCCGAGTAGAAGATCAGCATGTTGTAGCCGACGAACTCCCAGGTCACGATGTTGCCGATGGAGGCCAGCACCATGTCCGGGGAGAGCGGGTCGGGCAGGGAGACGCCCAGTGCGCTGTTGATGTCGCCGAGCAGGCCGAACCGGGTGCCGTACATGAAGCCCCACATCAGGGTGGCCACCACGGCGGGCACGGCGTAGGGCAGGAAGATCGAGATGCGGAAGAAGTCCCGGCCGTAGAGGCGTCCGCTGTCCAGCGCCAGCGCCACCAGCAGCGCGATGCCGAGCATGATCGGCACCTGCACGGCGAGGAAGAGCGAGACCCGGCCGAGCGAGGCCCAGAAGTGTTCGTCCTTCAGCGCCTGGCTGTAGTTGTCCAGACCGACGAAGGTGGTCCCGCCGATGAGCTGGTCGCGGAAGAGGCTCAGGTAGACCGAGTAGGCGATCGGCGCGAGGAACACCAGCGCGAACACGGCCACGAAGGGACCGAGGAACCCCCAGCCCGTCCAGGAGCGGCGCTCCCGCCTCGCCGGGGGAGGGGCCGGCCGCGGCTCGGCGGCGGCCGGCGGTTGCAGCGTCGTCATGTCGTTCCTCGCTCGTCCACGTCCTGCAGGCGTCCTGGAGCCTCACCATGTTTACGCAAACATCATGCGCCGCGGAAGTGCGGTTCTGTTGATCTGGGGTGTGGTTCTGTTGATCGACGTGCTGTTATGTTTGCGTAAACATTTGATGGCGGCATGTCTACACTGCCCCGAGGACGGCGGTCAAGGGTCCTCGGGAGCCGGGGATCGGGACGGTCGCGGAGAGGTGGCGAACGGCAGTGGACACGGCTGAGGACGTCGCGGACGCGCGGGACGCGGGGACCGGGCGCCGCCGCCGCGGCCGGGTGCCGACGGCGTCCATGGCGGACGTGGCCCGGCTCGCGGGAGTCTCCTCGCAGACCGTCTCCCGCGTCTCCAACGGCTACGCGGGCGTGACCGAGGAGACCCGGCAGCAGGTGCTGGCGGCCATGAAGGAGCTGGGCTACCGGCCCAACAGCGCGGCGAGGGCGCTCAAACGCGGTGAGTTCCGCACCATCGGCGTCATCACCTTCTCCCTGGCCACCACCGGCAACGTGCGCACCCTGGAGGCCATCGCCACCTCCGCGGCGAGCGAGGGGTACGCGGTGACGCTGCTGCCCGTCGCCGTCCCCACCCAGGACGAGGTGCGGGGCGCGTTCTCCCGGCTGGAGGAGCTCGCCGTCGACGCGGTGATCGTCATCATGGAGGTCCACCTGCTGGACGCGGCGTCCCTCACCCTGCCGCCCCACGTGCAGGTCGTCGTGGTCGACTCCGACGCCGGCGACCACTACACGGTCGTCGACACCGACCAGGCCGGGGGCACCCGCGCCGCCGTGCGCCACCTGCTGGACCTCGGGCACGACACGGTGTGGCACCTCGGCGGGCCCGAGGGCTCCTTCGCCGCCCAGCGCCGCACGGACGCCTGGCGGCACACGCTCGCCGAGGCCGGCCGCACCCCGCCGCCCCTCACCCGGGGCGACTGGTCGGCGGAGTCCGGCTACCGGGCCGGCCTGGAACTCGCCGCCCGCGAGGAGTGCACCGCCGTCTTCGCGGCCAACGACCAGATGGCCCTCGGCCTGATGCGCGCGCTGCACGAACGCGGCCGGCGCGTCCCCGAGGACGTCAGCGTCATCGGCTTCGACGACATCCCCGAGGCCGGCTCCTTCCTGCCTCCGCTGACCACCGTCCACCAGGACTTCGCCGAGGTCGGTCGGCTCTGCGTGCGGGCCGTGCTGCGCAAGATGCGCCAGGACGGCCCGGAGCGGGGCACGACGCTCGTGCCGACCCGTCTGGTCACCCGGGCGAGTACGGCGGCGCCGCCGGAGTAGGGCCGGACCGGCGCCGGCAGCCGGTTCGGTTCCTGGCCGAACGGATCACTGCCTCCCGGTTTACGCCTGCCGGGGAAGGCAACTCCACAAGCCGACCGCCGTCTCCGCACGTCCAGGAGAGCTCCATGACCGAAGTCGCCGACTATGTGCTCCAGCGTCTGTCCGAGTGGGGCGTCCAGCGTGTGTACGGCTATCCGGGTGACGGCATCAACGGCCTGCTCGGTGCCTTCGACCGGGCCGACGGCGACCCGGAGTTCATCCAGACGCGGCACGAGGAGATGGCCGCGTTCATGGCGTGTGCCCACGCCAAGTTCACCGGCGAGGTGGGCTGCTGCATCGCCACCTCGGGGCCGGGCGCCGTGCACCTGCTCAACGGCCTGTACGACGCCAAGCTCGACCACCAGCCCGTGGTGGCGGTGGTGGGCCAGCAGAAGCGGCTCTCCCTGGGGACCCACTACCAGCAGGAGATCGCCCTCGACCAGCTGTTCGCGGACGTGTCCGAGTACTGCCAGATGGTCGTGCACCCGGGCCAGGCCCGGCACGTGATCGACCGTGCCTTCAAGACCGCGCTGACCACCCGGGGCGTCGCCACGATCATCATTCCGGGCGACGTGCAGCAGGAGGAGGCCCAGCCCTCCCCGCCCAGGGAGCACGGCTCCGTCTTCTCCAGCGTGGGCTGGAGCAGGCCCCGGGTCCTGCCCGACCTCGACGAGCTCCGCAGGGCCGCCGACGTCCTCAACGCGGGCGACAAGGTCGCCATGCTGGTCGGCCAGGGCGCGGCGAAGGCGGAGGCCGAGGTGAGGGAGGTGGCCGAACTGCTCGGCGCCGGCGTCGCCAAGGCCCTGCTCGGGCGCGAGGTCCTGCCCGACGACCTGCCGTACGTCACCGGGCCCATCGGCCTGCTGGGCAGCAAGGCCAGTGACAAGATGATGCGGGGCTGCGACACCCTGCTGATGGTCGGCAGCAGCTTCCCGTACTCCGAGTGGCTGCCGGAGGAGGGACAGGCCCGGGGCGTCGAGATCGACATCGACGGCCGCATGATCGGCATCCGCTACCCCATGGACGCCCACCTCGTGGGCGACTCCAGGGAGACCCTGCGCGCCCTGATCCCGATGCTCCAGCGCAAGAAGGACCGGAGCTGGCGGGAGAAGATCGAGAAGGACGTACGGGAGTGGCACGACCTGGCCGACCGCTGGGCCGGCGAGCACTTCGGCAGGACGATCAACCCCCAGGCCGTCGCCGCCGAACTCTCGCCCCGCCTCCCGGACGGCGCCATCCTCACCGCCGACTCCGGCTCGGGCACCAACTGGTGGGCCCGGCACCTCAAGCTCCGCGAGGGCATGCGCGCCTCGCTGTCCGGCACGCTGGCGACGATGGGGCCGGGCACCCCGTACGCCATCGCGGCGAGGTTCGCCTACCCGGACCGGCCGGTGATCGCGTTCATCGGGGACGGCGCGTTCCAGATGAACGGCATGAACGAGATGATCACCGTCAAGCGGTACCTGGACCGCCTGTCCGGGTCGGCCCCGCTCGTCTTCTGCGTGTTCAACAACCAGGACCTCAACCAGGTCACCTGGGAGCAGCGCGCCATGGCCGGCGACCCCAAGTACCCCGGCTCCCAGGACATCCCCGACGTCCCCTACGCCGCCTACGCCGAACTCCTCGGCCTCAAGGGCATCGTCTGCGACGACCCCAAGAAGGTGGGTGCCGCCTGGGACGAGGCGCTCGCCGCCGGCCGGCCGGTGGTCCTGGAGTTCAAGGTCGACGCGGAGATCGCGCCGATCCCGCCGCACATCATGAAGGAGCAGGGCAAGAAGGCCGTCAAGGCGGCGCTGCACGACCCGGAGCTCACCGGGATCGCCACCAAGGGCGTACGGCAGAAGCTCACCGAGTACGCCGGGCACCTGCCCGGCCGGGGCAGGAAGTGAGCGGCGCGCGGCGGACCCGGGGAGGCGGGCGGCACCGCCGGGCGGACGGTACCGAAGTCGTGGTCGTCACCGGGGCGAGCGGCGGAGTAGGCCGGGCCACCGCACGCGCCTTCGGCGCCCGCGGGAGCTCCGTGGCCCTGCTCGCGCGCGGCGCGTACGCCCTGGAGCAGGCGGCCGAGGAGGTCCGGGAGGCCGGCGGACGCGCGCTGCCCCTGACGGTGGACGTCTCCGACCCGGAGGCGGTCGACGCGGCGGCCGCCCGGATCGAGGAGGAACTCGGCCCGATCGGCATCTGGGTGAACGCGGCGTTCACGACCGTCTTCGCGCCCGTGCCGGAGGTCCGGCCCGAGGAGCTGAGACGCGCCACGGAGGTGACCTACTTCGGCTTCGTCCACGGCACCCAGGCCGCCCTGCGGCACATGACGCCGCGCGATCGCGGCACCATCGTCCAGGTCGGATCGGCCCTCGCCCAGCGCAGCGTCCCCCTGCAGTCGGTGTACTGCGGGGCCAAACACGCCATCCAGGGCTTCACCGAGTCCCTGCGCTGCGAGCTGCTGCACGACCGCAGCGGCGTGCGGGTCACCATGGTCCAGATGCCGGGGCTCAACACGCCCCAGTTCAGCTGGGTCCTCACCCGGCTGCCCGGGCACCCGCGCCCGGTGGCTCCCGTCTACCAGCCCGAGGTCGCCGCCGAGGCGGTCCTGTACGCCGCCGACCATCCCGGGCGGCGCGAGTACTGGGTCGGCGGGTCCACCGTCGCCACCCTGCTCGGCCAGAAGTTCGTCCCGGGTCTGCTGGACCGCTATCTGGCCCGGACCGGCTACGACTCGCAGCAGACGGACGAGCCCGTCGACCCGTCCCGCCCGGTCAACCTCTGGAAGCCGCCGGACGACACCGCACCGGCCGACTACGGCGCGCACGGCCTGTTCGACGACGAGTCCCACGCCCGCAGCCTCCAGTTCTGGCTCTCCCGCCACCGCCGGCCACTCGCGCTGGCCGCCACCGTGACCGGGACGGTCGTCGCGGCACTGGCCGACGGCGTCCTCCGACGCTCCCCCCGCGGTGAGGCGCCGACGCGGCGCGGCGCGTACCCCTCCGGCCGGAGGGCGCGGACGACCGCCCGCTGCGCGCCGACGCGACGCTGACGCGAAAGCCGCGTCGAGCGGTCGGTCCGCCGGGGGTGGTCGACGCGGCGGCGGGCCGTCGCGCGCGGCTCACTCGCGGCGTGCGGCACGGCCGGCCACGAGGCGTGCGGAAGACGAACGGCCCGACCGGGTCATTCACGGTCGATGGTGCGTGTCCACCAGTGATGTTCGCAGAACCAGTGGCCGACCATCGCGCCGCCGAAGACCACGAACCCCACCCCGATCAGCCAGGACTCCACCACCAGCACGATGCCGACCGTGCCGTAGCTGATCGCGTTGTCGAGGATGAGCGGTGTGAAGACGAGGTACGAGAAGCCGCGCAGGCCGATCAGGCCCACCATGGTCGCGATCGCTCCCGGCAGCAGGTCCCGCCAGCGGATCTGGCTGCCCAGCAGGAAATGCTGACCCCACCAGAAGAACAGTGCGCCCGTCGCGGTGGACAGCGCGATCCGCACCGACCCGTGCAGAGCGGTCCGCGTCTGCACCTCCTGGTAGAGGTACGCGGTCAGCGCGACCACCCAGGTCATCTGGCGCCAGACCCGGTGCCACGGACCGGAGGGCAGCCCCCAGATCCGCTCGTAGCCGTTCTGCACGCTCGCCGCGAAGGACACGCCGAACACGGCGAGCGCGATACCGCCCCACACACTCGTGGTGCCGACGACCTTGGTCGGCGGACTGATGATGTCGGTCAGCACCCGCGCGGACCGGCCGGACAGCCCCATGCCGTCGGCCAGCCAGGACGCGAAGCCGCCACGTCCCAGGGGATCGAAGGCGGCCACCACGATCAGCAGCGGCGCCAGCGTGACCAGGGCGAGCGTGGCGAACCCCATGGCCCGGTGCATCAGCTCCAGGTCCCGGCCACGCCGGACGAGGGCGGACGCGGCCAACCGGTCCCACACACGGTGGAACGGCTGGAAGCGGTTCACGGATGCTCCTCGGGCGTTCCCTTCGGCGGCTCGCGGACGCGGAACTGAGTGACCCGGCGGCGGGCCGGACAAACGTGGCGTCCCACGGATGCCCGCCGCGCGCCGACCGAACGGCCCCCGCATGGGCCGAACGATGCGGGGAACCGGCTCCGGGAAGACGAGCCGAGAGGGTGAGCACCATGCGCGCACTGACTGTCCGCCCCGGCCGGCCCGGCTCGCTCGGGGTGGAGGAGGTCGCGGACCCCGAACCGGCCGCCGGTGAACTCCTGGTCCGTGGGGTGGCCCTGGGCCTGTGCGGTACGGACCGGGAGATCGCCTCGGGCGAGTACGGCCGGGCGGCGCCGGACCGCGGCCGGCTGATCCTCGGCCACGAGTCCCTGGGGCGTGTCGCCGAGGCGCCGCACGGCAGCGGATTCAACCCCGGTGACCTGGTGGCCGGCGTGGTGCGGCGCCCGGACCCGGTGCCCTGCGGCGCCTGCGCGCACGGAGAGTTCGACATGTGCCGCAACGGCCGCTACCGCGAACGCGGCATCAAGGAGCTCGACGGGTACGGCGCCGAGCTGTGGTGTCTGGAGACCGACTACGCCGTGCGCGTCGACGCCGCGCTGGGACTGGCGGGTGTCCTCATGGAGCCGGCCAGTGTCGTGGCCAAGGCATGGGAACAGATCGAGAGGGTGGGTGCCAGGGCCTGGTTCGAGCCCCGCAGGGCACTGGTGACCGGCGCCGGCCCCATCGGCCTCCTCGCCGCGCTGCTCGGCCGGCAGCGCGGCCTCGACGTTCATGTCCTGGACCGGGTCACGGACGGACCCAAACCGGACCTCGTGCGGGCCCTGGGAGCCACGTACCACAGCGACGCGGCGGGCGACGTGCTCACCGCCGTACGTCCGGATGTCGTGGTCGAGGCCACCGGGGCCGCCGCGCTGGTGTGCGAAGCGATCCGCGGGACGGCGGCGTACGGCATCGTCTGCCTCACCGGCGTCTCGCCCGCCGGGCGGCGCCTGACCGTCGACGCGGGCGCGGTGAACCGCGCCATCGTGCTGGAGAACGACGTCGTGGTGGGTTCCGTCAACGCCAACCTCCGCCACTTCCGGCAGGCCGCCGACGCCCTGGCGCGAGCCGACCGGGAATGGCTCCACCGGCTTCTCACCCGCCGCGTGCCGCTGGAGCGGGCGGCGTCGGCGTTCGAGCGGCACGCCGATGGCATCAAGACGGTGATCACACTGGAGGGCGGCGCGCGCTGACCGCTCACGGCACGGCCCGGGGGAGCACGCGACGACGGCGGCGACCGGCTGTGACCGAGCCGGCCGGGATCGGGGTCAGGGGTCCGTGCGCTGCTGCTCACGCATGCGCTCGTTGTGCCAGGCGATGGCGGCACGTATCTGCGGCTCCTGGAGCCCCGTCCGGCAGCCGAGCTGTTCCATGGAGAGCCCCGGCGGACCCGTGGTCAGGGTCCGGGTGAGCTTCGCCGCCCACAGTTCCTCCTCCACGAAGGGCCGGTGCGCGTAGCCCGCCTTGACCACGTCGAAGTGGTCGTCGCAGCACGCGGTGATGAGCCGCAGCCCGTCGGCCCAGGTGTGAACGGAGTGCGCCGCGGAGGAGTCCGGCACGTAGCCGCTGACGGACTCGTTCGCGGGGAAGACCCTGGCGCACAGGTCGCACAGCTCCACGGGGACCGGCTTCGCGGCCCGGCGGCCCTTCCTGCTCTTGCGCTTCCACATGGCGACTCCCGGGGGTCGGCGTCCGGAATGCCGGAGTTACCCGCAGGGCGGGGAGCAAACGCCCCGCGGGTGACAACCCCGGCCCGGCCGGACGCCGCTACGCCAGCCTGACCGGCAGCTCGAAGAGGTCGTTCTGTGTGACCACCGGCTTGTTGCGCAGCTCGGACACCGGTACCGCCAGGTCCAGGCGCGGGAACCGGGCGTAGAGCGCGGGCAGCGCCACGCCCGCCTCCAGCCGGGACAGGGCCGCGCCGGGGCACACGTGCGGGCCGTGACCGAAGGAGATGTGCCGGCTGGGCGAGGTGCGGGTGATGTCGAACTCGCCCGCCGTCGGACCGTGCGCCTCCTCGTCCCGGCCCAGAGCGCCGTACGACACGATCAGCGCGTCGCCGGCGGGTATCACCTTCTCGCCGACCGGGACGTCCTCGGTCGCGAAGCGGATCAGGACGTGCGAGGTCGGCGTCGAGTAGCGCAGCGTCTCCTCGATCACCGCGGACCACTCCGCCTCCCCGGAGAGCACCAGGGCCCGCTGCCCGGGGTGCGCGGCGAGGTTGACCACGGAGTTCACGATGAGCGAGATCGTGGTCTCGTGACCGGCGGCCACCATCAGCTGGAGCGTGGACACGATCTCCGCGTCCGTGAGGTGGTCGCCGTTCTCGGACGCCTGGATCAGCGCGCTGGTCAGGTCGTCGCCGGGAGCGGCGCGCTTCGCGGCGACCGTGTCGGCCATGATCCCGGCCAGCTCGGTGAGGGTCGCGACGACCTCCTCGGGCGGCGTCTGCGTCGAGAAGAACTTCTCGAACAGCACCTTCAGCCGCGGCAGCCGCGCCTCCTCGATGCCCATCAGGTCGGCGACGACGTACATCGGCAGCGGGTAGGCGAAGGCCGCCTTGAGGTCGACGACGCCGCCGTCCGCGGGCAGCTCGTCGAGCAGCCGGCCGGTGAGCTCGGTGATCCGCCCCCGCATGTGCTCCACCCGGCGCACCGTGAGCGCCTGCGCCACGAGGGTGCGCAGCCGGCGGTGCTCCGCGCCGTCCACGGTGAGCATCGACCGGCCGGGGTTGGCCAGCCCGATGAGCGGCCAGTCGGCGGGGATCTCGCCGCGCTGCCACGCCCCCCACACGTTGATGTCCTTGACCAGGCGGGGATCCGTGAGGAGGGCCTTGGCCTCGGCGTGGTGGGTGACGGCCCAGACGGGTACACCGCCGGGCAGTTCCACGGCGGCCAGCGGCCCGGCCGCGCGCAGCCGGGCGCTCTCGCCGTCCAGGTCGGTGACGAACGGGTCCAGCGGGATCGTGGCCTCTTCGGCGCCGGTGGTCATGCTGACGTGCCTCCCAGGGCAGTGGTCGGGGTGAACCGCACGGGCAACTCGGTCAGCCCCCGCAGCCAGGGCGAGGGGCGACGGATGAGGGGCCCGGCGGGCACGGCCAGGTCGATGTCCGGCAGCCGGTCGGCGAGGAGGCCCGCCAGGGACGTGGCCCGGCGCGTCTGGCCGGCGATGGCCCGTTCCCGGCCGTCGGGCAGGCGCTCCCGCTCCTGTCTTTCCCGCTCGGCCGGCCGCGCCCGGTCCTGAGCCGGCCCCGCCGCATCCGCGCGGGCGGAGTCCAGCAGGCGGCGGGTGGCCCGTTCCCGGTGCACGGCGTGCACGGCCACCGTCACGGCCACGCGGAGCAGGATGGCCGCGGCGCTCGCGCCCAGCCCGAGCGGAACGCGTACCGGGGACGGTGCCGCGGCGACCGCACCGCCGCCGACGAGTGCCGACACCGCCGCGCAGGGCAGGGCCGCGGGTGCGAGGGCGCGGGGACCGTGGCGGTCGCCGGGGCGGGCGGGCGCGGTCATCAATCGGGTCCTCGCCAGGCCGCCGGGGCGGCCCTCGTGTCGTCCTTCGGGCGCGTGTGACGACATCTGTCACACGGCAGGCAACTGGCGATCACTATACGAGAGTTCGTGATCGAAATGAGAAGAGTCTCGTGCAAATCCCTACCCGTTCGAACGCCGCGTGCTGCCGGTGACATCCGTCCGGCAGGGCGCGTCACAGACGCTCGTCGGCCACGTCGTCCTCGGTCGGTGCCTGTCCGGTCCCGCCGCGGCCACCGGCTCGGAGCCGCCGCAGCCGGTCGAGGCGGGAGATCACCGGCGAGGCGGTCACCCCGTGCAGGACGACGGAGGCGAGGACGGTGAAGGCCACCACGGCCCACAGCTCCCCGGCCGGGACGTGAAAGCCCTCCGTGCCGAGCGCGTGGGCGAGGTAGAACAGCGAGCCGATGCCGCGAATGCCGAAGAAGGCGGTCACGAGACGCTCCCGGGGGCCCGCGGCCGTGCCGAACTGCGCGACCCAGCCGGTCAGCGGCCGGGCGACGAGCAGCACGAGCAGACCGACCGCCCCGCCCTGCCAGGTCAGGTCGGCCAGGGCGCCCTGCGCGACACAGACGCCCAGCAGGAAGAGGAGCCCGGCGGTCAGCAGTCGTTCGACCTGCTCGACGAAGTCGTGCAGCACCGCGTGGTAGCCGTGGTCGCGTTCGGCTGCGCGGATGCGGCAGGCGGTGACGAAGACGGCCAGGAACCCGTAGCCGTGGGCGAGTTCGGTGACGCCGTAGGAGAGGAACGTGGCACCCAGGGCGACGAAGCCCTCCCGGTGCTCGGACAGCCGCACCGCGCGCCGGCCGACGCGGAAGAAGAGCCAGCCGAGCAGTGTGCCGACGGCCAGGCCGGCCAGCGCTCCGACCACGCACCCGTACAGCACGTCGACCAGCAGCCAGTGCCCGACCCAGTCGCCGGACAGGCCGGTACCGGCCGCCGCGGTCAGCGCGATCGCCGCCATGACGACGGGGAAGGCGAGGCCGTCGTTGAGGCCGGCCTCGCTGGTGAGCGCGAAACGGACCTCGTCCTCGTCGTGCTCGGAGTCGGTCGGCGCGCCCACCCGCACCTCGGAGGCGAGTACCGGGTCGGTGGGCGCGAGCACGGCCGCGAGCAGCAGCGCGGCGGCCGGCGGCCAGTCGAGCAACCACCAGGCGAGGAGCCCCGTGACCGCGATGGTCAGCGGCATGGTGATGCCGATCAGCCGCCACGGTGCCCGCCAGCGGCGCAGGCCGAAGGGGCGGTTCAGGGCCAGCCCGGCGCCCATCAGGGAGATGATCACGCAGATCTCGGTGAGGTGCTCCACCCAGACCCGGTCGCGCACCAGGTCGATCTCCGGCAGGGGCGCGGGCAGCAGTTGCAGTGCGACCCCGCAGGCCAGGAAGACGAGCGGCATGGACAGGGGCCGTCCGGCCACCAGCCGGGGGAGTACGGCCGCCGCGAGCGCGCCCGCGCCGAGGACGGTGAAGAGGAAGTCAGCCAAGGTCACCGCTGACGTGTGCCCGCTGCCTGGCGGCCGTACGCCGGCCGTCCGGCAGGATCCCGGCGTGGCCCCCGAGGTGGCTCAGGGCAGACCGCCCTGGTCGCAGACCTGGCGGGCGACGTCACGGAGCTTCACGTTGCGGTCCTGCGAGTAGCGGCGCAGCGCGGCGAAGGCCTGGTCCTCGGTCAGTCGGTGCCTGCCCATGAGGATGCCCATGGCCTCACCGACGGTGTGCCGGGTACCGATGGCCTCCTGCAGCTGGGCGTGCGTGCGGGCGCTGGAGAAGGCGACCGCGGCGTGGGAGGCCAGCAGCCAGCCGGCCGTCTCGCTGGCGTCGGTGAACGCGCCGGGCCGGTACGAGTAGATGTTCAGCGCCCCGAGATCCTCGTCCTCGGTGAACAGCAGGAAGCCCATCATGCTGCCCAGGCCCAGCTTGCGGGCCTCGGGCACGTACTTGGGCCAGCGCCGGGCCTCGTCGGTGAAGTCGGCGATCCGGAACTGCCGCGGCCCCTCGGAGGTGCGCGCGGCGTCGAAGCACGGTCCTTCCCCGACGCGTCCCTGAAGCTCGTCGCTGTCGACGACCACCTGGTCGGTGGGCGCCAGCGACCGCACGTGGTCGCCGCGCAGGATGAGGATGCCGGCGGCGTCACAGCCCTCCACCAGCTCCTTGGCCGAACCGGTGATCCGCTCGAGCGTGTCGTTCACCGATTCCTGCGCCAGCAGATCACGCGCCAGGGAGGCCATCTGCTGTGCGAACACACGCCAGTCCTCCATACCGTTTCCTCCTCGCTCCCTGGAGGGAGTGCCCCGCGGACGGCCGGATGCAACAGGGAGATCGCGCCCGCATCGGCGTCCGGTGCGCCCTGGTCACCGCGTTCACCCGCACAGCCGTCGCCGCACCGCGTTCACCCGCACAGCCGTCGCCTCACCGCGTTCACCCGCACAGCCGTCGTCGCCGCCCCACCGCCCGTGGGGCGGCAGGGCGCCCTCGACGGCGCGGCCGGCTGCCGCGCCGGCTGAGCACCGGGCGACTCCCCGGTGAGGTCCCAGGACTCCCGGCTCACCGCCGGATGAGACCGAGGGCGGTGGCGGTGGCGACCGCGGCGGTGCGGGAGTCCACGTCCAGCTTGGTGTAGACGCGGGCCAGGTGGGACTTCACCGTGCCCTCGGTCAGATGGAGCCGCTCGGCGACGTGCTGGTTGGACAGGCCCTCGGCGACCAGGGCGAGGACCTCGGTCTCCCGGCGGGTCAGCGAGGTGTGCGGCTCCCGCAGGCGGGTCATCAGCCGGTCCGCGACCGTGGGCGCGAGCGCGGTCCGGCCCGTCGCCGCGGTGCGCACGGCGGCGGCGAGGTCCTCGGGCGGCGCGTCCTTGAGGAGGTAGCCGGTGGCTCCGGCCTCGATGGCGGGCAATGTGTCGGCGTCGGTGTCGTACGTGGTGACGATCAGGACGCGCGGTGCCCCCGGTCGCGCGGTGATCGCGGCCGTGGCCTCCGCGCCGTTCATGCCCCTGCCGAACTGCAGGTCCATCAGGACGACGTCGATGTCGCCCCGCTCCGCCCGCTCGACGGCCTCCTCGGCGGTCGCGGCCTCGGCCGCCACGGTGATGCCCTCCTCGGTCTCCAGCACCGCGCGCAGCCCCGCACGGACGACGGGGTGGTCGTCGGCGAGCAGCAGACGGATCGGCGGCGGGGTGGTCTCGGTCACGGCTGGGCCTCGGGGTGGTGGGGTTCATGGGGGCCGGCGGGACCGGCGGGGTCGTCGGTGCCGCGGGCAGGGGCGGGCGCGGGCGTGTGCGGGAGCCGCGCGGTCAGCGCGGTGCCGCGCCCGGGAGCGGACTCGACGCGGAGCGTGCCGTCCAGGGTGTGCATACGGGCCCGCATGGCGGCCAGTCCGAAACCGCCCCCCTCCGCCCCGGGGGCGGACACGGCGGCGGGATCGAAACCCACCCCGTCGTCGGTGACGCCGAGGGCGACGGCGTCGTCGAGATAGCTCAGGGTCACCTCGGCGCCGTCGGCACGGGCGTGCCCCACCGTGTTGGCCAGCGCGGACTGCGCGACGCGCAGCAGGGCGACCTCCTGCGCGGTGGGCAGCGGGCGGGGCCGGCCGGCGAGGCGGAAGCGGACGTCGAGGCGGTGCCGCTCGGTCGTGGTGGCGCACAGCCGCTCCAGCGCGTCGGCGAGGGTCGTGTCGTCCAGGGCCGGCGGCGAGAGGGCGACGACGAACCGGCGGGCCTCGGCGAGGTTGTCCACCGCGGCCTGGCGGGCCTGGCCCACGTAGGTGGCCGCGGGTCCCGGCCGGTCGGGCAGGGCCCGCTCGGCGGCACGCAGCAGCAACTGGATGCTGGACAGGCCCTGGGCGAGCGTGTCGTGGATCTCCCGGGCGAGGCGCTGGCGTTCCTCCAGCACGCCCGCGGCCCGCTGGGCGTCGGCCAGGTCGGCCCGGGTGACGGTGAGCTCCTCGATGAGCCGGCGCCGCTCCTCGCTCTCGCGGTACAGCGCCTGGTAGCCCCACACCACCGCCACGGCGACGGCGGCCCCGAGCGCCGGGCCGATCGCGGTGGCCGCGGTGAACGTGCCCCGGTGGGCGGAGAACGCGGCGATCGCCGCGACCGCCGTGGCGGTCACCGCCACCGGCCCGGCACGGCGGGACAGCAGATGGAGCTGGACGAAGTACAGCGGGAACGCCAGCCACACCCCCTCGGCGGACAGGGCCAGCAGCACGAGCCACACCGCGCCGACCGCGCCCAGCCACGACGCGGCCGCACGGCGGGAGGCCCGGACGGCGGGCAACGCCGGACCCACGCCGTACACCGCGCCCACCGCCGCCGCCACGGCGATCACGGCGGGGGCGTGCGGCCGGTCGTCCGTCGCCGCCCGCACCGCCGCCAGGGCGAGCAGGCCGGCCACGAGCAGGTGCAGGCTCCAGGCCATGGCCCGGGTGGTGGGAGTCAGCGCGTTCACGATCACCCCAGCCTACGGACCGTGCCGGGGCCGGGCATCTGTCGAAAGGTGCAAGCCGGGCCGCACCCTTCGGCCCGTGAAGTCCCCGCCCAGGAGCGATGCCCGCGAGGCCTTTGAGCGGCGACGGTGGGACACGTCGCCGATTCCGTCGGCCGTGCACCCTGACTCCCACCGTTGTCGAAAGGCCGGGCGAAGACGTGTTTGTCGCCTTGAGAGACCTGACGTTCGCCAAGGGGCGGTTCGCCCTGATGGGCAGCGTCGTCGTACTGATCACCCTGCTGGTCGGGCTGCTGTCCGGGCTGACCACCGGCCTGGCCCGCGAGAACATCTCCGCCGTCACCTCCCTGCCCGCCGACCGGATCGCCTTCGCCGCGCCGAGCGGCGGTCAGGACCTGTCGTACGCGAACTCCACCGTCACCGAGGACCAGTGGCGCCGGTGGGCGAAGGCGCCCGGCGTCCACCGCGCCGAGCCGCTGGGCATCACCACCACCCGGGCCACCGCGGGCGACCGGAGCACCGGTGTCTCCGTCTTCGGCGTCGAACCCGGCTCGCCCCTGGCACCCGACGGCGACCGCGTCGACGACCGTACGGTCCTGATGCCGCTCGCCGCGGCCGGGGAACTCGGCGTGCGCGAGGGCGACACCGTCACCCTCGCCGGCCGGCCGCTGACCGTCGCCGCCACCGGCCGCGACGACTCCTTCAGCCACACCCCCGTGGTGTGGACGAGCCTGCGCACCTGGCAGGCCGTCGCCCCGCCCGCCACGGGCACCGGCGGACCCGCCGCGACGGTGATCGCCCTGGACACCGCCTCCGGCACCGACACCGCGGCGACGGACCGGGCGGTGGGCACCGAGACCGTCACGAAGGACGAGTCGCTCTCCGCGATCGGCTCCTACACCTCCGAGAACGGCTCCCTGCAACTGATGCGCGGCTTCCTGTTCGCCATCTCCGCCCTGGTCATCGGCGCCTTCTTCACCGTGTGGACCATTCAGCGCAGCGGTGACATCGCCGTGCTGAAGGCGCTGGGCGCCACCACCGCCGCACTGCTGCGCGACGCGCTCGGCCAGGCCGTCGTCCTGCTGGCCGGCGGGACCCTCGCCGGCACCGCCGCCGCCGCGGCGATCGGCGCCTCGCTGTCCGGCTCGGCCGTCCCCTTCGTCCTCACTCCCGCCACCGTCCTCGTACCGGCCGCCGTGATGGTCCTCCTCGGCGCGCTCGGGGCGGGCCTCGCGGTGCGCCGCATCACCTCCGTAGACCCGCTGACCGCCCTGGGGAGCGCCCGATGAGCCTGCGCCTGACCGACATCACCCTCACCTACCCCGACGGCGACGGCCGCCTGACCGCCCTCGACCGCGTCACCCTGGACGTTCCGAGGGGCTGTCTGACCGCCGTCATCGGCCCCTCCGGCTCGGGCAAGTCCAGCCTGCTGGCCGTGGCGGCCACCCTCATCACGCCCGACACGGGCACCGTCACCGTGGACGGCACGGACACCACGGGGATGAGCCGAGGGGAGCTGGCCGACCTGCGCCGGCACCGGATCGGCATCGTCTTCCAGCAGCCCAACCTGCTGCCGGCGCTGACCGCGGCCGAGCAGCTCCAGGTGATGGCCCACATCGACGGGCGCGGGCCGCGCGCCGCCCGCGGCCGGGCGCTGGAGCTCCTCGCCGCGGTCGGCATGGCGGACCGGGCCGACCGCCGGCCCCACCAGCTCTCCGGCGGCCAGCGTCAGCGGGTCAACATCGCCCGCTCCCTGATGAACGACCCCGGTGTGCTGCTCGTCGACGAACCCACCAGCGCCCTCGACCACGAGCGGGGCGCCGCCGTCCTCGGCCTGATCGGCCGCCTCACCCGGGAGCGGGGCACCGCCACCGTGCTGGTCACCCACGACCACGCTCATCTGGCCGCGGCCGACCGTGTCACCGAGGTGCACGACGGACGTCTGAGTCCGCCCGCACCGGTCGGCTGACCGCGGCTCAGGCGCCGTCCGGGTCCGGCCGCAGCCGGTCGGCGGCAGCCGGTGGCTGAATGCGCATGCCGGGGCGGCGCCGGTGCACGGTCAGGTACGTCACCCCGGAGGGGCCGGCCACGACGGCTCGGGTCGCGCCGTGCGGCAGCCAGGTCAGGACGCCCGGGCGCAGCGGACTCTCGCCGTCGGTGCGGAGCAGGGCGGCCTCGCCGTCGAGGACGAGCAGCAGGACGTCGAGGTCCGGTTCGGTGTGCGTGTCGACCCGTCCCGCCGCGGGGACGCGGACCACGTTGGCGTCGAGCTGCCGCCCCGGTTCCGCGAGCCTCCACAGGGCGCCGGTCCTCGCGTCGCCGCCGGGTGACAGGAGGTCCGTGGTGTCGCACAGCACCCGGGGGAGGGGAGGACCGGCCGCCGGAGCGGGAGAGTCGCCGTCTTCCGCTGCCATCAGGTGTCACCGTCCGTCGTGGGACGTCCGGTGACGCACTCCACAGAGTCATCGTCGTAAGTAAACACGAATCCATTATGCGTATTTGATAGCGTCCGGGCTGTGCGGCTGACGAAGTTCACCGACCTGGCGCTGCGATCCGTCATGCGCCTGGCGGTCGTGAGAGACGGTGACGCCCCGCCGACCACCCGCGAGGTGGCCGAGGTCGTCGGCGTTCCGTACACGCACGCGGCCAAGGCCATCACGCGTCTGCAGCACCTCGGCATCGTGGAGGCGCGGCGCGGTCGCGGCGGCGGTCTGACGCTGACCGACCTGGGCCGGCACGCCTCGGTGGGCCGGCTGGTACGCGAACTCGAGGGCGACGGTGAGGTGGTCGCCTGCGAGGGCGATACGCCGTGCCCGCTGCGGGGGGCCTGCCGGCTCCGCGGCGCGCTGCGGGACGCGCAGGAGGCGTTCTACGCCGCGCTCGACCCGCTGACCGTGGCCGACCTGGTGGCCTCGCCGACCGGGCCGGTCCTGGTCGGGCTGACGGGCCGCCCCGCCGGATGACGGAGTGGCCCGCCGTCGGCCGCCGAGCGGTGACCGACGGGCCGGCGCCGAGCCGCGACCGAAGACACGAATATCACCTACCGATCAAGGAGCTCGCTGTGCTCTCCGAACAGTCCGTCCCCGTGGTCCGGGCCACCCTCCCGGCGGTAGGAGCGGCCATCGGTGACATCACCACGCTGTTCTACCGGAAGCTCTTCGACGCCCACCCCGAGCTGCTGCGGGACCTGTTCAACCGGGGAAACCAGGCCAACGGGGAGCAGCAGCGGGCCCTGGCGGGCTCCATCGCCGCGTTCGCGGGCATGCTGCTGGAGCGCCCCGACGCCCGCCCGGACGTGATGCTCTCCAGGATCGCGCACAAGCACGCCTCACTCGGTGTCACCTCCGACCAGTACAAGGTCGTCCACCGTCATCTGTTCGCCGCGATCGCGGAGGTGCTCGGCGACGCCGTCACCCCCGAGGTCGCCGCGGCCTGGGACGAGGTCTACTGGCTGATGGCCAACGCGCTGGTGGCCGTCGAGACCCGCCTCTACCAGGAGGCAGGGGTCGCCGAGGGGGACGTCTGGCGCCGCATGGAGGTCGCCGAGCGCCGCGAGGAGAGCCCCGACGCGGTCTCCTTCGTACTCCGGCCGGCCGACGACCGTCCCACCCAGCCCTTCCGTCCCGGCCAGTACGTCAGCGTGCGGTCCGAACTGCCCGACGGCTCCCGGCAGATCCGCCAGTACAGCCTGTCCGCGGCGCCCGGCCGGTCCGACCTGCGCATCACCGTCAAGCGCGTCCAGGGCGACGGGCGGCCGGACGGCGAGGTCTCCTCCTGGCTGCACGCGCACACCCGCGAGGGCGACGTGCTCACCGTGTCCGCACCCTTCGGCGACCTGGCCCTGGCCGAGGACGACGGCCCGCTGCTGCTGGCCTCCGCCGGAATCGGCGTCACCCCCGTGCTGGCCATGCTCGATCACCTGGCCGCCGCCGGCGCCACCCGCCCGGTGACCGTCGTCCACGCCGACCGCACCCCCGCCGACCACGCCCACCGGCAGGAACAGCTCGACCTGATACGCGCGCTGCCCGACGCCCGGCTCCACCTGTGGTACGAGGAGCCCGGCGACCAGGCCCCGGAGGCAGCCGCCGGCCGCGCCGACCTCGCCGGTCTCGAACTGCCCTCGGGGCTCACGGCCTACCTGTGCGGCCCGGTGCCCTTCATGCGCGCCGTCCGCGGTGACCTGCTGCGCCGCGGTGTGCCGGCCCAGGCCGTCCACTACGAGGTCTTCGGCCCCGACCTCTGGCTCGGAGAGCAGTAGCGGGAGGCGGTCGCACGCTCCCGGGCACGGGCGGCCGGGCCGCCGCGGGAACGAGTACGGGGCGTTAGGCCGCCGCGGTGAACGCGGTGGTGATGGCGGTGTCGACGCGGGCGTGCACGACCAGCCGCGGACCGGAGGTGTCGGCGTTGTCCTCCAGCAGCCGCCTGACGGGCGCGCTGTGGGTGACGACGCACATCAGGACGCCGAGCCGAGCGCACCACTGGTGGGCACGGAGCACGGCGCTGACGGCGGCGGGGCCGGAGGCCCGCTCGGTGAGAACGATGACGACGGGGGTCGGCTGGTGGGCGTCGACCAGGTTGGTGATGTGCGTGGTCAGCGTGGCCCGCCCGTCGATTCCCGGGTCCTGGTCCAGCGTGATGACCAGGACCCCATGCTCCAGGGTGTGGGACAGCATTGCGGCCTCCGATCCGACGCCTGATGGCGAAGTTGTGTTCAGTGAAGGCGCCCGGCACCGCGTCCGCAACGCGCCCCGCGTCCGGACCGGACGGCCCGCCCGGTCCGGACGCGGCACTGAGTACGATCGTCCGGTCCGCCCCCGACGCCTGTTCCCCGGCAGCCGTCCCCGACGCCTGTCCCCCGACATCCGTCTCCGGCATCTGTCACCCGACGTCCGTCCGCTGATCCGCGTTTCCCGACCGTCGCAAGGAGCCCCGACCGGTGCCCGCCCTCCTGCCCCCGCCCCGTACCGGGCCCCGTCTGCTGAACCCGGAGCACCTGACGCGCATGGAGGACGGCGAACGGCTGCACGCCCTGCTGTGGCGCCCGGGACCGGGCTGGCGGATGGCCAGCAGTGCGGTACTCGGCGGCGGGATCGACGACCGCGCGTGGGTGCTCAACGCCCAGGTCGCCCACGGCTACCGGCGCACCGACCCGGCACGGCACCTGGCCGACCTGGCTCGCGCCGCGGGCGCCCGGGGCCCCGGGGTGGGCCTGATGACGGCCGCCGACGTGTCCGCCCGGGCCCGTACGCGGGACGGCGGTGCGGAAGCCGTGGTGACCGCGGGCATCTCGGTACGCGGTTGGGCGGCCTCACCGGAGGAGGGCGCCACCGGGCCCGCCGCACCCGGGACGATCAACATCGTCGCCGCGCTGCCGGTCGCACTGAGCGACGCCGCCCTGGTCAACGCCGTGATGACGGCGACCGAGGCCAAGGTCCAGGCGCTGCTGGAGTCGGGCCTCGACTGCTCCGGCACTCCCACGGACGCCGTGTGCGTCGCGGCCCGCGCCCCGCGGGCCGGCGCCGAGGTCCACTCCTTCGCCGGCCCGCGTTCCGAGTGGGGAGCCCGGCTGGCCCGGGCCGTACACCGGGCCGTGCTCGGCGCGCTGCCCGCCGTCGCGCGTACCTGAGCGCCGCACGGATCGGTGCGGCGGCCGCCGGCCGGCCTGGCGCGCTCCCGGTACGGGCACACCCGGCCAACGCGGCCGAGGGACACGTCCACGACGACGGGGAGGCCACCCGGTGGACGTCCCCGGACCCGCTCTTCCCCTGCGTCCGTCACCCCCCGGCGGCACACGTGCGTGGGGGCGGCCCGGCCGGGCCGCCCCCACAGGTGTCCGCCTCTGGCGGTCAGCTCCGAGAGGTCTTCTGCAGCGCCTTGTCGAGGGCGGCCTTGAAGCCGTACGCCCACAACTGGTTCACCCGGCCGCGTTCGTTGGCGTTCGGGTAGGCGTTGGTGCAGGACGGACCGGGGCCGCCGCCCGACATCAACTCGCTGCACGGGCCGGAGTAGTGGTCGGGCAGACCGAGCACGTGCCCGGTCTCGTGGGCGGTCACGCGGGTCGAGTCGTACTGCTGGTTCTGCCGGTAGTCGAGGAAGATGTAGCCGTTGCCGTGCCCGTCCGTGGACGCGTACGAACCGCGCGAGTCGTTGCCCTCGTAGTACGCGAAGTCCGCGCCCGAACTTCTCTCCGCGAGCCGCACGTTGGACACCGAGCCGTTCCATATCTGGGTGGAGCGCGCTATCTGCGACCGGAAGCTGGGCGCGTTGGCGGCGCTGTAGTAGACGGTGACGGCGGCCGTCGACGCCGGGTCGGCAGCGCGCTTCTCGGCGACGGACTCGATGACCGCTTCGAAGAACGCCCGGTTGGCGGCGGCGTCTTCGCCCGAGCCGGCGGAGGGCTGGTAGCCGACGTGGGCGGCGCGGGCCTGGTCCTGGGGCTGCGGAGCGGCGGCCGTCGCGGCGGGGCCGGTGCCCAGCACGGCCGCGGTCAGGCCGAGGCCGACCGCGGTGGACAGCAGGGGCAGACTGATGCGCATCGATGACTCCTTGTGTGGGGGAGTGGGGAGAAGTCGTCACCGGTGAGTGTGGAGCGTTCATGAGCCCGCGTGATGATGGCAGCAGGCGATAGGACGGGGCTATCACCGGCCGCGCATCGGCCGGGAACAGCTTCGACCGGAGTGCAGAACTCGCCCTGATCCGCCGCGTTTTGTTCACCTGGCGCAACCAACTGTTCCGCTTTACGCTCCCTGCATGGAGCTCGAGGTGAGGCACCTACGCGCACTGTGCGCCATCGCCGACGCCGGCAGCCTGCACCGGGCGGCACGCCAACTGGGCGTCGCCCAGCCGACCTTGAGCACCCAGTTGAACCGCATCGAACAGGCCCTGGGCGGGCCCCTGTTCATCCGCGAACGCACCGGCTGCCGGCCCACCCCGCTCGGCCGGACGGTCCTCGGCCGGGCCCGTCCGCTGCTGACCGACATGCGCACCCTGGTCCGCGAGGCCCGCGCCGCCGCGGCCGGCGGCGACAGCCGGCTGCGCGTCGGCTCCACCGCCAGCCGTGCCCTGGCCGGCTGGCTGCGCCGGCTCAGACAGCCGGGCCTGGAACCGACGCTCCAGATGGACGTCTCCGCCAACGCCCTGCTGCGCTCGGTCACCGACGGCCAGCTCGACGTCGCCTTCGTGCACGAGGTCGAGGGCTGTCCGCTGCACGTCCCCGAGGGGCTGCGGACACGGGTCCTCGTCGAGCGCGAACCGCAGTTCGTCATGCTGCCCGCCGACCACCCCGCCGCCACCCGGTCCGTAGTCCGCCTCGCCGACCTGGCCGGCGACCGCTGGATGGTCGACCCCACCGTCGACGGCGAGTGGGACGGCGTGCACCGCATGCTGCGCGCCGTCGGCCTCGACCCGCGCGTCCTGCACGGTGACTACCACACCGCCGCTTCCCTCGTCGCCACCGGCGAGGTCGTGACCGTATGCCAGCCGAGCTCCCAGTCACGCCCCGACACGGCGGTGCGGCGCCTGTACGGCGACCCCCTCGGCGTGCGCCTTCTGGTGGCCGCGCGCACCCGGACCGAGCTGGACGCCTGCTACCCGGCGCTGGAGGAGGCGTACTGGGAGGTGGCCCGCCAGTCCACCGCCTACCGGGAGTGGCTCGAGCACACCGGGTCGCGCCTGGTGCCGGCGCGCTGAACCGTATCGGCCATTGCGGTGGTTTCCCTCCCGAACCGGTATGGCAAGAAGGTCATACGGTTACGGAGAGGTGTATGAGCTCTGTGCGACGTCTTCCGCCTCTTCGTTCGATGGCCGTCATCTGCGCCCTGGGCAGTTCCGTCCTCCTGATGACCGGCTGCACGAACGCCGACACGGCACGCTCCAGTGTCGCCGAGGCGGCTCAGACCACTCCCCCCATCACGTCCCCGACCAGTACCGCTTCCCCCACCTACACCGCTTCCCCCACCGACACGGCCTCCCCCACCGGCACGGACTCCCCCTCTCCTTCGGAGACCCTGACCGATGACCAGTCCGAGCGACAGGCCCTGGTCCCGAAGGCGAAGGTCACGTGGGACAAGGCGGCCGACACCGCCGTCAAGGAGGTCCCCGAGGGCAAGCTCGTCGACCTCGAACTGAAGCCCACGTCCGCCGAGGCCACCGCGTCGACCGGCTCGCCCAGTCCCAGCATGCCGAACCCGGCCCCCAGCCAGGGTGCTCCGGAGTGGGAGGCCAAGGTCGCCACCACCGACGGCACCGTGTACCGGATCGACGTCGACGCCGTCTCCGGCAAGGTCTTCCGCACCCAGGTCGAGGACCAGGACGCGGACGACAAGCAGCAGCTCGCCGACCGGCTGAAGAAGGCGACCCAGACCCCGGAACAGGCCGTGAAGGTGGCCACGGACAAGACCAAGGGCACCGTTACCGGCGTCGAGCTGGACGAGAACGACAACCAGCAGCTCCTGTGGTCCGTCGACGTGGTGTCGACCGACAACTGGAACAAGACGACCGTGGACGTCGACGCGACGAACGGCGAGATCCTGCGCGAGGACGTGGACCGCGACTGAGCGCCGCCCCGAAACGCCGCGAGAAGAACCACCCGACAGCAGAACCACGACAGCAACCGACAGCAGAACCGCAAGAACATCGGACACCAGAAGCACGAGAGGAACCGGAGCAGCACGACGGGAGCAGCCGGACGGAGTCACCCGGCTGCTCCCGTCGCGCGTGCCCGAAGGCGTCGGACGACGGCGACCGTGCGGTGGACGTGCGCGTCGAGCCGCGAACGCCGCCCGGCGTGGCGTGACTCCGAAGTCCGGTGTTCCGCGCCGCTGGACCCGCCGCACGTGTTTGCCGTCCGAGTGAGGGGCAAGGCGGTGTCCATGAGCGATCCGAACAAGGACACGAACCAGAAGCCCAACACCACACGGACCGCCGAGTCCAAGGCCCGCGACGCCGCGGACAAGGCGACCGCTCCCGCCTCGCGGGCCGGACAGGCCGCCGCGGACAAGGCCGGTGCCCAGCGTTCGGCTCAGGCCGCGAACGGCGCCGTGCAGACGGCGGCCAAGGGCGTCGAAGCCGGCCGCCGGGCGGTCATCACCACCTCGGGGCAGGTAGCGTCCACGGCGAGGACGGCGTGGACGGCCATCGCCCACCGCAAGCTCGTCGCCGCGGGCATGGGCGCCGGCATCACCGCGCTGAGCGCCGCGTCGTACGCGGTGGGCCGCCGCGCGGGACGCCACACGCAGGGCCCCCTCACCCGCCTCACCGGCGGCCGGATCTGAGGTGTCACGGACGGTCGCGTCACGTCGCCCGGACCCGTCGGCCGACCCGGCCTGCGGAGACCGTGGATCCGGGCTCGTGGCGTGACCCCGATCCGACCGGACGAGACCTCGCGGCATCGGCTCCTCATGTTCCTGCTGTCACCGCTGGCCGGGCTGTGGCGGCTGACGGTGCTCCGGCCCCTGTACCGCTACGCGACGGCGACCTGCCGGCAGGTCGGTACCCGGGGTGCCCGGGACCGCGTGGAAGTACGTACCGCTCCCGCCCGGTGAGCCGGGTTTCCCCGGCGTGAGAACGCCGGTGCCGTGGAGGCGGTACCGCGGCTGCCTCGGCCCGCGTCCGTCGGTCGTCCGGCAGTCAGGGACCGGCCCGTGCGGGTGTGGGCGCCGCCGCCCGGGGCACGACGTTCATCCCGGACCTCGGCCGGGACGTCCGGCACCGCTCCCCGGACAGGGGAAGATGGGACCGCGAGGAAAGTCCCGACCGATGCGGAGGAGTGGGCGCAATGCAGCATGACCGAGCCGGGAAGCCGGCCGGCCCCGAGGACCTGATCGACGTCGCCCGGCTGGTGACGGCGTACTACGCCCTGCACCCGGACCCGGCGGAGCCCGGGCAGCGCGTGGCCTTCGGCACGTCCGGGCACCGCGGATCGTCCCTGGCGGCGGCGTTCAACGAGGACCACATCGCCGCCACCAGCCAGGCCATCTGCGAGTACCGCGCCGCACAGGGCACCGACGGTCCGCTCTTCCTGGGCGCCGACACGCACGCCCTGTCCGAGCCCGCGAGGATCACCGCGCTGGAGGTGTTCGCCGCCAACGACGTGGCCGTCCTCATCGACACCGCGGACGGCTACACACCCACCCCGGCGGTCTCGCACGCCATCCTCACCCACAACCGCGGCCGCGCCTCGGGCCTCGCCGACGGTGTGGTCGTCACCCCCTCGCACAACCCGCCCGCCGACGGCGGGTTCAAGTACAACCCGCCGAACGGAGGCCCCGCCGGCTCGGACGCCACCTCCTGGATCCAGGACCGGGCGAACGAGATCATCACGGCCGGCCTGAAGGACGTACGGCGCGTCCCCTACGCCCGGGCGCTGGCCGCGCCCGGCACCGGCCGCTACGACTTCCTCGGCGCCTACGTCTCGGACCTGCCGAGCGTCCTGGACCTCGACGCGATCCGCTCGGCGGGCGTGCGCATCGGTGCCGACCCGCTGGGCGGCGCCTCCGTCGCGTACTGGGGCCGGATCGCCGAACAGCACCGCCTCGACCTGACCGTCGTCAACCCGCTCACCGACCCCACCTGGCGGTTCATGACGCTGGACTGGGACGGCAAGATCCGCATGGACTGCTCGTCGCCGCACGCGATGGCCTCGCTCATCGAGCAGCGCGACCGCTTCACCATCGCGACCGGCAACGACGCGGACGCCGACCGGCACGGCATCGTCACCCCGGACGCCGGGCTGATGAACCCCAACCACTACCTCGCGACCGCCATCGCCTACCTCTACGCCCACCGCACCGAGTGGCCCGCCGACGCCGGCGTCGGCAAGACGCTGGTGTCCTCCGGCATGATCGACCGGGTCGCCGCCGATCTCGGCCGGCGGCTGGTCGAAGTACCCGTGGGCTTCAAGTGGTTCGTGGACGGGCTGGTCGGCGGCACGCTCGGCTTCGGTGGTGAGGAGTCCGCCGGGGCGTCCTTCCTGCGCCGGGACGGTTCGGTGTGGACCACGGACAAGGACGGCATCATCCTGGCGCTGCTCGCCTCCGAGATCACCGCCGTCACCGGCAGGACGCCCTCCGAGCACTACGCCGCCCTCACCGCACGCTTCGGCGAACCCGCCTACGCCCGCATCGACGCCCCGGCGAGCCGCGAGGAGAAGGCCCGCCTGGCCAAGCTGTCCCCGGCCCAGGTCACCGCCGACACCCTCGCCGGGGAGCCGGTCACCGCCGTGCTCACCGAGGCGCCGGGCAACGGCGCGTCCATCGGCGGGATCAAGGTGACCACCGAGAACGCCTGGTTCGCGGCCCGCCCCTCCGGTACCGAGGACGTCTACAAGATCTACGGGGAGTCGTTCCTCGGGGCGGACCACCTCCGGCAGGTGCAGGACGAGGCCAAGCACGTCGTCCTCGGCGCGCTGGGCGGCTGACGCCGTACCGGCACCCCCGCACCCACCCCGCACCCATCCGGCGCCGGACCCCGGGCCGGTCGGCGACGACCGGCCCGGGGGAGTGCCACGGTCGGCCCGCGGGTCTCGCAACCGCCGATCGCCACCTGGAAGGCGGCGTGCGGCTCCCCGGTCATCCGGACACCGTGGAGAACGAACAGACGGCTGAGGACGACGTCGGCGCCGGTCTCCAGGAGGGCGATGTGCGCCCGGAACGGCTGCGGGTCCACCGGGACGCACTGGGCTTCCTCCGCCTCGTACCGCCCCCGGCGAGCGACTGAGTGATGAGACCACGGAGTACTCGTGATCGCACGGCCGTCCTCTGATGTTTCCCGCGTTTCGGGGTAGACGGGCTGGCGTAACGGTCAAGGCTCAGGAAGAGGGCGGATCGGATGGACGGGGCTGCCCACGATGGGGGCCGGCTGAGAAGTGAGCTGGTCAGGGTTTCGGCGGAGTACGAGGGCAGGCCCGGCGACATCGCCCGGGGCCGGGAGCTGGCCCGGCGGTTCCTGGCACGGGTGCGGGCGGTGCGGGGCCTTCCGGTGTCCGACCGCGCGACGGACCTGGTGCAGCTGGTGGTCAGCGAGCTGCTGACGAACGCCTGCAAATACGCGCCCGGCCCCTCGTCGGTCGATCTGGAGCTGGCCGAGGACCGGGTGGAGGTCACGGTGTGGGACAGCGACCCGGTGCTGCCGGTGGCCGAGAGGGCGGACCCGGGCCGGATCGGCCGGCACGGACTGGAGATAGTCATGGCCGTCTGCCAGAGCTTCGAGGTGCGCCGGGAGCCGGTCGGCAAGCGCATGCGGGCCGCGGTGCGGCTCGCCGACGACATGAACGGCACAGCCTCGGCCGCCCGTCCGGAACCCGGCACAGCCGTCGGCCGCCCGTCCTGAGCCCGGCGGGTGACGGCTCCACCGCCCGGCGGGTGACGGCTCCACCGCCCCGCGGAACCAACGACACCACCGCTGTACGAGACGGCCGGCCCGCCGCCCGTGCCTACCGTTCGGCGGGCCGCCGGTCCCCGGCCCGCAGGCGGTGGACCACACTGCGGCGCAGTGGCCCCTCGGGCACGCCCGGGTCGTCGAAGTCGTCGGCCGGGTCGCGGGTCATGCCGATGCGGCGCATCACGGCCTGCGAGCGGAGATTGGTGGCCGTCGTCACCGCGAGGACCTCCGCCAGTCCGATCTCCCGGAAGGCGTGGGACACCACGGCCCGCGCGGCCTCGGTGGCACAGCCGCGCCCCCAGGCCGACCGGGCCAGCCGCCAGCCCGCCTCCACTCCGGTGAACGGCATGCCGTCCTCCACGGGGTCGAGCCCGGTGAACCCGATGAACTCGCCGGTGGCGACGACCTCCACCGCCCACCATCCCCAGCCCCGTCGCACGAGGTCGGCCTGGAAGCGGGCCACGGACGCCTCGCTCTGCTCACGGGTGAGAACCCCGGGGAAGTACTCGCGGACCACCGGGTCGGCGTTCATGGCCGCCCACGGGCCCAGGTCGGAAGTCCGCCACTCGCGGAGCAGGAGACGATCCGTTCTGAGTTCGGGCATCACGCCAACCTACGGGGAGCGGACCGGCGGAGCGACCGGATAAGCGGAGCGGCCTGCTTGCTCACCGGCTCACCGGCTCACCGCAGCGTGTCCTGTGCGTCGATCACCTCGTCCGCCTTCGGCGGCTGGATGTCCAGCGGCTCGTCGAAACCGGCGAAGGACGTGGTCGTGTCGTACTCGGCACCCTTGTAGACCGCCCGGAGCAGATAGGGCTTGCCCTCCGTGGCGACGTAGAAGGTGTACGTCCCGCCCCGGTCCTCCTTGTCGGTCACGGTCAGCTCGACGGCCTCCCGGTCGCCGACGCGGGTGTTCTTCCCCTTCTTCGCCGTACCGAAGGACTCGAAGGGCCGGGTACAGGAGGAGAGCCCGTCACCGGGCTGTGCCGCGCCGACGGGCGTTCTGATCCACAGCCGCTGCTCGCCGGTGACGCTGCCGGGCTTCCGCTTCTCCAGGTAGGCGCGGTCGGGACGGACGTAGTCGGTGTCGCCCATCCGGATCTGGTCGAGAGTGCCGCCCTGGGAGAACGTGGTCCTGGCGGTGCACCGGCTGTCGAGGTCGGTCACGAGCCGGACGGTGACCGTACCGCCCTCGGCCGCGGTGCTGGTGGAGTCGACCCGCACGGACTTCAGCCCCCGCATCACGGCGTTGGCGTCCTCGAGCATGTCGCCGGCGGACTTGTCCCCGCTGGAGTCGCCGCCGCAGCCCGCCACCAGGGCCCCGGCCAGCAGACAGGTCAGCAAGGCCGACACCGTGGTCGTGGTCTTCGTCCGCACGCAACCCTCCAGGTACAAGATCAGCACCGGGAGCCTACCCGACCTCCCCCCTTCGGCCCGCCGGAGCGGTTCATCACCGCTTCCTGAGGGAACCTGGCGGGATGGACGGCATCGGAAGGCTGTGAGGGCCGTGACATCACGCTGGGCGGGCCCCCGGAAGGGCGACGGGCCAGGAGCCGGGAATGCGGGCGGTTCCCCGGCACCCGACTTCGCCCGCGCCGTCCTGGAAGCCCTCGGCGCCGGCGTCCTCACCCTCGACCCGTCCGCGCGCATCACCTCGGTCAATCCCTGGGCCGAGCGCCTGCTGGGCCGGTCGGCGCGGGACATGATCGGAAACGACGCGCACGACCTGCTGCACCGGCACGCCGACGGCAGCCCCGTGCCGCGCGAACGGTGCGCGCTGCGCAACCCCCTGCACGGGGCTTCCTACGAGGAGGGCAGCGAGGAGTACTTCCAGCGGGCGGACGGCACCACGGTACCGATCATCTGGGCGGCCACTCCGCTGGTCAGAGAGGGCCGGACGGAAGGACTGGTGCTCGTCTTCCACGACTTCAGCCTGCACCGCAGCGCCACCGAGGAGACCGAGGCACGCACCACCGCGCTGGAGGCCCTCACCGCCCAGCTGCACCTGGTGGCCGAGATCTCCACGGTCCTGATCCCCACCGAGCACACCTCCGCCACGATCCGCCGGCTCCTGCGGCTGCTGGTGCCGGAACTGGGCCAGTGGGCCGCGGTCGACGTCTACCCGGGGCACTCGGAGGTCCTGGAGCGGGTCGCCGTCCGCAGCGCCACGCACCCGCACCGGGCGGGACGGCTGAGGGGGCGGGTGACCTCGCTGCCGGACCCGGCCCGCGCCGCGCTGACCCGGCTGACCAACGGTGACCGCCCCGTCCCGCTGAACGCCGAGGACCTTCTGCACGACCCGCACAACCCCCTCGCCGCCACCCACCGGGTGCTGTTCGAACGGCTCGGCGGGCACTCGGCCGTGGTCGTCCCGCTCCGCACCCGGCAACGCTCGTACGGGATGCTGACCGTGGCACGCGCGGGGGACCATCCCGCACACACCGAGGGCGAGGTCGCCCTGCTGGCCGACATCGGCCGCCGTGTCGGACTGGTCCTGGACAACGCGCGGCTCTACCACGAGCAGCAGAACGTCGCGGAGACCATGCAGCGCCAGCTGCTGACCCCCCTCCCGCAGGTCGACCACGTCCGCATGGCGGCCCGGTACTGGCCCGCCGAGAGCGCCATGGAGGTAGGCGGCGACTGGTACGACGCCTTTCTCCTCGCCGACGGTGTCATGGCCCTGGTCATCGGGGACGTGGTGGGACACGACCTCCAGGCCGCCGCCCACATGGCCGAGGTCCGCAACATGCTGCGCGCCCTCGCCTGGGACCATCAGGAGCCGCCCAGTGTGATCATGCGGCGTCTCGACGAGGCCGTGACCAACACCAGCGACGCCCCCATGGCCACGCTCGTCTTCGCCCGCGTCGAAGGCCCCGAAGGCGGCCCCTGGCGGTTCCACTGGGTGAACGCGGGACACCCGCCGCCCCTGCTGATCACAAGGGAGGGGGAGACCCGTTTCCTGGAGGGCGGCCACGGCCCGCTCATCGGCATGAGCGCCACCCTGCGTCTCGGGCTGAGCTGGCCGGACGCACATGAGGAACTCCCGCCGGAAAGCATGCTCCTGCTCTACACCGACGGCCTGGTGGAGAGCCGTGACCGCCCGATCGACCTCGGCATGGCCGAGCTCCGCCACCACGCCGGTGTCCTGGCCGGCCGGCTGGAGGGGCGGACCATCGACGAGTTCTGCGACGAGCTACTCGCCCGCATCACGCCCCGCGGCGACGACGTGGCCCTGCTCGCCCTGCGCCTGCCCGCCGCCGGTGTCGGCGCCCCGGGGGACACCGCGCCGCCTCCACCGCCCCAGACCGCGCACAGCGAGGCCACCCCCGACCGGGCCGCGCCCGGTTCACGTCGCCAGCAGCCCGAGGTGGCGGACCCGACACACGTCGATCCGGAGGAGTAGGGGCCGCCCGCCGCCCGCCGCCCGCCGCCCGCCGCCCGCCGCCCGCCGCCCGCCGCCC
>NZ_JBNGGE010000029.1:0-103826 GCF_049975785.1 Streptomyces sp. WG7
GGCCGCCCAGCCCGCCGCCGCGGCCCCGAAGCCGGCCGCGCAGCCTGCCGCTGCCGCCCCGGCGGCTCCTGCGGCTCCTGCGGCGAAGCCGGCCCCGGCCCAGCCCGCCGCCAAGCCGCAGACGAAGGCCGCCGCGCCCGCCAAGGAGGCCACCCCCTCCCCGGAGGGCCCCGAGCTGGTGACCCTGCGCGGCCCCGCCGCCGCGGTCGCGAAGAACATGAACGCCTCGCTGGAGCTGCCCACGGCCACGTCCGTGCGCGCGGTCCCGGTGAAGCTGCTGTTCGACAACCGCATCGTCATCAACAACCACCTCAAGCGCGCCCGGGGCGGGAAGATCTCCTTCACGCACCTGATCGGCTACGCGATGGTGCAGGCCATCAAGGCCATGCCGGCCATGAACTACGCGTTCGGCGAGAAGGACGGCAAGCCGACGCTCATCAAGCCGGCGCACGTCAACCTCGGCCTCGCCATCGACCTGGTCAAGCCCAACGGCGACCGCCAGCTGGTCGTCGCGGCGATCAAGAAGGCCGAGACCATGAACTTCTTCGAGTTCTGGCAGGCCTACGAGGACATCGTCCGCCGCGCCCGCGACGGCAAGCTGACGATGGACGACTTCACCGGCGTCACGGTCTCCCTGACCAACCCCGGCGGCCTCGGCACCGTCCACTCGGTGCCGCGCCTGATGCCCGGCCAGGCCGTCATCATGGGCGTCGGCTCGATGGACTACCCGGCGGAGTTCCAGGGCACCAGCCAGGACACGCTGAACAAGCTCGGCATCTCGAAGGTCATGACGCTCACGTCGACCTACGACCACCGGGTCATCCAGGGCGCCGCCTCCGGCGAGTTCCTGCGCCAGGTCGCCAACCTGCTCCTCGGCGAGAACGGCTTCTACGACGAGATCTTCGAGGCGCTGCGCATCCCCTACGAGCCGGTCCGCTGGCTCAAGGACATCGACGCCTCGCACGACGACGACGTCACCAAGGCCGCCCGCGTCTTCGAGCTGATCCACTCCTACCGGGTCCGCGGCCACGTCATGGCCGACACCGACCCGCTGGAGTACCAGCAGCGCAAGCACCCCGACCTGGACATCACCGAGCACGGGCTCACCCTGTGGGACCTGGAGCGCGAGTTCGCGGTCGGCGGCTTCGCCGGCAAGTCCCTGATGAAGCTGCGCGACATCCTCGGCGTGCTGCGCGACTCGTACTGCCGCACCACCGGTGTCGAGTTCATGCACATCCAGGACCCGAAGCAGCGCAAGTGGATCCAGGACCGCATCGAGCGCTCGCACACCAAGCCGGAGCGCGAGGAGCAGCTGCGCATCCTGCGCCGCCTGAACGCCGCCGAGGCGTTCGAGACGTTCCTGCAGACCAAGTACGTCGGCCAGAAGCGGTTCTCCCTGGAGGGCGGCGAGTCCGTCATCCCGCTGCTGGACGCGGTCATCGACTCGGCGGCCGAGTCCCGCCTGGACGAGGTCGTCATCGGCATGGCCCACCGCGGCCGGCTGAACGTGCTGGCCAACGTCGTCGGCAAGTCGTACGCGCAGATCTTCCGCGAGTTCGAGGGCAACCTCGACCCGAAGTCGATGCACGGCTCCGGTGACGTGAAGTACCACCTGGGCGCCGAGGGCACCTTCACCGGCCTGGACGGCGAGCAGATCAAGGTCTCGCTGGTGGCCAACCCCTCGCACCTGGAGGCGGTCGACCCGATCGTCGAGGGCGTCGCCCGCGCCAAGCAGGACATCATCAACAAGGGCGGCACCGACTTCACGGTCCTGCCGATCGCGGTCCACGGCGACGCGGCCTTCGCGGGCCAGGGCGTGGTGGCCGAGACCCTGAACATGTCGCAGCTGCGCGGCTACCGCACCGGCGGCACGGTCCACGTCGTCATCAACAACCAGGTCGGCTTCACCGCCGCCCCGGAGTCGTCGCGTTCCTCGATGTACGCGACGGACGTGGCCCGCATGATCGAGGCCCCGATCTTCCACGTGAACGGCGACGACCCGGAGGCCTGCGTCCGCGTGGCGCGGCTGGCCTTCGAGTTCCGCCAGGCGTTCAACAAGGACGTGGTGATCGACCTCATCTGCTACCGCCGCCGCGGTCACAACGAGACCGACAACCCGGCCTTCACCCAGCCGCTGATGTACGACCTGATCGACAAGAAGCGCTCGGTGCGCAAGCTGTACACCGAGTCCCTCATCGGTCGCGGCGACATCACCCTGGAAGAGGCCGAGCAGGCGCTGCAGGACTACCAGGGCCAGCTGGAGAAGGTCTTCACCGAGGTCCGCGAGGCGGCCTCCCAGCCGTCCGCCGCGGAGCCCTCGGACCCGCAGGCCGAGTTCCCGGTCGCCGTGAACACCGCGGTCACCGCCGAGACCGTCAAGCGGATCGCCGAGTCCCAGGTCAACATCCCCGACCACGTCACCGTGCACCCGCGACTGCTGCCGCAGCTGCAGCGCCGCGCGGCCATGGTCGAGGACGGCACGATCGACTGGGGCATGGGCGAGACCCTCGCCGTCGGCTCGCTGCTCCTGGAGGGCGTCCCGGTCCGGCTGTCCGGCCAGGACTCGCAGCGCGGCACCTTCGGCCAGCGCCACGCGGTGCTCATCAACCGCGAGACGGGCGACGAGTTCACGCCGCTGCTGTACCTGGCCGAGGACCAGGCCCGGTACAACGTCTACAACTCCCTGCTCTCCGAGTACGCGGTGATGGGCTTCGAGTACGGCTACTCGCTGGCCCGCCCCGACGCGCTGGTGATGTGGGAGGCGCAGTTCGGCGACTTCGTCAACGGCGCGCAGACGGTCGTGGACGAGTTCATCTCGTCGGCCGAGCAGAAGTGGAACCAGACCTCCGGCGTCACGCTCCTGCTGCCGCACGGCTACGAGGGCCAGGGCCCGGACCACTCCTCGGCCCGCCCGGAGCGGTTCCTGCAGCTCTGCGCGCAGAACAACATGACGGTCGCGATGCCGACCCTGCCGTCGAACTACTTCCACCTCCTGCGGTGGCAGGTGCACAACCCGCACCACAAGCCGCTGGTCGTCTTCACCCCGAAGTCGATGCTGCGCCTCAAGGCCGCGGCGTCGAAGGCGGAGGAGTTCACCACGGGCCAGTTCCGCCCGGTCATCGGCGACGACTCGGTCGAGGCGGCCGCGGTCAAGAAGGTCGTCTTCTGCGCCGGCAAGGTCTACTACGACCTCGACGCCGAGCGGAAGAAGCGCGGCGTGACGGACACGGCCATCATCCGCATCGAGCGCCTGTACCCGCTGCCGGGTGCCGAGCTCCAGGCGGAGATCGCCAAGTACCCGAACGCCGAGAAGTACCTGTGGGCCCAGGAGGAGCCGGCGAACCAGGGTGCCTGGCCGTTCATCGCGCTCAACCTGATCGACCACCTGGACCTGGCGGTCGGCGCCGACGTCCCGCACGGCGAGCGCCTGCGGCGCATCTCGCGCCCGCACGGCTCGTCCCCGGCCGTGGGTTCCGCGAAGCGGCACCAGGCCGAGCAGGAGCAGCTGGTGCGTGAGGTGTTCGAGGCCTGAGCCCCCGGTCAACCGGCCTGACGTCGAAGGGCCCGCCCCCGGGAGACCGGGGCCGGGCCCTTCGGCGTGCGTACCCGTACCCCGGCCGGGACCGTGCGGGCGCGGGTACGGGGCGCGCCTATCCTGGGACCAGCGGTTCCCACGGAACCCCACCCTGTTCGACTCAGTCGGTCCAGCCGACCCATCCGACGGAGAGCACGTTGTACTTCACCGACCGCGGCATCGAGGAACTGGAGAAGCGGCGCGGCGAGGAGGAGGTCACCTTCGAGTGGCTCGCCGAGCAGCTGCGGACCTTCGTCGATCTCAACCCGGACTTCGAGGTGCCGGTGGAGCGGCTGGCGACCTGGCTGGCGCGGCTGGACGACGAGGACGACGAGGAGTAGTCCCCCAGGGGGTGCGCCGCCGCGTCCCGGAGGCTGTCAGGGACGCCGTGTCAGCCCGTACGCCACCCCCAGCGCGCCGTGCGCGACCAGCAGTACCCCCGCCGTGGTCCAGCCTCCGCTGCGGCGCCGCAGACCCCAGGCGGTGAGGGGCAGGCCGGCCGCCATCTGGGCCAGGGCCAGGGCGCGGGCTCCGGGGCCGCCCACCCAGGGCATCCAGGGGGCGAGGCGGCTTTCGCCGGCGGTCGGGCGCCGCCCGGCGGCCCCGGTCCGCCGGACGCCGGGCAGGGCTCGGGCGGCGGCGCCGAGGCGGTCGGCGGGCTCGCCGGGGTCGAGTCCGGCGGGGAGGGCGACTCCCGCGCGGGTGAGGACCGCGAGCAGGCCGCGCAGCCTGGTACGGGCGTCGGCCTCGGGATCGGGCCCGGTCAGCCGGTCCAGCGACTGCACGTCCAGTACGGGATCCAGGCCGAGGCGGTGGGCGAAGGTGCGCATCGCCTCGGCCTCGCCGGCCGGGGTCCCGTCCGCGAGCCACACGTAGCCGACGGGGCGGCGGAAGCCGGACGCGAGGGTGTAGCCGGCCCGGTCGGCGTCCCACCACAGGGCGAGTACGGGCCAGGGGGCGCCGACGGCGAGCGCGGCCGCCCAGCCGGTGAGCACGCGCTCGACCGGTTCGCCGCCGTGCCGCCAGGGCCCGCCCTCCGGGACGAGCACACTCCACTTCTCGCCGGCCCGGAGCAGCGGCATGCGCTCGCCCAGCAGCGGAGCGACGGCGGTGACGGAGTCCGGCTCGGCGCGGCACAGCAGCAGGGCACCGGCAGCGGAGGCGGATGCGGACTCTTCCGTCGACATGTTCACAAGCTAGGGCAAACCCGCCCGATCCCGCCCTCCCGGCCGAGCGCAGATCACCGGAACGGGTCTCTTGACTTTCCCTGCGCGCGATATATCGTGAATTACGGAGGACGCGATATGGCGCGTTCGGTCGAGGAGGTCTGCACCATGTCCGAGTGGTCCGTCGCGGAGCCCGGGAAACTCACCTTCGACGAGTCCGTGAGCGAGCTCCAGGTACGCATCGTCAATGGAACAGTGAACGTCGTGGGCACGGACGAAGGTTCCGCCCGCCTGGAGGTCTCCGAGATGGAGGGGCCACCCCTGATCGTGACCCACCAGGACGGCATACTCACCGTGGCCTACGAGGACCTGCCCTGGAAGGGCTTCCTCAAGTGGCTCGACCGCAAGGGCTGGCGCCGCAGCGCGGTGGTCTCCCTGGCCGTGCCGACCGGCACCCGCGTGGAGGTGGGCGTGGTCAGCGCCACGGCCGTGGTCTCCGGACTCGACGGGCGCGCCGAGGTGCGGGGCGTCGCCGGGGACACCACGCTGGTGAGCCTCGCGGGCCCGGTCCGCGCGGACACCGTCTCCGGAAATGTGGAGGCCCAGGCCCTCAGCGGCGACCTGCGCTTCAACTCCGTCTCCGGCGACCTGACGGTGGTGGAGGCGGGCTCCTCCGTCCGGGCGGACTCCGTGAGCGGTTCGATGATCGTCGATCTGGATCCGGCCGGCGGCCCCACCGACATCAGCCTGACCAGCGTCTCGGGCGAGATCGCCATCCGGCTGCCCCAGCCCGCCGACGCCCGGGTGGAGGCGAACACCGCCAGCGGCACGGTCTCCAGCGCCTTCGAGGACCTCCGGGTGGGCGGGCAGTGGGGTGCCAAGCGGATCACCGGCCGGCTCGGCGCGGGCAACGGCCGGCTGAAGGCCACGACGATCTCCGGCTCGATCGCCCTGCTGCGCCGCCCGGCAGGGGAGGACACAGCGGGGGAGCGCGAGCCCGTGGACACCGGCCCGGCGGGCGACGCGCAGGACGACTCGGGGGACAATTCCGCTTCCGGCCGGGACCGCGGCGCCACCGGCGCCCCGGCCGACGGCACGACCGAAAAGAAGGTGCTCTGACATGTCCCCCGTCTTCGCGCACGGCCGCCTCCGCCTCTACCTCCTCAAGCTGCTGGACGAGGCCCCGCGTCACGGCTACGAGGTGATCCGGCTCCTCGAAGAGCGCTTCCAGGGTCTGTACGCTCCGTCGGCCGGCACGGTGTACCCGCGCCTGGCCAAGCTGGAGGCCGAGGGCCTGGTCACCCACACCACCGAGGGCGGCCGCAAGGTGTACGCCATCACCGACGCCGGCCGCGCCGAACTGTCCGACCGCAGTGGCGAACTGGCCGACCTGGAGCTGGAGATCCGGGAGTCCGTCGCCGAGCTCGCCGCCGAGATCCGGGCCGACGTGCGCGGCGCCGCCGGTGATCTGCGCCGGGAGATGCGGGCCGCGGCCAGCGCCGCCCGCGGGGGCACCGGCTCGGCGGCGCACGGCGAGGGCACCGGCTCCGCCGCCGGCACCGCGGACACCGACGACAAGGAGGCCTGGCGCGCCGCCAAGGAGGAGATGCGGCGCGTCAAGCAGGAGTGGAAGGAGCAGGCCCGCCGCGCCAAGGACGAGAGCCGCCGCGCCCGCGAGGAGGCCCAGCGGGCCCGGCATCAGGCCAAGGAGGCCCAGGAGCGGGCCCGGGCTCAGGCACAGGAGGAGGTGCAGCGCATCGCCCAGCGGGTCCAGGAGCAGGTCCAGGACCACTTCTCGCGGGGCGACTGGCCGACCGGGCTGCGCGAGGGCCTGACCGAACTGGCCAAGGAGGTCGGCGACTTCGGCAAGGACTTCGGGAAGGAGTTCGGAAAGGACTGGGGCTTCGGCCGCACCGACACCGGGCCGAGCACCCACCGGCCCGAGTACTCCGCGGCCCGCGAGGACTTCCCGGCCGGCTACGCCCCGTCCTGGGCGCACGAGGACGCCGCGGAGTCCACCGGTGACCCCGCCCGCGACCTGGACCGGCTGCTCGACCGCTTCCGGGACGACATCCGCGACGCGGCCCGGGACCACGGCGTCACGGCCGACCAGCTCCGCGACGCCCGCCTCCAGTTGTCGACGGCCGCGGCGCACATCGGGGCGGTGCTGCGGGCACCGAAGGCCTGAGCACCGGCACCGGCTCCTGCGGCGCATGTCCCCGGCGCGGCTCCCCGGCACACCGCCGAAGGCGCCTCGCCGGGGCGCCGCGCACGTCAGGCGCAGGCCTCCCCCGCACCGCCGCCCAGCACCCTGGTCAGCGACTCATGGGTCACCCCGTGGTCGGCGAGCACCTCGGCGGGTACACCGGGGCGGACGGTGAGGGCGAGGAGGATGTGCTCGTCCCCGATGTGCCGGTCGCGCCGGGCGACGGCAGCCCGCAGGGCCTGCTCCAGCACCTCCTTGGCGCCCTTGCTGAAACCGCGGTGCCCGGACCACCAACGCCTGTTCCTCCGGTCGCCGGACATCGCGCCGACGCCATGGGCCTCCTCCACCCGGGCGACGATCTCGGAGACGTCGATCCCCAGCCCGGCGAGGGCGTCGGTCTCGGCCCGGGTCAGCCCGGCACGTCGCCGCGCCTCCGCCAGGGCCTGCCGTACCTCCTCCTCGCGTTCGCCGACCCCGAGCGCCGACAGGGCGAAGGAGGCCCGGCTGCCCTCCCGGTCCAGCAGGGCGAGCAGCAGGTGCTCGGTGTCGACGGTCTGCGCCCGTGCTCCTTCGGCGTGCTCGACCGCCCCCTGCACCACGGCCCGGGCGTCCTTCGTGAATCGCTCGAACATCAATGCCTCCCATGCTTCTTGTGCACGGCCTGCCTGCTGACCCCGAGTTCCGTGGCGATCTCCTGCCACGACCATCCCTGGTTGCGCGCGCTGCGCACCTGCACCGCTTCCAGCTGCTCCAGCAGCATCCGCAGTGCGGCGACGGCCCGCAGCCCGACCCGGGGGTCACGATCACCCGCCCGCGCGGCGAGATCCGTTGCTTCGCTCATGCTGTCAATGTAGGTTGACAGGACACGCTCGTCAACCCTGGTTGACACTCCGGGGTGGTTCGGGGAACGCGAACGGCGGACCCGGAAGACCGGGCCCGCCGTGGACGAGCTGAATGATCCGATCGGCCCGCGCGATCCGAATGATCCGCACGGCCTGATCGACCTGATCGACCTGATCGACCTGATCGACCTGATCGACCTGATCGATCCGATCGATCCGATCGATCCGATCGGTCTGCGTGACAGGGAGAAAAGCTTGAAGGTCAGGAACCGCTGAGCACGATCTTGCCGAACTGCCCTCCGGAGGCCATCCGCTCGAATCCCTCGCGGGCCCGGTCCATCGGAAGCACCTCGTCGATGACGGGACGTACACCGGTCGCGGCGCAGAAGGACAGCAGGTCCTCCAACTCGTCCTTCGTGCCCATCGTGGAGCCGACGATCTTGAGTTCCAGGAAGAAGACCCGGGTCAGCTCGGCATGGGAGGGCCGGTCGCCGCTGGTGGCGCCGGAGATGACGAGCGTGCCGCCCGGCCGCAGCGACTTCACCGAGTGGGACCAGGTGGCGGCGCCCACGGTCTCGATGACGGCATCGACCCGCTGCGGCAGCCGCGCGCCCGGCTCGACGGCCTCCACGGCGCCCAGCTCCAGGGCCCGCTTCCGCTTGGCCTCGTCCCGGCTGGTGGCGAAGACCCGCAGCCCCGCCGCCTTGCCCAGCACGATCGCGGCCGTGGCGACCCCACCACCGGCGCCCTGCACCAGCACCGAGTCACCCGGGCGCACCCCGGCGTTGGTGAACAGCATCCGGTACGCCGTCAGCCAGGCGGTCGGCAGGCAGGCGGCCTCCTCGAAGGAGAGCTCCTTCGGCTTGGGCAGGACGTTCCAGGTCGGCACGGCGACCTGCTCGGCGAACGTCCCCGGGTAGCGCTCCGTGAGGATCGAGCGGGGCTCCTTCGGGCCGACGCCGTGGCCGGTCTGGCCGATCACGGAGTGCAGGACGACCTCGTTGCCGTCCTCGTCCACACCCGCGGCGTCACAGCCGAGGATCATCGGGAGCCGGTCCTCGGGGAGGCCGACGCCGCGCAGGGACCACAGGTCGTGGTGGTTGAGGGAGGCGGCCCTGACATCGACGACGCTCCAGCCGGGACGGGCCTCGGGAGCGGGGCGCTCTCCCAACTCCAGTCCGGTCAGCGGCTGGTCGCGGTCGATTCGGGCGGCGTAGACAGCGAACATGACCTTGACGATAGGTTCCCGACCCGCGGACCGGAACCACGACGCCCTGTGACACACGCCCTCTTGCCCCCGCGCAGCAGCGGGCAGTCGTGCCGCTGGGGCGGCACGGGTGGGCGGTGGGGGCACCTCCCGCTCGAGCGCAGCCGAGAGTGGGGGAGGCACCCCGCAGCGCCGGGCCGCGCCACCCACCCCCGCCCCACACCGACGCCGCCCCACCGGCAAAAGCGAACGGCCCCGTCCACCAAGGACGAGGCCGTGCACCACACGCGGCATCACACCGTCACCGGCGCGCGACCCCCTCCGCCCGAGCCGCCGCCGCCACCGCCGCCGTCACGGCCGGCGCGACGCGCTCGTCGAACGGGGACGGGATGACGTAGTCCGCGGCGAGGTCGTCGCCCACCACGGAGGCCAGCGCCTCGGCCGCCGCGAGCTTCATGCCCTCGGTGATCCGGGACGCCCGCACCTGCAGCGCGCCCGCGAAGATGCCCGGGAACGCCAGCACGTTGTTGATCTGGTTCGGGAAGTCCGAGCGCCCCGTCGCGACGACCGCCGCGTACTTGTGGGCGACCTCCGGGTGCACCTCGGGGTTCGGGTTGGCCATCGCGAAGACGAAGGCGCCCTTCGCCATCGAGGCGACCGCAGGCTCCGGCACCGTACCGCCGGAGACGCCGATGAAGACGTCGGCGCCCGACAGGGCGGCCTCCAGCGAGCCGGACAGCCCCGCCTTGTTGGTGAAGGAGGCCAGCTCCCGCTTGACCGGGGTCAGGTCCTCCCGGTCCGCCGAGACGACGCCCTTGCGGTCCGCGACCGCGACGTCCCCGATGCCGGCCTCCACCAGCATCTTGGCGATGGCGACACCGGCCGCGCCCGCGCCCGAGATCACCGCCCGCAGCTCGCCCAGGGTCCGCCCGCTCAGCCGAGCGGCGTTGCGCAGGGCCGCGAGCGTCACGACCGCCGTGCCGTGCTGGTCGTCGTGGAAGACCGGGATGTCGAGGCGCTCCTGGAGCTTGCGCTCGATCTCGAAGCACCGCGGCGCCGAGATGTCCTCCAGGTTCACGCCGCCGAAGGACGGCGCGAGCCGCACCACCGTCTCGACGATGTCGTCGGCGTCCGTGCAGTTCAGCGCGATCGGAACCGCGTCCACACCGCCGAACTGCTTGAACAGGATCGCCTTCCCCTCCATCACCGGAAGGGAGGCCTCGGGCCCGATGTCCCCGAGTCCCAGAACCGCCGTACCGTCCGTCACGACCGCCACGACCGACGACTTCCACGTGTAGTCGTGGACGAGGTCGGGCTGCTCGGCGATCGCGCTGCACACTTTCGCGACGCCGGGCGTGTACGCCAGGGACAGGTCGTCCTTGTCACGGACCGGCACGGTGGCCTGCACGGCCATCTTGCCGCCGCGGTGCAGCGCGAACGCGGGGTCGAAGGAGTCGAGGGGCTCCGTGCCCGCCTCCTGCTCCGTACTGGCGTCGCTGTCGCTGCGAGGATTGACGATCTCCGCTGCCACTTTGTCTTACCCCTTAAGAGTTCATGGTTTGAGGGTTTGTCCACTCCTGGTGAGGAATGGGCGGGCACCGCGCAGGACGCCGGCCGACTGGGCCACAGGGAGGCCTGCGCGACGGGCGCGCCGCACACGCGCCCTGAGCCCCTGATGAGGGGTGTAAAGAACCTTCTTACCCGACGGACGCCCCCCGCGACGAGTCCGATAAGCGCAAGCTCACATGTCGGACCCCGAACGCCGCATGCCGGTGACATGACTCATAGCCAGGGATCCGGACAACTTCTCGGCATCCCTTGACAGGCATGGAGAACAGGTCTCCAAAGGCCGCACATACGCGCGAACCGCGTCTGGATATCGAGGAATGCCGAAGATCTTCCGGCCGGAAGGGAGGATTCCCGTAAAGGTTCGGTCGTGATGTACCGACCTGGTGCGGTTCGGGGGGTCACCCGTTATCCGATTTTGACATGACGTCCCCCCTGAACGGCCGAGTCCGAATGGCAAGATGCCGTAATCACACGAGGTCGCGACACTCGAAGGCGTGTGCTCTCGTCGACCCGCCGCGCCTGCCGATGTCCCGGCCGGCGTCCCGCTCCACCGGAACTCCACCGTCACCATCGGCATCTCCCTTCATCCGCCGGAGGAACCACCATGACCGCAAGCTCCACCCGTCGTACGACCGCCGCGCACTCCCGGACAGCAGCGGTCGGTGCGATCGCGGTCGCAGGCGCCCTGCTGCTCACCGGATGCGGCGACCAGACCAAGGACAACGACTCCGGCAGCGAGAGCCCGGCGAAGAGCGCGGCCCCGCTGGCCGACAAGCTGCCGCAGTCCATACGCGACAAGGGCGTCATCAAGGTCGGTTCCGACATCGCCTACGCGCCGGTCGAATTCAAGGACGACTCCGGCAAGGTCGTCGGTATCGACCCGGACCTCGCCGAGGCCATGGGCAAGCAGCTCGGGGTGAAGTTCGAGTTCCAGAACGCTACGTTCGACACCCTCATCGGCGGTCTCGCGTCCAAGCGCTACGACATCGCCATGTCGGCCATGACCGACACCAAGCAGCGCCAGGAGGGCATCGACGCCGACACCGGCAAGAAGGTCGGCGCGGGCGTCGACTTCGTCGACTACTTCACCGCGGGCGTCTCGCTCTACACCAACAAGGGCGACGACCAGGGGATCAAGACCTGGGACGACCTGTGCGGCAAGACCATGGCCGTGCAGCGCAACACCTTCTCCCACGACCTCGCCAAGGAGCAGGCGACCAAGTGCGAGAAGGACGGCAAGAAGACCCTGAAGATCGAGGACTTCGGCACCAACCCCGAGGCCGAGACCCGGATGCGCTCCAAGGGAGCCGACGTCGTCTCCGCCGACTTCCCGATCGCCGCCTACTCCGTGAAGAACTCCGGCGGCGGCAAGTACTTCGAGATCGTCGGCGAGCAGGTCGAGGCGGGCCCCTACGGCATCGCCGTCGCCAAGGGCAACACCGAGCTCCGTGACGCGCTGCAGGCCGCGGTCCAGGCGCTCATCGACAACGGCGAGTACAAGAAGATCATCGACAAGTGGGGCGTCGCGGACGGCGCGATCACCGAGGCCAAGATCAACGGCGGTTCCTGAACCGGCCCCGTTCGACTCGGCTCTGAAAGGCTCCACCCGTGACTGTTGACGTCAGCAAGACGGGCGGTCCCGACGCGACGCCCCCCGCCGGGCCGGAGGCCATCAAGGCCATCCCGGTCCGGCACCCGGGGCGGTACGTGTCCGCGGCCGTCGCACTCGCCCTCCTGGGCGCGGTCGTCTACGCCTTCGCGCAAGGCAACATCAACTGGGGCGCGATCCCCGAGTACTTCTTCGACGACCGCATCCTCGAGGGTGTCTGGAACACCCTGCTGCTCACGGTGCTGTCGATGGCGATCGGCATCGCCGGCGGCATCCTGCTCGCCGTGATGCGCCTGTCGAAGAACCCGGTGACCTCGTCCATCGCCTGGTTCTACATCTGGTTCTTCCGCGGCACCCCGGTCCTGGTCCAGCTCTTCGTCTGGTTCAACCTCGGCCTGGTGTTCGAGTACATCAACCTGGGTCCGATCTACAAGGACTACTGGTCCTCGTTCATGACGCCGCTGCTGACGGCGCTGCTCGGTCTGGGGCTCAACGAGGCCGCGTACATGGCCGAGATCTGCCGTGCCGGTCTGCTCTCGGTCGACGAGGGCCAGACGGAGGCGTCGCACGCGCTCGGCATGAGCCAGCCGAAGACGCTGCGCCGGATCGTGATCCCGCAGGCGATGCGCGTCATCGTGCCGCCCACGGGCAACGAGGTCATCAACATGCTGAAGACCACCTCGCTGGTCTCGGCGGTGCAGTTCGCCGACCTCTTCAAGCAGGCCCAGGACATCGGGCAGGGCGCGGGCTCGACGGTGGAGATGTACTTCCTCGCCGCCGCCTGGTACCTGATCATGACCTCGATCCTGAGCGTCGGGCAGTACTACGTCGAGCGGTACTACGCCCGCGGTTCCAGCCGCACCCTGCCGCCGACGCCGTTGCAGCGCTTCAAGGCGGCCGTCCTGCCCACCCGCCGCCCGAAGGGAGTCACGGCATGACGCAGTCCTCCCCCGCCATGGTCAAGGCCGAGGGCGTCCACAAGTCCTTCGGTGCCGTGGAGGTCCTCAAGGGCATCGACCTGGAGGTGAAGTCCGGCGAGGTGTTCTGCCTCATCGGCCCCTCCGGCTCCGGCAAGTCCACCTTCCTCAGGTGTATCAACCACCTCGAGAAGATCAACGCCGGGCGTCTGTACGTCGACGGCGAGCTGGTCGGCTACCGCCAGAAGGGCGACAAGCTCTACGAGCTGAGGGACAGCGAGGTCGCCCTCAAGCGCCGGGACATCGGCATGGTCTTCCAGCGCTTCAACCTGTTCCCGCACATGACGGCCGTGGAGAACGTCATGGAGGCGCCGGTACAGGTCAAGGGCGTGAGCAAGGCGCAGGCCAGGGAGCGGGCACGGCAGCTCCTGGAGCGCGTTGGCCTGGGCGACAAGGCGGGCAACTACCCCTCGCAGCTCTCCGGCGGCCAGCAGCAGCGGGTGGCGATCGCCCGGGCCCTGGCGATGGACCCGAAGCTGATGCTGTTCGACGAGCCGACCTCGGCCCTGGACCCGGAGCTGGTCGGCGACGTCCTCGACGTCATGCGCGACCTCGCCGAGTCCGGCATGACGATGGTCGTCGTCACCCATGAGATGGGCTTCGCCCGCGAGGTCGGCGACAGCCTGGTCTTCATGGACGGCGGCGTGGTGGTCGAGTCGGGCAACCCGCGCGACGTCCTGACGGACCCGCAGCACGAGCGGACGAAGGCGTTCCTGTCCAAGGTCCTCTGAACGCCCGCAGGCACGCCGAAGGGGGCGGTACGTATCTCTGTACCGCCCCCTTCGGGCTGCGTCCGGCCCCGGACTCGGACCCGGCCCCGGACCGCCGCCGCGTTACTTGAGCGCCAGCAGCAGCGTGTCCGACGGCGAGCACCAGACCGGCCGCGCCTCGCCGAAGCCCTTCTCGCGCAGCACGCGCGCGTGCCACGCCGCCGAGGGCGTGTCGCCGTCGGCGTGCTCACCGTAGATCTCGAAGCGTCGGGCGGTGGGCCCGGCGAGCACCGGGTCCTTGGCGGCGAGCTGCCACCACTCGGCCCAGTCCAGCGCTCCCTGCGACTTGGCGGCCTCCATCCGCGCGTGCCGCTGGGCGCGCTCGGCCGCGTTGATCCTGGGGGTCGTCTCGTCGATCATGTGGTCCGCGTTCATGAAGACACCACCGTCGCGGACCAGTTCCGCGACCCGACCGTAGAGGGCCGCGAGGGGTTCGGCGTGGAGCCAGTGCAGGGCCGTGGCGGTCAGCACGGCGTCGTAGGAGTCGTACGGCAGCCCCGCCGTCCAGTCGGGGTCCTTGAGGTCGGCGCTGACCAGGGAGACCCGCTCGTCGCCCGCGAAGGTGCCCTCGGCGATGGCGAGGAGCGCGGGGTCGAGGTCCACGCCGGTGCTGGTGGCCTCCGGGAACCGGGCGAGCAGCCGGGCCGTGATGGTCCCGGTGCCGCAGGCGAGGTCGAGCACGCGCGGCGCGGGACCGACCAGGGCCTCGACCATGTCCAGCATGGTCCGGAAGCGTTCCTCGCGGTCCGGCATGTACCACTCCTGCTGCCGGTCCCAGCTGACCTGCCAGGCCTGCCAGTCGGCGCCGGTCGTGGTGGTGGTGATGTCCGCGTCCGTCATCGAGCCCCTCCGTCGTGTGCGTGACGCAATACCCTGGTAATACCCTGGAACCACGATCAGCTGTTACCCGACCGCAGGCACGACCATAGAGCCCCTCCGTAAGGACTACAAGTGGAACTGGCCTATTACTCGGATTACGCCGTACGTCTCGTCAACACCGAGGAACCGGCCCGGGGACAGGACTCCCTGACCTCGGTCGAGGCCGTCCGCGAGCTCTTCGGCGCCAACCAGTCGGCGGCCCGGCGCGCCACGGACGCGGACGTGACCCGGTTCCGGTCGGTGCGGGGGCGGCTGCGGGCGGTCTTCGAAGCGGCCGACGGCGGCGACGAGACCCTCGCCGTGGACCTCCTGAACTCCCTCCTGCTGGAGTTCCCGGTGAGCCCGCAGATCTCCGGCCACGACCACCGCGACGACGACGGCAGCCCGCTGTGGCACATGCACCTGGCGGACCACCCGTCCAACGCGACCGCCGGTTTCGCCGCCCTCGCGGCGATGGGCCTGGCCTTCCACCTCACCGAGTACGGCGTGGACCGCCTGGGCCTGTGCGAGGCGGCCCCCTGCCGCAACGCCTACCTGGACACCTCCACCAACCGCTCCCGGCGCTACTGCTCCGACCGCTGCGCCACCCGTGCCAACGTGGCGGCCTACCGCGCCCGCAAACGCCTGGAGGCGGACCGGGCCACCGGCCTGAGCGCCGACAGCGCCCAGCGGACCACCGCGAGCGGCGAGCGCTGACCCGGCCGGCGCGGCCGGTACCGCGCCCGTGCCCTGCCGAGCACCAGCTCCTCCGGGACAACCCCGTAGTCGGTGCTGTCACCGCCCGCGAACGCGTTGTCCCCGAGCACCCACCAGCCGGCCCCGCGCCGCTCGACGGCCCGCTTGACCACGAGCAGGTCCTGCTGGAAGGGATGCCGCAGCACCACCACGTCACCCGGCCGGACCCTGGCCCCCCAGTGCACCAGGAGCACGTCCCCGTGGTGCAGCGTGGGCACCATCGACGGCCCGGTCACCTCGGCCGGCCCGAAGGGCAGGGCCCCTCTGGCGCGTTCGGTCTCCTGCGACAGCTGCTCCGGCATGACCCGGCACCTCCCCGGTCTTTCCTCCACCAGTCTCAGTCTGACCCCGGACTTTTGTCCTAAGCCCACGGGGGCACTCGCGAAAACGCGCCTCCCAGGGAGTAATGTCCCCCCTGAGAAGACGATCACGAGGAAGGAACGCTGCATGCTTTCCCGCCTGTTTGCCCCCAAGGTCACGGTCAGCGCCCACTGCGACCTGCCCTGCGGCGTGTACGACCCGGCCCAGGCCCGCATCGAGGCGGAGTCGGTGAAGGCCGTCCAGGAGAAGATGGCCGGCAACGACGACCCGCACTTCCAGGCCCGCGCCACGGTCATCAAGGAGCAGCGCGCCGAGCTCGCGAAGCACCACGTCTCCGTGCTGTGGAGCGACTACTTCAAGCCCCCGCACTTCGAGAAGTACCCGGAGCTGCACCAGCTGGTCAACGACACCCTGAAGGCCCTGTCGGCGGCCAAGGCCTCGACCGACCCGGCGACCGGCCAGAAGGCCCTGGACTACATCGCCCAGATCGACAAGATCTTCTGGGAGACCAAGAAGGCCTGATCCTGGACGACCCCGTTCGGCCCGGTTCCCTCGGGTCGCACGGTCTTGGTCTTCCGGCCCGCACCCGTTCCGCGGTACGCCGAGCACGGCGTCCATGACGGAACGGGTGCGGTCTGTCTTCCGGGGTCGCGCGCCTGGGCGTGGGCCCGCGGCGTGAGCTGCCGCCCCTCACACCCGCCCGAGGCGGGAGAGCGGTCCCCGGTGGGCCCGTCCCGTCCGGCGCGGGCCCGTCCAGACGCAGCAGGCGGCCACGGCGAGCGCGAGTGCCGCCGCGCCGGGCGCGGACGGCGCGGCGTTCGTCACGGCGAGCCGGCCGGCATCGCGACGAATCCCGTCGGCCGTGCTTCACCGGACTGTTCCTGCGCCACGATCGAGTCAGGTCGCGTTCCGCAGCCTCTCCTCGGTCCCCCTGCCGAGCGGAAGAGCCGCGGCCGGATCGCTGCCGTCGGCCCCGTCTCTCGCCCTGAAGCCGAACGCGCTCGCTCAGCCCTTCCTGCTGTACGTCCTGACCGTGACGCCGTTGCCGAAGGCCCGCACCCCCTCCTGGACGAACTCGGAGACCTGGAAGCCGGAGCCGAACATCGGCATGCCCGTGCCCAGCACCACCGGGTACGTCTTGATGACCAGTTCGTCGATCTCGTCGATCAGCTCGCCGGCGACGGCCGAGCCGCCGCACAGGTAGATGCCGAAGGCACTGTCCTCGGCCTTCAGCGCGCGGATCCTGCCGACCAGGTCGTCCTGGATGATCTCGACGTTCGGGTCGGGCGACTCCGCGAGTGTGCGCGAGGCGACGTACTCGCGCAGATGGGCGTAGGGGCTGGTGATGCCCTCCTTCAGGGCCAGGTCGTAGCTGGCCCGGCCCTGGACGATCGTGTCGAACCGCTTGTTCGGCAGGTCGTCGATCCCGAGGGGCCGGCGGCCGTGGGTCGGCAGCGTCTCGGGATACTCCGACGTCAGGAACGCGAGGAACTCCTCGTCGACGAACGGGACCATGAAGGACGCGTCGCCGTCCGGGCCGCCGATGAAGCCGTCGATCGAACAGGCGATGAAGTACGTGAGCTTGCGCAAAGTGGTCTCCTCCGTCTCAACCACTTCAGTTATAGTGCTTCACACGTAGTGGTTCAAGGGGTTTTGGTCTTCCGGCCGGGGAACCATCTCGTCGGGGAGAACCCGGATGCTCGCCGGACCGTCCTGGAAGGCCTCGTCCGGCGACCGGACGGCCGGCGCCCGGTCGCCCTCCCCGCCCTCCGGATCACCATGCCCATGTCCCGCCCGACTCGCCGGCTCACCATCGCCCGCGTACAGGGCGGTTGAGCCCGGTCGTCGAGCACTGGCGGAAGGCAGGAGGCGCGCCCGGCCGTACACCGCAAAGGGGCGGGCCCCGCACACCGTGGGGAAGTGCGGGACCCGCCGAACCGGAGCCCGCGGCGGTGCGGCCGTACGTCGGTCAGGTCCGTACGGTCCTGCACGGGCTCCGGGGTCTTGCGTCACCGGCCAGGCGCTTCCCGGGTGCCGGGCCTGCCGGAGGGGCGCGGTCAGGTGCTGCGCCGGGTCACGAACTCGGCCAGCGCGAGCAGTCCGCCCGCGGCCTCCGGGTCGGGCACCGCACGGGCCAGTTCCTGCATGGCCCTCGCCATCCGGTCGGCCGCCTGGGCCTGCGCCCAGTCCCGGCCGCCCGCCCGCTCCACGGCCAGTGCGGTGCGCTCCAGGTCCTCCCCGTCCTCGTCGTACGGCGCCGTGTACAGCTCGGCGAGTTCGGCGGCGGCCGGGGTGCCGGAGGTGAGGGCGGCGACCACCGGCAGTGACTTCTTGCGGGCGGCCAGGTCCGCGCCGGCCGGCTTGCCGGTACGGCGCGGATCGCCCCATATGCCGATGACGTCGTCGATGAGCTGGAAGGCGAGGCCCGCCTCGCGGCCGAAGGCGTCCAGGGCCTCGACGTCCTCCTCGGCGGCACCGGAGTACAGCGCGCCGAGAGCACAGGCACATCCCAGCAGGGCGCCCGTCTTGGCCTCGGCCATGGCGAGCGTCTCATCGAGGGTGACGTCGCCCGGGGCGCGCCGCTCCATCGCCGTGTCCGCGTGCTGGCCCTCGCACAGCTCCATGACGCAGTCGGCGAGCCGGGTGGCCGCCGCCGCGGACGCCGGGTGCGGGTCCGCGGCGAGCAGCCGCAGGGCCAGCGCCTGGAGGGCGTCCCCCGCGAGGATCGCGTCGGCGTCCCCGAACACGGTCCACGCGGTCGGCCGGTGGCGCCGGGTGGCGTCGCGGTCCATCACGTCGTCGTGCAGCAACGTGAAGTTGTGGACCAGTTCCACCGCCGCCGCGGCCCGCACCGCCCCCGCCCTGGCCTCCGCGCCGCCGAGCGCGGCGGCCGAGGTGAGCACGAGCGCGGGGCGGATCGCCTTGCCCGCGTTGTCCGCCGCGGGTGTACCGTCCGCGTGCTCCCAGCCGAAGTGGTACAGCGCGACCCGGCGCATCGAGGCGGGCAGTGACATGATGGCGGACCGCAGTTCGGGGTCGACCGCCGCCCGGGACTCCCGCAGCAGCCCCGCGGCCTCGTGCCCCTCGGACCCCGCCGCCCCCCGTCCGTCGGGTGTCGTCCCCGGCTCCTTCTCCCGCTGCGTGCCGGTGGGCTCGCGCCTTTCCAGCGTCCCGGTGGGGCGAAGCGTCTCGGTGACGCCGTGCCGAGCCTCTGTCATGGACTCACCTCCCCCATACGCCCGCCTCCGTACCCCCGGGGTGTACCCGCCAGGAAGGGCGGCAACACGGCGTTCGGGAGACTGGCGTCACTGCCAGCGGCCGATCTCGACGTTCTCCAGGACGCCCAGCGCGTCCGGCACGAGGACCGCGGCCGAGTAGTAGGCCGTGACCAGGTACTTGATGATGGCCTGCTCGTTGATGCCCATGAAGCGCACCGACAGACTCGGCTCGATCTCGTCCGGGAGGCCGGTGGCGCGCAGGCCGATGACGCCCTGGTCCTGCTCGCCGGTACGCATCGCGATGATCGAGGACGTGCGGGCCTCGGTGACCGGGATCTTGTTGCACGGGTAGATCGGCACACCACGCCAGGTCGGGATGCGGTTGCCGGCGATGTCGATCGTCTCGGGGACCAGCCCGCGCTTGTTGAGCTCACGGCCGATGGCGGCGATCGCACGCGGGTGGGCGAGGAGCAGCTTGGTGCCGCGCCGACGGCTGAGCAGCTCGTCCAGGTCGTCCGGGCCGGGTACGCCGTCGTGCGGCTGGATCCGCTGGTCGTACTCGCAGTTGTGCAGCAGGCCGAACTCGCGGTTGTTGACCAGCTCGTGCTCCTGACGCTCCTTCAGCGCCTCGACGGTCAGCCGGAGCTGCTGCTCGGTCTGGTTCATCGGCTGGTTGTAGAGGTCGGCCACGCGTGAGTGGATGCGCAGCACGGTCTGGGCGACGCTCAGCTCGTACTCACGGGGCCGGGCCTCGTAGTCGACGAAGGTGTGCGGGATGTCCGGCTCGCCGCTGTGGCCGGCGGAGAGGTCGATGGCCTTCTCGCCGAGCTTGTTGGTGCGCTGCTGGGGGATCGAGCGCCGCTCCTCGAGGTGCGTGCGCAGGGAGTCCGCGCGCTCCGCGATCTGCTCCACCTGCTGGCGGGGCAGCACCAGCACCGTGCAGGCGGTGACCGTGCGGGCGGTGTACTCCCAGATGGCGTCCCCGTCGAGCAGCGCCTGGTCGCCGAAGTAGGCGCCGTCGGCGAGGACGCCGAGCACCGCGTCGTCGCCGTAGGGGCCGGTGCCGACCTTCTCCACCTTGCCGTGCGCCAGCAGGTAGACCTCGTCGGCCCGGCCGCCGAACGAGGCGATCACCTCACCGGGGCCGAACTCCCGCTGCTCACAGCGCTGCGCGAGTTCCGAGAGCACCTCCTGGTCCTCGTACGACCGCAGGGCCGGCAGCTCGCCCAGCTCGGCGGGGATGACCTCGACGCGGTCGCCGGTCTTCACGAACGTCACCCGGCCGTCGCCGATGGCGAAGGTCATGCGCCGGTTCACCCGGTACGTGCCGCCCTGGACGTCCACCCACGGGAGCGTGCGCAGCAGCCAGCGGGAGCTGATCTCCTGCATCTGAGGAACGGACTTGGTGGTGGTGGCCAGGTTCCGCGCGGCCGCCGTGCCGAGACTCTGCTGCGGCCTGGTCTGCTCGGTGCGGACCTCTTCGCCTACCGACATAAGGAATTGCCCTCCCCGGTCGTGCCGGACGGCTGTGCCCGGCATCGTTGTGCGTGCATCACCCTTCCGCACGGAGCGCGCCGGTGCTATTACCCGAACGAGCGGGAATGGATCACCGTCGACCGGGGCAGATACGGGGTTTGTTCGACGTCTCGTGTCTCACCGTCTCGGCTTCTCGGCGTCTTGTCCCGTCTCCGTTCGAAACGATTGGCCGGGACAAGGTTGTCCGGATCGGATCGCACACGGATCGAACAAGTACTAGGGAGCACTCCGTTTCGGTACAAGCACGGTACGAGGCGGTCGCGACGGGCGGTCGTCGCTCAGCGCGAAGGAGTCGGCCGTGGCCTCACCCATGTCCGCGAGCAGTTTCCTCAAGGCACTGAAGGCAGAGGGCCTCACCGTCGTCCAGGTCGGCGACTGGCGGGACCACAACCGCAACCACAAGGGCCCCTGGGGGCCCGTGCACGGCGTGATGATCCACCACACGGTCACCAAGGGCAGCAAACGGACCGTGGAGATCTGCCGCAAGGGCTACGAGGGCCTGCCGGGGCCGCTGTGCCACGGGGTCATCACCAAGGACGGCAAGGTCCACCTGGTCGGGTACGGCCGGGCCAATCACGCCGGGCTCGGCGACGACGAGGTCCTGCGCGCGGTGATCGCGGAGAAGGGCCTGCCCCGGGACAACGAGGCGAACACCGACGGCAACCGCCACTTCTACGGCTTCGAGTGCGAGAACCTGGGTGACGGCGACGATCCCTGGCCGGCGGCGCAACTGGAGGCGATCGAGCGGGCCGCCGCCGCGGTCTGCCGCCACCACGGGTGGAACGAACGATCCGTCATCGGCCACCTCGAATGGCAGCCGGGGAAGGTCGACCCTCGGGGGTTCACGATGGCGTCGATGCGGGAGCGGATCCGCGACCGGCTGAAGTGATCCGTGCGCCGCGCGCGGCGGGCGTGACAATGGCGGAGTGAACGGCACCGACACCGCCTCCGGCCCCGCCTCCCTGCGCCCCCGCCTGCCCTCACCGTTGCAGGAGACCGCCGACGGGCGGTTCGAGCGTCACGGTGTCCGGTTGCTGCTGAAGCGGGATGATCTGATCCATCCCGAGCTGGTCGGCAACAAATGGCGCAAACTCGCGCCGATTCTCGCCACGGTGGACGGCCGTACCGTCGTCACGTTCGGCGGCGCCTACTCCAACCACCTGCGTGCCACAGCCGCCGCCGGCCGATTGCTCGGTCTTTCCACGGTGGGCGTGGTGCGCGGTCAGGAGCTGGCCGGCCGGCCGCTCAACCCCTCCCTGTCCCGGTGTGCGGCCGACGGCATGCGGCTGCACTTCGTCGACCGCTCGACGTACCGCCGCAAGACCGAACCGGAGGTTCTGGCCGCCCTCCTGCGCTCGGCGGACGCCGAGGACGCGGTCGTCGTCCCCGAGGGCGGCAGCAACGCGGAGGCCGTGCGCGGCTGCCGGGCCCTCGGCACGGAACTGGGCGAACACGCCGACGTGGTCGCGCTCGCCTGCGGCACCGGCGGCACGCTCGCCGGGCTGGCCGCCGGCCTCCCCCCGGGCCGCCGGGTGCTCGGGATACCAGTACTCAAGGGCGGCTTCCTGGCCGACGACATACGACGGCTCCAGGACCTCGCGTTCGGCGGGCCCCGCGGCTCCTGGGACCTCGACGACCGCTTCCACGGCGGCGGCTACGCCCGCACCACTCCCGAGCTCGACTCCTTCGCCGAGGACTTCGAGCGCCGCCACGACCTCCCCCTGGAGCGCGTCTACGTCGCCAAGATGCTCCACGCCCTGCTCGTCCTCACCCAGGAGGGCGCCTTCCCCCGTGGGACGACCCTGACGGCGGTCGTCACCGGCCGCCCCTTTCCCTGAGCGGACCCCGTCGGACGGACGTCACGGCGCCCGCCGCGCCCGGCCTCGCGAGCACCGGGATCCGGAGGTCTCCGCGGTCGCCCCGGCGCCTGCCCCGGCCTGCCCGGCGCATCCCGCGCCGTGCGGGTCCGGCGGTCCGGACCCCCGCCCACGCTGCCCGGCCCGCGACGTGTCCGGGCGGGGCAGGGCCGGCCTCTGGGCCGCCCACCCGGGCGCGGCCCGGAGAGCCGGGGATCCCCTCCCGTGTCCGGCGGCGCACCCGCGCGTGGTGTCCCGTCACGCCGGCCGCGTCGGACCGCCCGCCCCGTCAACCGCACAACGCACCGCCGGTCGGCCGGCGGGCGGGCCCCTACGCCGCCTCCCGGTACGCCGCCGCCTCCTCCAGGTCCAGCCGCCGCAGCAGGGTACGCAGCATCTCGTCGTCGATGTAGCGGCCGTCCCGCAGCCGGACGAAGACCTCCCGCTCGGCGCTGATCATCTCCCGGGACAGCCGTCGGTATGTGTCGTCGACGGTCTCGCCGGTGACGGGGTTGGCCTGCCCGAGCCGCTCCCAGACGGCGTTGCGGCGACGCTCCAGGACCGTTCGGAGGCGGTCGGCCAGCGGGGCCGGCAGGGCGTTGCGCTCGTCGGCGAGGAGCTCGTCCAGGCGCTGCTCGGCGGCGCGGGAGGCCTGTGCCTGGGCGTTGGCCTCCGCCAGGGTCTCCGCCTGTACGTCGTGCGCGGGGAACTTCAGCAGGCGGATCAGCGGCGGCAGGGTGACGCCCTGGACGACGAGCGTGCCGATGACCGTGGTGAAGGTGAGGAACAGGATGAGGTTGCGCTCGGGAAACGGCTCGCCGCCGTGCACGGTGAGCGGGATGGAGAAGGCAATCGCCAGCGAGACCACGCCCCGCATCCCGGCCCAGCCGATCACGAACGGCCCCCTCCAGGAGAGGTCCCCTTCACGCGCGCGGACATGTGCCGACAGCCGCGGCAGGAAGGTCGCCGGATACACCCACACGAATCTCGCCACGGCGACCACCACGAAGACGGCGACCGCGTACCAGGCGGCGTCGGCACCCTCGTACTCCCCGAGCCCGTCCAGGACGACGGGCAGTTGGAGTCCGATCAGGGCGAACACGGCGGACTCCAGGACGAACGCGACCATCTTCCACACCGCGTCCTCCTGGAGACGGGTGGCGAAATCGACCTCCCACGCGCGGTGTCCCAGATAGAGCGCGACCACCACCACCGCGAGCACCCCGGAGGCGTGCACCTGCTCGGCGACCGCGTAGGCGACGAACGGGATCAGCAGGGAGAGCGTGTTCTGCAGCAGCGCCTCCTTCAGGTGCGTGCGCAGCCAGTGGAGCGGCACCATCAGCACCAGCCCGACACCGACCCCGCCGACGGCCGCGATCAGGAACTCCGCGATCCCGCCGGCCCACGTGGCACCCTCACCGACCGCCGCGGCGAGCGCCACCCGGAAAGCGGTGATCGCGGTGGCGTCGTTCACCAGGGACTCCCCCTGGAGGATCGTGGTGATCCGGGAGGGCAGCCCCACGCGCCGCGCGACCGCCGTGGCCGCGACGGCGTCCGGCGGTGCCACCACCGCGCCGAGCACCAGGGCCGCGGTCAGCGGCAGGCCGGGCACGATCAGATACGCGGCGCAGCCGACCACGAAGGTGGCGAAGAGCACGTAGCCCACGGACAGCAGCGCCACGGGCCGGATCTGAGCCCTCAGGCCGAGGTAGGAGCTGTCGGTGGCCGCCGTGTGGAGCAGCGGGGGCAGCAGCAGCGGCAGGACGATGTGCGGGTCGAGGGTGTAGTCGGGCACTCCGGGGACGTAGCTCACCGCCAGGCCCGCCGCGACCAGCAGCAGCGGCGGCGGCACCGGCACGCGCCGCCCCGCCGCGGCGACCGCGGCGCTGCCCGCCACCAGCAACAGCAGCGGCATCACGTCCATCGTCCTCGCCCGCCCTCTTTTTTCCGCGCGGCTCTCCGCACACCCGACGTAACCTGGCAATCATGAAACAGTGCACGCACGCCGACGCGCTGCCGCACCCGGAACCGCAGCCGCGGAGCGAGACCTGCCCGGAGTGTGTGGCCGAGGGCACGGAACCGGTGCAGCTGAGGCTGTGCCTCGTCTGCGGTCACGTCGGCTGCTGCGACTCCTCGCCGAGGCAGCACGCGACGGCGCATCACAAGGACACCGGCCACCCGGTGATGCGCACCTTCGAGCCCGGCGAGAACTGGCGCTGGTGCTTCGTCGACCACGTCCTCGTGTGACCTCTCCGCAGGACGGTTCGACCGTCTGACGCCTGGGTACGTCAACCCGGCGCGCGCTCTTCCGATTTGAGCCCGCCGGACCCCTAGCCACTGTGCGTATTCATGTGTTTACTATGAGTGACAGCAAGGGGTTGGGGTCTCGGGGACAGGAAAGTTCGGAGCGCGATAACGTCACCGCTGAACCACGTATCGCGTTACCCCGAGGGGCGACCTCGGCCCTGTAACGCTTGTACCACCTTGGAGGTGAGGGTGTCCCAGATCGCAGGCGAGCCCGCGACCCAGGACTTCGTCGAAGTCCGGCTGCCGGCCGCGGGTGCCTACCTGTCGGTGCTGCGTACGGCGACGGCCGGCCTCGCAGCCCGTTTGGACTTCACCCTCGACGAGATCGAGGACCTGCGCATCGCAGTCGACGAGGCCTGCGCGATCCTGCTTCAGCAGGCCGTGCCCGGCTCGGTGCTCAGTTGCGTCTTCCGCCTCGTCGACGACTCACTCGAGGTCACCGTCTCGGCGCCGACCACGGACGGCCACGCCCCCTCGCGGGACACCTTCGCCTGGACCGTGCTGTCCGCTCTCGCCGGCAAGGTCTCCTCCGCCGTGGACGAGGACAAAACCGTTTCGATCAGCCTCTACAAACAGCGCGGCGCGGGACCCGGGCCGACGTGAGGAACGGGGACGGGCCGGTGCGGGACGAAGAGCGCGGCACAGGGGAGCTGCCGGCCGAGGGCACACGTTCTGAGAACGAGGCCCGACGCATGGCGGACGGCATCGACGGCATTCCCGAGCAGGCCCGGCCACATCCGGAGGACGAGACCTCGCCCGGGGCCGTCGCCCCGGGCGACGGGCCGCGGACCGGGGACACCCCCGTCCGGCCCGTCCGAGCGGAGGCGCGGGCTCGGGAAAGGGCAACGGGCGGGACGATGAGCGAGCACGAGCGACACTCCGAGGACGGCGCGCCGGGCGCGCGAGGCGCGCAGGGCACGCGGCACGACCCGACGGACCGCAGCGGGGCGCGCCTCCTGTTCACCGAACTGCGCACCCTGACGAAGGACAGCCCCGAGTACGCGGAACTGCGCAACCGGCTGGTCCGCATGCACCTGCCGCTCGTCGAGCACCTCGCGCGCCGCTTCCGCAACCGCGGTGAGCCCCTGGACGACCTCACCCAGGTCGCCACCATCGGACTGATCAAGTCGGTCGACCGCTTCGACCCCGACCGCGGTGTGGAGTTCTCCACGTACGCGACGCCGACGGTCGTCGGCGAGATCAAGCGGCACTTCCGGGACAAGGGCTGGGCGGTGCGCGTCCCGCGCCGGCTGCAGGAGCTGCGGCTGTCCCTGACCACGGCCACGGCGGAGCTTTCGCAGCTGCACGGCCGCTCCCCCACCGTCCACGAGCTCGCCGAGAAGCTGGCGATCTCGGAGGAGGAGGTCCTGGAAGGCCTGGAATCGGCCAACGCCTACTCCACGCTGTCCCTGGACGTCCCGGACACCGACGACGAGTCCCCGGCGGTCGCGGACACGCTGGGCGCCGAGGACGAGGCCCTGGAGGGTGTCGAGTACCGGGAGTCGCTCAAGCCGCTGCTGGAGGACCTGCCTCCGCGGGAGAAACGGATCCTGCTGCTGCGCTTCTTCGGCAACATGACCCAGTCGCAGATCGCGCAGGAGGTCGGCATCTCGCAGATGCACGTGTCGCGGCTGCTGGCGCGCACGCTGGCACAGCTGCGGGAGAAGCTGCTGGTCGAGGAGTAGTCGCAGGCGCCCGAAGACCCCCGGGCTGTCGTCACACCCGGTCACCGCCGGGCTGTCGTCGAGCCCTCGTCACCGCCGGGCAGTCGCCGCGCCCGTTCGTCACCGGACAGCGATTACTTCTCGGCGCTCCTGGGTCCCCGGATGCCGAGGGCCTGGGTGGTCGCGGGGTTCACGAGCAGCACCAGCGCCGTGACGGCCACGACGCCGAGCACGATGCCCGCCGGGATGGCCACGCTGTCGGCCTGCAGCAGGTTGTAGGCCACCGGCAGTGCCATGATCTGTGTGACGACGGCGGGCCCACGGCTCCAGCCCCGCCGGCCGATCAGCCCACGGGCGGCGAGCAGCGGCAGCAGGGCGAGGACGATCAGGGTGACGCCGCCGGTGATGGCCGAGGTCCGGTCGTCGGGGTGGCCGGTAAGACCTCCCACCAGCATCCAGGCGCCCCCTACGACGAGTGCCAGCCCCTCCAGTGCGGCGAGCGAGGCCGCGGCGGTCAGCCGGCCGGGACGGGGGCCCGCCTCTTCGGCGGCTTCGGGGGTGGGTTTCTGCTCACTGCTCACCCCTGAAGGGTAGCCCTCGGCACGCCGGCGCCCGTGGGCGCGTCCGGCGCAACGCGCACAATCCGGCGTATCACGCGCACCCCGCGCCCGCGGCGTTCTCACCTCGGACTGGGCCGGGTACCCCCCAGTAGGTACCCTGCAGACCATGCGTGCACTTCTCGTGGTCAATCCGGCGGCAACCACCACGAGTGCGCGTACGCGCGACGTGCTGATCCACGCCCTCGCGAGCGAGATGAAGCTCGAGGCGGTCACCACCGAGTACCGCGGCCACGCGCGCGACCTCGGCCGGCAGGCGGCACAGAGCGAGGACATCGACCTGGTGGTGGCGCTCGGCGGCGACGGCACGGTGAACGAGGTCGTCAACGGTCTGCTGCACGCCGGCCCCGACCCGGAGCACCTGCCCGGTCTCGCGGTGGTCCCCGGCGGTTCCACCAACGTCTTCGCCCGCGCGCTGGGTCTGCCCAACCACGCGGTGGAGGCGACCGGCGCCCTGCTGGACGCACTGCGCCAGGGCAGCGAGCGGACCGTCGGACTGGGCCTGGCCTCGGGCGCGCCCGGCTCGGACGACGCGGCGGCCCCGGCCCGCTGGTTCACCTTCAACGCCGGGCTGGGCTTCGACGCCGGCGTGGTAGGCCGGGTCGAGCAGCACCGCGAGCGCGGCAAGAAGTCGACACACGCCCTCTACGTCCGCCAGGTGATGCGCGCGCTCATCGGCGAGCCGCACCGCCGCAGCGGAACGATCACCCTGGAGCGGGCCGGCGAGGACCCGGTCACCGATCTGGTGCTGTCCATAGTTTCGAACACGTGCCCCTGGACGTTCCTCGGCAATCGCCCGATCTACGCCTCGCCCAAGGCCTCGTTCGACACCGGGCTCGACGTCTTCGGCCTCAGCCGCCTGTCGACGGCGGCGGTTGCCCGGTATGGCACCCAGTTGCTCACTTCGTCCCCCGAGCGCGGCCCCCGGGGCCGGCACGCCGTCTCCCTGCACGACATGACCGAGTTCACCTTGCATTCGAAGGTGCCACTCCCCCTCCAGATGGACGGTGACCACCTGGGGCTGCGCACAAGCGTGACGTTCACAGGCGTTCGCCGTGCACTGCGTGTGATTGTGTGAGCAGAAGGGGCGAAAGTCCTTTCACTCGAACGTTTAGACCAGGATCCACCCCATGGAAGTACGGCTGTGACCTAGTCGACACCGCAGAATCTAAAAAAACTTTCCGGAAGGGGTTGTATCCGCCGCCGAGGTTTGCGAGTCTCTTCTTGGCGATCGGGACGGCCCGCAACATCGGCCTCCACAGATCACCGGAACCCCTCTTCAAACCACAGGACCACGCCCGGGCAACCTGGCGATGGGCCCTTCCCTTGTTGAGGGATTCGTGAAAGCGTTCACATTCACAAGCATCCCTGCATGTAATACCAAGGAGAGGTAGCAGCCATGGACTGGCGTCACCGCGCCGTTTGCCGCGAGGAAGACCCCGAGCTCTTCTTCCCCATCGGCAACACCGGTCCCGCGCTGCTGCAGATCGAGGAAGCCAAGGCCGTCTGCCGTCGCTGCCCCGTCATGGAGCAGTGCCTGCAGTGGGCGCTCGAGTCCGGCCAGGACTCCGGCGTCTGGGGTGGTCTCAGCGAGGACGAGCGCCGCGCAATGAAGCGCCGTGCCGCCCGCAACCGGGCTCGTCAGGCCTCCGCCTGACCCCACCCCTGCTGACAGCCTGAGCTTGGTGGCGCGTGTGCCTGACGGCATTACTCCGTAGACAGCGAGTACGCAACCCCCCGCTCCCGAGCCGCAGCGCGCAGTACCCCGATGCGATCGCACGAGCACTGGCCTCGGACCTTCACCGGTCCGGGGCTTTTTGCTGTCCGGCCCGTCGGCTGCTTCTCCGCGGGCTGCTTCTCCGCGGGCCGGCCGCTCCCCCCGCCGGCGCCGGCTACTTCTCCGTGGTCACCGGGATGTCCAGGATCACCCGGGTGCCGCGCTCCGGCGCCGGGACCATGTCGAAGGCTCCGCCCAGCTCGCCCTCCACCAAGGTGCGGACGATCTGCAGGCCGAGGTTGCCGGAGCGGTGCGGGTCGAAGTCCGCGGGCAGCCCGACGCCGTCGTCCTGGACGGTGACCAGGAGCCGGGCCTCCTTCGTCGTACCGCCACGGACCGCGGAGACCTCGACCGTGCCGGTGTCGCCCTCGCGGAAGCCGTGCTCCAGAGCGTTCTGCAGAACTTCGGTCAGCACCATCGACAGAGGGGTCGCGACCTCGGCGTCCAGGATGCCGAAGCGGCCGGTGCGCCGGCCGGTGACCTTGCCCGGCGAGATCTCCGCCACCATCGCCAGCACGCGGTCGGCGATCTCGTCGAACTCCACGCGCTCGTCCAGGGTCTGGGACAGGGTCTCGTGCACGATGGCGATCGACCCGACCCGACGGACGGCCTCCTCGAGCGCCTCGCGTCCCCGGTCGGACTCGATGCGCCGGGCCTGGAGACGCAGCAGGGCCGCCACCGTCTGGAGGTTGTTCTTCACCCGGTGGTGGATCTCCCGGATGGTGGCGTCCTTGGTGATCAACTCGCGTTCACGGCGACGCAGTTCCGTGACGTCGCGCAGGAGGACCAGCGAACCGATGCGCGTCCCCTTCGGCTTGAGGGGGATGGCGCGGAACTGGATCACCCCGTCGTGCGCCTCGATCTCGAACTCGCGCGGCGCCCAGCCGCTGGCCACCTTGGCGAGCGCCTCGTCCACCGGGCCGCGGGACGGCGCGAGTTCGGCGGTGGTCCGGCCGAGGTGATGGCCGACCAGGTCGGCGGCGAGGCCCATGCGGTGGTAGGCCGACAGCGCGTTCGGGGAGGCGTACTGGACGATGCCGTCCGCGTCGAGCCGGATCAGGCCGTCGCCGACGCGGGGCGAGGCGTCCATGTCGAGCTGCTGGTTCTCGAACGGGAAGGAGCCGGCCGCGATCATCTGCGCGAGGTCCGAGGCGCTCTGCAGATACGTGAGCTCCAGGCGGCTCGGGGTGCGCACGGTGAGCAGGTTGGTGTTGCGGGCGATGACACCCAGAACGCGCCCCTGCCGTCGTACGGGGATGGACTCGACGCGGACCGGGACCTCCTCGCGCCACTCCGGGTCGCCCTCGCGCACGATCCGGCCCTCGTCCAGAGCGGCGTCCAGCATGGGACGGCGGCCGCGCGGAACGAGGTGGCCGACCATGTCGTCCTGGTACGAGGTGGGTCCGGTGTTGGGCCGCATCTGGGCGACCGAGACGTAACGCGTGCCGTCGCGGGTGGGGACCCACAGGACCAGGTCGGCGAAGGAGAGGTCGGAGAGGAGCTGCCACTCCGAGACCAGCAGGTGGAGCCACTCGAGGTCGGAGACGTCGAGTGCGGTGTGCTGGCGTACGAGTTCGTTCATGGAGGGCACGTGGCTGAGCGTACCTGGCGGTACGGACAGCGCCGGAAACCAGCCGGATCCCACCGTCGTCGGCGCCGGATCCGCCCCGGAACACCCGCGGGCCGCGGCGCCTGAGAGGGACCCTCAGCCCTCCCGGCACCGCAGCCCGGAGCAACAACGGCCGTGGGGTGTGCGGTCCCGGTCGGCCGAAGGATGAGGAGCCGGGGCAGTCAGGGCAGAGAGCTCCGGTTCCTCGGTCCGCCCTCCTGTGCGGGGAAGGCGGAAGCCCGACGATCACGTCGTACGAATGTCACGGCAAGTGTCTCAGTGGCCATTCTGGACTAGACCACTCATCGTGTCCATGTGGCGGACGAGGGTTTGTCATACCCGTCTCCGTCGGCTGCCCGGACGCCCGAGCAGTCGGCCAAAGCCTAACCCTGTTGGCTCACACACGGGGCCAGACGGCCATGGCAATTTCCGCGAGCGCCGCCAGCTCCGCCCGGCTCGCGCCGTCGCGCGCCTGCTGGGACATGCCCTGGATCATGGCGCCGGTGTGCCGGGCGAGGGCGGCCGCGTCAGTGCCGGGCGGCAGCACCCCCGCGGCGACGTCGGCGCCGATCCTGTCCTCGATCCCGGCGATGTTGGCGTTGCGCCGCGCCCGCAGGGATTCCTCGACCTCGGAGGTCGAACAGTTGACGGCGGCGTGGATGACGAGGCACCCGTGCGGCCGGCCGGGGGCCGTGTACTCGACGGCGGCCTCGCGCAGCATCCGCTCCACCCCCGCGCGGGCGGTCGGCTCCTCGGCCAGGGCGCGGGCACCGAAGGAGCCGTACCGCACGCCGTACTCCTGGACGACCTCCTCGAAGAGCGAACGCTTGTCCCCGAAGGCGGCGTACAGACTCGGGGCGCCGATATCCATGGCCCGGGTGAGGTCGGAGACCGACGTGGCCTCGTATCCGTGCTCCCAGAAGGCCATGAGCGCCTTCTCCAGGGCCGTCGCGCGGTCGAAGGAGCGGGGGCGGCCACGGGTCCTCGCCGCGGCACCGCCGGCCGGGGCCCCCGCCTGTCCGGTCTTCTCACTGCTCACCATGGAGTGCATTTTATAGCGGGCACTAGAGAAATGCCGCCGGACTGTTGTACGGTCCTTTCTGTAGCGGCCACTAGTCAAATGCGGAGGGGGCGCCGGCATGGGCGTGCAGCAGGGGGTTCTCACGGGCAGGACGGCTCTCGTCACGGGGGCGAGCAGGGGCATCGGGCGAGGGATCGCGGAGCGGCTGGGGCGGGACGGCGCACGCGTCGCGGTGCACTACGGCAGGAATGAGGCGGCGGCGAAGGAGACGGTCGCAGCGATCGAGGCGGCAGGCGGCTCGGCGTTCGCGATCGCGGCCGACCTGAGCGCTCCGGGGGCCGCCGAGGCGCTGTGGGAGGAGTTCGACCGGCACGCCGACGGGGTGGACGTCCTGGTGAACAACGCCGGCATCGGCACCACCCGGCCCATCGGAGAGATAAGGGAGGAGGAGTACGACGCGGTCTTCGCGGTCAATGTGAAGGCCCCGTTCTTCATCCTCAAGCACGGCATGGGCCGGCTGCGTGACGGCGGCCGGGTCATCAACATCTCGTCGGGGCTGGCCCGCACCGCGGCGATGCCGGACAACATGGCGTACTCGATGACGAAGGGCGCCCTGGACGTGTTCTCGCGTGACCTCTCCAAGGTCCTGGGCACCCGCGGCATCACGGTGAACTCGGTGGCGCCCGGCATCATCGACACGGACAACACAGCAGAGCTGCTGCACGGGACCGCCGACGGCTGGGAGCGGGCGGCGGCGCTCTCCGCGCTGGGCGGAGTGGGGGCGCCGGCCGAGGTGGCCGACGTGGTCGCGTTCCTCGCCTCGCACGGGGGCCGGTGGGTCACGGGAAGCTGGGTGGACGCGACGGGAGGGTCGCTGACGTGACACCGGGATGACACCCGCCGGGCACGGCCACCCGCCCGACCGGTTCAACGCGCCCACGGGGCCCGGCTCTGTTAGATTGGTCTAAACCACATAGCGTCAACCAGTTCAACCACACGGCCAGTCCCGGGCCCCGGGTGAGTCCTCTCTTCGAAACGGCAGGCAAGCGTGGAAGTTGTCATCGTTCCGGATGCCAAGGCGGGCGGCGAGCTCATAGCCGAGGCCATGGCGCAGCTGCTCAGGCGCAAGCCCGACGCCCTGCTCGGGGTGGCCACCGGCTCGACTCCGCTGCCCGTGTACGAGGCGTTGGCGGCCAAGGTGCGCTCGGGTGCCGTGGAGACGGCGCGGGCGCGGATCGCCCAGCTCGACGAGTACGTGGGGCTCCCCGCGGAGCACCCCGAGTCGTACCGTTCGGTACTGCGGCGCGAGGTGCTCGAGCCGCTGGGGATCGGCATGGACGCGTTCATGGGCCCCGACGGCACCGCCGAGGACGTGCAGGGGGCGTGCGAGGCATACGACAGGGCGCTGGGCGAGGCCGGCGGGGTCGACCTCCAGTTGCTGGGGATCGGGACCGACGGGCACATCGGGTTCAACGAGCCGTGCTCCTCGCTCGCCTCGCGGACCCGGATCAAGACGCTCACCGAGCAGACCCGCGTCGACAACGCGCGCTTCTTCGACGGCGACATCGAGCAGGTGCCGCACCACGTGATGACGCAGGGCATCGGGACCATCCTGGAGGCCCGGCACGTGGTGCTGCTCGCCACCGGCGAGGGCAAGGCGGACGCGGTCGCCGCGAGCGTCGAAGGTCCGGTCGCGGCCGTGTGCCCGGCCTCCGCGCTGCAACTCCACCCGCACGCCACGGTCGTCGTCGACACGGCCGCGGCCTCCAAGCTGAAGCTCGCCGACTACTTCCGGCACACCTACGCCCACAAGCCCGACTGGCAGGGCATCTGAGCCTGCGCCGGCCGAAAAGGCCGCGCGGCCCGCGTGCAGGAAGGGCGCCGATCCCCCGCCATCGCGGGGGCGGCGCCCTTCGTCGTACCGACGGGTGAGCCCGCGCGCACGAAGAAGTCCCGCTCCACGCCTCTTGGGCACCCCCGGGCCCGGCTCCGCACCTCATGGGGTGCGGCCTTCCGCGTCCCAGGCCTTCCGCGTCCCACCGCCCCCGGACCGGCCCGCCCGGCGCCCCGGGCGGTGCGGCCGGACCCCGCCCGCACCGGCCGAGGCGCCGGCTCCCGTCGAGGGACCCGGCGCCTGCGTCGTACCGGCGGGCGTACCCGCTACACCCCCGCGATGGCCTCCGCCGCCGCCCGGCCGCAGACGCGGGCCGCACCGTGGGTGGCCAGGTGGAGGGCGCCGCGGGGCTCGGCGCCGGGGACGCCCATCTCGACCACGATCGTGTCGGGGCGAGCCGCCAGCAGGATGTCGAGGGCCGCCGCCATCCAGGGGTGGCGGTGCTCGTCGCGGACCACGGCCACGACGCGGCGCGGGCCGGCCGCGGCCAGCACTTCCTTCCCGGCGTCCGGTCCGGTGAAGCTGCCGGTCTCCGTGCCGGGGAGCATGCGGCAGAGCTCGGCGGCGACGCCCCAGGGGGTCTCGTCGCCGACCGCGATGTTCGCGACGGGCGTGAGGGCGGCGACGTACGGCGGGTCGGTCAGGGGGGTGAAGCCCTCGGCGCCGGTGACCCGCACGGCGCGCCGGGCGGCACGCAGGCCCACGTCCCCGTCCCCCTGCCCGCCGGCGGCCTCCGCACCCGGGGCGTCCGTCCGGTGCGCCGTGGTCCAGCGGGCCAGGGCGCGGACGCGTTCCGCCGCGTCGGCCAGGCGCTCCTCGGGCAGTTCGCCCGAGCGGACGGCCGCGACCAGCGCGTCGCACAGCCGCCGCACGGTGTCCTCGTCGGACAGGCCGCCGCCCACGCAGATGGCGTCGGCGCCGGCCGCGACCGCCAGGACGCTGCCGCGTTCGATGCCGTACGTGCCCGCGATGGCCCGCATCTCCATGCCGTCGGTGACGATCAGGCCGTCGTGGCCCAGTTCGCCGCGGAGCAGGTCGGTCAGGATGCGGCGGGACAACGTTGCCGGTCGGTCCGGGTCCAGGGCCGGGACCAGGATGTGGGCGCTCATCACCGCGCGGCTGCCGGCGGCGATGGCCGCGCGGAACGGGACCAGGTCGCGCTCGGCCAGCACCGCGGCGTCCACGTCGATGCGCGGCATGGCGTGGTGGGAGTCGACGGCCGTGTCCCCGTGGCCCGGGAAGTGCTTGGTGCAGGCGGCCACGCCCGCCGACTGCATGCCGGTGACGTAGGCGGCGGTGTGCCGGGCGACCAGGTCGGTGGCGGCGCCGAAGGAGCGCACGCCGATGACCGGGTTGTCCGGGTTGGAGTTGACGTCGGCGGACGGGGCCCAGTTGAGGTTGACGCCGCAGGCCGCGAGCCGGCGGCCCAGTTCCGCGGCCACCTCCCGGGTGAGCCCGACGTCGTCCACCGCGCCGAGGGCGAGGTTGCCGGGGAAGGAGGAGCCGGTGCGCACCTCCAGCCGGGTGACGTCGCCGCTCTCCTCGTCGATGGCGACGAGGACGTCCTCGCGTTCGGCGCGCAGCTGCGCGGTCAGCGCGGCCAACTGCTCGGCCGAGGCGATGTTGCGTCCGAACAGGCCGACGGAGGCCAGGCCCTCGCCGAGGCGGCGCAGCAGCCAGTCGGGGGCGGTGGTGCCGGTGAAGCCGGGTTGGAGGACGGTGAGCGCGTCGCGCGTGAGGGTGTCGGTTGCTCTGGCGATGGTCGTCATCGGTCGCGTTATCCCTTCACTGCGCCGGCGGTCAGGCCGCTGACGGCCTTGCGCTGCAGGAAGACGAAGAGGATCAGGATCGGGATGGCGAAGAGCGAGGAGGCGGCCATGGTCGCGCCCCAGTTGTCGCCGAAGACGGTCTGGAAGCTGGTCAGCCACAGCGGCAGGGTCTGGGACTCGGCCTCCTTGTTGACGACCAGGATGAGGGGCAGTTCGTTCCAGGCGGTGATGAAGCCGAACATCGAGGTGGACATCAGCCCCGGGGCGAGCAGCGGCAGGATGACCCGGCGGAACGCCTGGCCGCGGGTGCAGCCGTCGACCAGCGCGGACTCCTCCAGTTCCCTCGGCACGGCGGCGACGAAGCCGCGCAGCGTCAGGATGGTGAAGGGCAGGATCATCATCATGTAGAAGAGGGTGAGCGGCACCAGGCTGTTCAGCATCGACGCGTCGCGCACGATCATGTAGATCGCGATGACCATGACTTCCCAGGGCGCCATCTGGGCGAGCATGAAGCCGACGATGAAGCCCCGCCGTCCCCGGAACCGCATCCGTGCCAGGGCGAACGCCCCGGCCAGCGCGATGACCATCGAGAAGACGACCGCGCAGACGGTGACGATGAACGAGTTGCCGACGTACGTCCAGAAGTGGTCGGCGTTGACCGCGGTCCTGAAGTGCTCGAAGGTGACGTCGGTCGGGAACCAGACCGGGTCCTCCGAGATGATGTCACCGGTCGGCTTGAAGGCCGTGGCGAACATCCAGTAGACGGGGAAGACGAGGCCGATGAACAGGACGACGGCCGTGACGTTGGGCCACAGGCGGCCGAAGAGCGAGCGCTTCATAGCTCGTCCTCCTCTTGCTTGAGCACGATCCTGAGGTAGTAGGCGGTCAGGCCGAGCAGGATCAGGATGGTCAGGACGGCGATCGCCGCGCCCATGCCGTAGTGCTGGTTGCCGACGCCCTCGATGTAGGCGTAGACGGGCAGGATCTCGGTGAGACGGTCCGGGCCGCCGCCGTTGAACGTGTAGACCTGGACGAACGCCTTGAAGATCCAGATGATCTCCAGGAAGGTCGTGGCGTAGAGGAACGGCCGCAGGACCGGCAGGGTGACCGTGGTGAAGCTGCGCCAGGCGCCGGCTCCGTCGAGGGAGGCGGCCTCGTACAGCTCGGCGGAGATGGTGGTGGTCGCCGCGTACAGGTTGATCGCGACGAACGGGACGGACATCCAGACGATGAGCACGGTGACGACGAAGAAGGTCGACATCTGGCTGCCGGTCCAGCTGTAGTCGGCCATGGAGTGCCAGCCGAGCTTGTCCAGGACCCAGTTGACGACGCCGAAGCGCTGGGCGAAGAGCCACTGGTAGACGGTGGTCGCGGCGACCACCGGCATGGCCCACGCCAGCACCAGGCCGATCAGCAGCACGAGCCGCATCACCCTGCCGAGGCGGGCGAGCAGCAGACCGATCAGGGCACCCACCAGCATGGTGAGGGCGACGTTGACCGCGGTGAAGAGGATCGAGCGGACGGTGACCCGCCAGAAGTCCTCGCTGGTGAGGACCTCCTTGTAGTTGTCGAGGCCGTTCCACTCGGTGACGTGCTGGATCAGCTGCGTCATGTTGAGGTTCTGGAAGGACAGCAGGGCGTCCTTCAGCAGCGGCCAGCCGAGCAGCAGCACGGTGGCCGCGCAGGCGGGCAGCAGCAACAGGTACGGGGTGAGCGCGCCGGCGCGCGACGCGGCTCTCTGTTTCGGCCCGCCGGCCTCCCCGCCGTCCGCCTTGCGGACGTCCGCCGGGCCTGAGGGCGGCCGTTCGGTCTGCACGGTCATGCTCGCGGTCTCTCTCTTCTCGACCTGTTCACCTCGACGCCGGGGCGGGGGCCGCCGTGTGCCGGCCCCCGCCCCGGCTCACCCGGTGCTACTGCTGCTGCGCCAGGCGCTCGTTGAACTCGCCCTCGACCTGCTCGGCGGCCTCGGCCGGCGACTTGCCCTTCAGCACGGCCGTCAGATACGTCTTGATCGGGTTGGGGTCGTTCTCGACCGCGGCCCACTCCGGGATCAGCGGCGTAGTGTCACCGAACTTCGTGGCCGGCGCGGCGGCCTCGGCGGCGGCGTTGCCCTGCAGGTTGGTCTGCAGCGACTCCTTGTTCGGGATGACGCCGTTGGCCTTGGCCAGCGCACCCTCGTACTTGTCGGACAGCGCGAGCTTCAGGAACTCCTTGGCCAGTTCCTGCTTCTTGCTGCCCGCGGCGACGGCCAGGTTGGAGCCGCCGAGGAAGACGCCCTCGGGCTTGTCGGCCGTGGCGCCCGGGATGGTGAAGTAGCCGAGGTCCTTCTCGATCGCCGGGTTGGTGGTGATCGCCGTGGCGCCCTCCCAGCCCATGCCGATGAAGGCGCCGGTCTTGCCCTTGGCGAAGATCTCGCCCTGCTGCGGGGTGGCCTCGTCCTTGTCCTTGGGCGCCTTGGACAGGGCCTGGAACTTCTTGTAGGTCTCGGTGGCGGCGGCGATCTTCGGGTCGCCGAGGTTGGAGACGTACTTGTCGCCGTCCTTCTTGACCAGCTCGCCGCCCTCGCCGATGACCAGGCCCACGAAGTGGTACCAGTTCTGGCCGGGCAGGTAGATCGGCTCGGCGTCGGTCTTCTCGCCGATCGTCTTGAGGGCGTTGTAGAACTCGTCGCGGGTCTTGGGCGTGCCCTTGATGCCCGCGTCCGCCCAGATCTTCTTGTTGTAGACGACCACGCGGTTGACCACGAACCACGGGGCCGCGTACTGCTTGCCGTCGAAGACGGCGGACTTGTTGAGGGACTCGGACCAGTCGGTGCCGATCTCGCTCTTGAGGTCGCTCAGGTCCGCCAGTCCGCCGGTCTTGGCGTAGGCGGGGGTCTGGGTGTTGCCGATCTCGAAGACGTCGGGCGGGTTCTCCTCGGAGAGAGCGGTGGTCAGCTTCTGCTGGATGCCGTTCCACTTCTGGATCTCGAACTTGACCTTGGCCTTGGTCTTCGCCTCGAACTCCTTGGCGAGGTCCGCCTGCCAGCCGTCGGGCGAGGAACCGTCCATCACCCACACGTTGAGCGTCTCGCCGGCGAAACCGTCCGCCCCGGTCTCCTTGCCGTCGTCGCCCCCGCACGCCGCGATCGAGACCATCATGCCCGCGATACCGATCGCGGCTGTCAGCTTGCGCTTCACGCCAACCCTCCTCAGGGATGCCACACAACCCCCCTGCCTCCCCGCGGTTGCTCGTCGACGCGGACCGCCCATGGGGCCGGGACCTGGACCAATGGTGTAGACCAGTACGGGGAGCTTGGCCCAGACCAATAGGGCTGTCAAGGGTGTTCAACCACGGCCCCCTCGTCCGTGATGCGACCGAGATATGCAGGGACCTTTCATTGCGCAACGGGCAGATCGGGCGGACCGGGACCGGGCGTACCACCGCCCGCCCCATGGCGTGCCGGTACGGGCCCGAACGCGCGTACCAGTGGCTCCGGGTGAGGCTATGGACTAGACCAGCAGGGGCCGCGCGGGTATACAGAAGGGATCACGGAGCGTGCGGGACCATACCGGCACGAAGCCGTGCCACGATGTGAGCCGTGGCCGACAGGGATATCGGTCGCTTCGGCACCCGGAGCCGGGAAGGCAGAGCATGAGCACCGACGTCAGCAGTGCGGAGAACGAGGGTGGGGCGACCGTCCGTACCGCGCGCGTGCCCAAGTACTACCGTCTGAAGAAGCATCTGCTCGACATGACCCGGACGCAGACTCCGGGCACGCCGGTCCCGCCCGAGCGCACGCTGGCCGCGGAGTTCGACACCTCGCGCACGACCGTGCGCCAGGCCCTGCAGGAACTGGTCGTCGAAGGCCGGCTGGAGCGCATCCAGGGCAAGGGCACCTTCGTCGCCAAGCCCAAGGTGTCGCAGGCCCTGCAACTCACCTCGTACACCGAGGACATGCGGGCCCAGGGCCTCGAACCCACCTCGCAGCTGCTGGACATCGGCTACATCACCGCCGACGACCGGCTCGCCGGGCTGCTGGACATCACGGCCGGCGGGCGGGTGCTGCGCATCGAGCGGCTGCGCATGGCCAACGGCGAGCCGATGGCCATCGAGACCACCCACCTGAGCGCCAAGCGCTTCCCGGCCCTGCGCCGCTCCCTGGTGAAGTACACGTCCCTCTACACGGCCCTCGCCGAGGTGTACGACGTCCATCTCGCCGAGGCCGAGGAGACCATCGAGACCTCGCTGGCCACGCCGCGCGAGGCCGGCCTGCTCGGCACCGACGTCGGCCTGCCCATGCTGATGCTCTCCCGGCACTCGCAGGACCGGACGGGCCAGCCGGTGGAGTGGGTGCGCTCGGTGTACCGGGGCGACCGCTACAAGTTCGTGGCCCGGCTGAAGCGGCCCCGGGACTGAGCGCGGCCCGGCCCCGGGGCGTATCCGGCGAAGGCCCGCACGCGCGGCGGCGACGTTGCGGTTGAGGACCGATATGCGGACGAGGTCTTCCGCTGTCCTGACGCCGTCCCCTACATTTCGTGCGCACTGCACGAGGTGATCAGCGAGGGGACGGAGCCACCGCATGTCACAAGCCCCGGAAGTGAGCAGAGGGCCGACGGTGACGCCGGTGCGCGTCGTCATCGGCCTCTGCCTTGTCGCACCGTTCGTCGCCATGCTGTGGGTCGGTTCGTACGCGAAGACGGACCCGGCCTTCATCGGCATCCCGTTCTTCTACTGGTACCAGATGGCGTGGGTGATCGTCTCCACCGTGCTCACGGTGATCGCCTACAAGCTGTGGCAGCGTGACCAGCGCGCCCGCCGGGAAGGCGGGGCCAAGTGAACGACGGCGTGAACGGCGTCGCACTCGCCGTCTTCATCTTCTTCTTCGTCCTCGTCACCGCCATGGGCTTCATGGCCGCCCGCTGGCGCCGGGCCGCGAACGACCAGAGCCTCGACGAGTGGGGCCTCGGCGGCCGCTCGTTCGGCACCTGGGTCACCTGGTTTCTGCTGGGCGGCGACCTGTACACCGCGTACACCTTCGTGGCCGTACCGGCGGCGATCTACGCGGCGGGCGCGGCCGGCTTCTTCGCGGTGCCCTACACGATCCTGGTCTACCCGCTGATCTTCACCTTCCTGCCCCGGCTGTGGTCGGTCTCCCACAAGCACGGGTACGTGACGACCTCGGACTTCGTCCGCGGCCGGTTCGGCTCGAAGGGGCTGTCGCTGGCGGTCGCCTTGACGGGCATCCTGGCCACGATGCCGTACATCGCGCTCCAGCTGGTCGGCATCCAGGCCGTGCTGGACGTGATGGGTGTCGGCGGCGGCGAGGACACCAACTGGTTCGTCAAGGACCTGCCCCTGCTGATCGCCTTCGGCGTGCTGGCGGCGTACACCTACTCGTCGGGGCTGCGCGCGCCCGCGCTGATCGCCTTCGTGAAGGACACGCTGATCTACATCGTGATCGCGGTGGCGATCATCTACATCCCGATCAAGCTGGGCGGCTTCGACGACATCTTCGCCGCGGCGGGCGACAAGTTCACCGAGTCGGGCAACGGCGGGCTGGTGCCGGACCACGGCGGCCAGTGGACGTACGCCACCCTGGCACTCGGCTCGGCGCTCGCGCTGTTCATGTACCCGCACTCGATCACCGCCACGCTGTCCTCGCGCAGCCGCGAGGTGATCCGCCGCAACACCACGATCCTGCCCCTGTACTCGCTGATGCTCGGTCTGCTCGCGCTGCTGGGCTTCATGGCGATCGCGGCGGGGGTGAAGGTGGAGAACGGGCAGTTGGCGATCCCGCAGCTGTTCGAGAACATGTTCCCGGACTGGTTCGCCGGCGTGGCCTTCGCGGCGATCGGCATCGGCGCCCTGGTCCCGGCGGCGATCATGTCGATCGCGGCCGCGAACCTCTTCACCCGCAACATCTACAAGGACTTCATCAAGCCGGACGCCACCCCGGCGCAGGAGACGAAGGTCTCCAAGCTGGTCTCCCTGCTGGTGAAGGTGGGCGCGCTGGTCTTCGTCCTCGGCATGGACAAGACGGTCGCGATCAACTTCCAGCTGCTCGGCGGCATCTGGATCCTGCAGACCTTCCCGGCCCTGGTCGGCGGCCTGTTCACCCGCTGGTTCCACCGCTGGGCGCTGCTCGGCGGCTGGGCGGTCGGCATGGTCTACGGCACGGTCGCCGCGTACGGTGTCGCCTCGCCGACGCAGAAGCACTTCGGCGGCTCCTCCGACGAGATCCCCGGCATCGGCGAGATCGGCTACATCGGCCTCACCGCCTTCGTGCTGAACGTCCTGGTCACCGTCGTCCTGACCTTCGTCCTGCGGGCGGCCAAGGCGCCCGACGGCGTCGACGAGACCAAGCCGAGCGACTACACGGCGGACGCGGGCGACCCCGGCGTCCAGGTGGAACTGCCACCGGCCACGGCGGGCACCTCGCACTGACCCCTGGCACGCGTCGGGCCGTCGGAGAGATCCGGCGGCCCGTTGTCGTACGCGGCGGCGGAGCACGACCACGCGCTGACGTCCGGCACGGGATCGGCACTACATCTGGGGGTGCTCGCGGAACACGGCACAAGATGTATGCTCATGCTCGCTGTCGCCGCAGGGGAATCCGGTGCGAATCCGGAACTGTCCCGCAACGGTGTACTTGTGTGCGTCTGTACACGAGTCGAGTCCGAGGACCTGCCGACAGTGCGCCCGGCCGTCCCGGTCCGGGTGCCATGACGTCCGGGCCTCGTGGAGTGGGCCGGTGGACGCGACGCCGTGTGCGCTCGTGAGCTGCCCCCTGCCCTCCGCCAGGCCCCGTGCCGAGCGAGGGAGTGCCCCACGTGACCATCGCGCCAGCCGACCCGGTTTCAGCGACCCCGGTGACGCCTTCAGCGACCTCAGCGGCTCCGGTACCCGGAGTGAGCGAGGAACCCGGCAACCCGGGTGCCGTCCTGCTGCGGACCCTGACCGGGCTGACCGCCGACCTCCCCGACGCCGACCCCGGCCGGGTCGCCGCCGCCGCACTGCGCGGCCGGTCCGCCCGCGCGGACGAGGCCGAACTGCGCGAGCTCGCCACCGAGGCGGCTGCCGGGCTCATCTCGGAGGACCCGGTCTACTCCCGGCTGGCCGCCCGGCTGCTGACCATCGGCATCCGCGCCGAGGCCGCCTCCCAGGGCGTCACCTCCTTCACCGAGTCGGTCGCCACCGGCCACCGCGAGGGCCTGATCGCCGACCGCACCGCCGAGTTCGTCCGACTGCACGCGGACCGGCTGGACGCGCTGATCGACCCGGCCGCCGACGACCGCTTCGGCTACTTCGGGCTGCGCACCCTGTACAGCCGCTACCTGCTCCGGCACCCGATCACCCGCAAGGCCGTCGAGACGCCCCAGCACTTCCTGCTGCGCGTCGCCGCCGGGCTCGCCGAGGACGACACCGTACGGTCCGTCGACGAAGTGGCCGCCCTCTACGGGCTGATGAGCCGCCTCGACTACCTGCCCTCCTCCCCCACCCTGTTCAACTCCGGCACCCGGCACGCCCAGATGTCGTCCTGCTACCTCCTCGACTCCCCCAAGGACGAGCTGGACTCCCTCTACGACCGCCTCCACCAGGTCGCCCGCCTGTCCAAGCACGCCGGCGGCATCGGCATCGCCTACTCCCGCGTCCGCGCCCGGGGTTCACTGATCCGCGGCACCAACGGGCACTCCAACGGCATCGTCCCGTTCCTGAAGACGCTGGACGCCTCGGTCGCCGCCGTGAACCAGGGCGGCCGGCGCAAGGGCGCGGCGGCGGTCTACCTGGAGACCTGGCACGCGGACATCGAGGAGTTCCTGGAACTGCGGGACAACACCGGCGAGGACGCCCGCCGCACCCACAACCTGAACCTGGCGCACTGGATCCCCGACGAGTTCATGCGCCGGGTGGACGCCGACGGGCCGTGGTCGCTGTTCTCCCCCGCCGACGTGCCCGGGCTGACCGACCTGTGGGGCGAGGAGTTCGACGCCGCCTACCGCAGGGCCGAAGCCGCGGGGCTCGCCCGCAGGACGCTGCCCGCCCGCGAGCTGTACGGCCGTATGATGCGCACCCTCGCGCAGACCGGCAACGGCTGGATGACCTTCAAGGACACCGCCAACCGCACCGCCAACCAGACCGCCGAGCCGGGCCACGTCGTCCACTCCTCCAACCTCTGCACGGAGATCCTGGAGGTCACCGACGACGGGGAGACCGCGGTCTGCAACCTGGGCTCGGTCAACCTCGGCGCGTTCGTCGACCGGGAGGCCGGCGACATCGACTGGGAGCGGCTGGACGCCACCGTCCGCACCGCCGTCACCTTCCTCGACCGGGTCGTGGACATCAACTTCTACCCGACCGAGCAGGCGGGCCGCTCCAACGCCCGCTGGCGCCCGGTCGGCCTCGGCGCGATGGGCCTCCAGGACGTCTTCTTCCAGCTGCGTCTGCCCTTCGACTCACCCGAGGCGAAGGCCCTGTCCACCCGCATCGCCGAGCGGGTCATGCTCGCCGCGTACGAGACCTCCGCCGGCCTCGCCGAACGCCACGGCCCGCTGCCCGCCTGGGAGAAGACCCGCACCGCCCGGGGCGTGCTGCACCCCGACCACTACGGCGTCGAGCACACCTGGCCGGAGCGCTGGTCGGCCCTGCGTGAGCGCATCGCCGCGACCGGCCTGCGCAACTCCCTGCTCCTCGCGATCGCGCCGACGGCGACCATCGCCTCCATCGTGGGCGCCTACGAATGCATCGAGCCGCAGGTGTCCAACCTGTTCAAGCGCGAGACGCTGTCGGGCGAGTTCCTCCAGGTCAACTCCTACCTGGTGGACGACCTCAAGCGGCTCGGGGTGTGGGACGCCCGCACCCGCGAGGCGCTGCGCGAGGCCAACGGCTCGGTGCAGGGCTTCACCTGGATCCCCGAGGACGTCCGCGCGCTGTACCGCACCGCCTGGGAGATCCCGCAGCGCGGCCTGATCGACATGGCCGCCGCCCGCACCCCGTACCTCGACCAGGCGCAGTCACTGAACCTGTTCCTGGAGACGCCGACCATCGGAAAGCTCTCCTCGATGTACGCGTACGCCTGGAAGCGGGGCCTGAAGACCACGTACTACCTGCGCTCCCGCCCGGCGACCCGCATCGCCCGCGCCGCCGGCGCCCAAGCCACCGCCCCCGTGCGGCAGACCCCCGACCCCGACGCGGTCGCCTGCTCCCTGGAAAACCCCGAGTCCTGCGAGGCCTGCCAGTAATGACCACCGAGACCACCACCAAGAACCTGCTCGACCCGGGCTTCGAGCTGACCCTGCGCCCCATGCGCTACCCGGACTTCTACGAGCGCTACCGGGACGCCATCAAGAACACCTGGCACGTCGAGGAGGTCGACCTCCACTCGGACGTCGCCGACCTCGCGAAGCTGAGCCCGGAGGAGCAGCACCTGATCGGCCGGCTGGTGGCCTTCTTCGCCACCGGCGACTCGATCGTCGCGAACAACCTGGTGCTCACCCTCTACAAGCACATCAACTCCCCCGAGGCGCGGCTGTACCTGTCCCGCCAGCTCTTCGAGGAGGCCGTGCACGTCCAGTTCTATCTGACGCTGCTGGACACCTACCTGCCCGACCCGGAGGACCGCGCCGCGGCCTTCGCGGCCGTGGAGAACATCCCGTCCATCCGGGAGAAGGCGGAGTTCTGCTTCACGTGGATGGACTCGGTCGAGTCGATCGACCGCCTGGAGACCCAGGCCGACCGCCGCCGTTTCCTGCTCAACCTCATCTGCTTCGCGGCGTGCATCGAGGGCCTGTTCTTCTACGGCGCCTTCGCCTACGTCTACTGGTTCCGCAGCCGGGGCCTGCTGCACGGCCTGGCCACCGGCACCAACTGGGTGTTCCGGGACGAGACGATGCACATGTCCTTCGCCTTCGACGTGGTCGACACCGTGCGCAAGGAGGAGCCGGAGCTCTTCGACGACGCACTCCGGCAGCAGGTCACCGACATGCTGCGGGAGGCCGTCGAGGCCGAGCTGCAGTTCGCGCGCGACCTGTGCGGTGACGGCCTCCCGGGCATGAACACCGACTCGATGCGGCAGTACCTGGAGTGCGTCGCCGACCAGCGCCTGACGCGGCTCGGCTTCGCCCCGGTGTACGGCTCCGAGAACCCCTTCTCCTTCATGGAGCTCCAGGGCGTTCAGGAGCTGACCAACTTCTTCGAGCGGCGCCCCTCGGCGTACCAGGTGGCGGTGGAGGGCACCGTCGACCTGGACGAGGACTTCTGAGTCTCCTTCCCCGCCCCCTCGCCCGTCCGGGCCTCCCTGAGCTGACGGTCGACGCGCTTCTCGCGCACGATGCCGATCACCGAGGGGAGGACCATGAGGACGAGGAGTCCGAAGGTCACGAGCATTCCGATCAGGGCTTCTGTCTGGTTTCCGGTCATGACACCACTGTCCTGCCGGAGACTCCTTACCGTGAGTGGCAGGACTGCCGTAGGACCTCGATTTCCTGCCACTTCCGCGGCACACTGGCGGCATGCTGCAGAACGTGGCCGCGGTCCTGCTGGACGGCGCGCATCCCTTCGAACTGGGCGTCGTCTGCGAGGTCTTCGGCGTCGACCGGACCGACGAGGGCCTGCCGAAGTACGACTTCGCGGTGGTGTCGGCGGAGGGCCCGTCGCTGAGCACCCATGTCGGCGGGCTCTCCGTCTCCACGCCGTACGGACTGGACCGGCTGGAGGAGGCCGACCTGATCGCCGTGCCGGCGGGCAGCGACTACGCGCGCCGGGAGTACCCGGCCGAGCTGCTGGACGCCCTGCGGCGGGCGGTGGACCGGGGCGCGCGCGTGCTGAGCGTGTGTTCCGGGGTGTTCGTGCTGGGCGCCGCCGGTCTGCTGGACGGACGGCGGTGCGCGGTGCACTGGCACCACGCGGCCGAGCTGGCCCGGCAGTACCCGACGGTGGCCGTCTCGCCGGACGTGCTCTACGTGGACGAGGACCCGGTGATCACCAGTGCCGGCACCGCCGCGGGCATCGACGCCTGTCTGCACATCGTGCGCAAGGAGCAGGGCCCGGAGGTCGCCAACCGGATCGCCCGGCGGATGGTCGTACCGCCGCACCGGGACGGCGGTCAGGCGCAGTACATCGAACGGCCGCTGCCCCGCTCCTCCTGCGACACCGTCGGCGAGGTGCTGGCCTGGATGGAACAGCACCTCGCCGAGGAGGTCACCGTCGAGCGGCTCGCGGCGCGGGCGCACATGTCCCCGCGCACCTTCGCCCGCCGCTTCCAGCAGGAGACGGGTACGACTCCCTACCGCTGGATCCTGCGCCAGCGCGTGCTGCTGGCCCAGCGGCTGCTGGAGGCGACGGACGAGACGATGGACGCGATCGCGTGGCGCACCGGCTTCGGTACGGCGGCGGCCCTGCGGCACCAGTTCGTCAGGGCCCTGGGCACCACTCCGCACGCCTACCGGCGCACCTTCCGGGGCCCGGAGGCCGTCGCCTGAGCCACGACGCCGCGCCGCTCACCGTGCCACTGGCCTGACCAGCAGATCCTGCGGACGGAGCGTGATGCCCACGCGGACCGCGTCGTTCGAGCCCGCCACCTGCTCGAAGCGGTACTTCGCGGCGAGCGCCGCCGTGATCAGCGTCAGCTGCGCCATGGAGAAGTGGTCGCTGGGGCACTTGCGGTTGCCCACGCTGAACGGCTTCATGGCGTACTTCGGCACGTCCGTCGCGCGTTCCGGGAGCCAGCGGTCCGGGTCGAACGCCAGGTTGTCGGCGTACGACTTCGGGTCGCGCTGGATTGCGTACGGGCTGTAGATGATGTCCGACCCGGCCGGAATGCGATAGCCACCGAGTTCGGTCTCGACCACGGCGCGCCGCGTCAATACCCATACGGCGGGACGCAAACGCATGGCCTCCATGATGACATTGCCGGTGTGCGTGAGCCCCCGGACATCCTCGAATGCCACGGGACGTCCGCCGGTGACCGTTTCGACTTCATCGCGTATGCGGTCGGCATGTTCCGGATGCTCGGCAAGTGCCTGCAGCAACCACATGATCGTGGAGGCGATGGTTTCACTGCCGGGGGTGAGTATCGCGACCACCTGGTCGTGGATCTCCTGTTCCCCGATCGGGTCGCCGTTGTCGTCCTTCGCCTCCAGTAATGCCGTCAGCAAATCGTCCGGCTTTTGACCGGATGCGCGGCGCTCGGCGATGATCTCGTCGACCAGGAGATGCAAATCGGCCAGCGCGTTGTTGAATTTGCGGTTGGCCGGCAGCGGCAGCCGGTAGAGCGGGCCCAGCGGGACCACCATCCGCCGGTACATGCCCCGGAAGACGGTGGCGAGCGCGACGCACAGCCGCTCGGCCCGCTCGTCCATGTACTGGCCGCGCAGCAGGCAGCGGGCCGCGACGCGCACGGCGACGCGGAAGGACTCGGAGGTGGCGTCGACGGTCCGTCCCGGCTGCCAGCGCTCGGTGAGCGCGTGCGCCTCCTCCTCCATGATCGGTCCGTAGGCGGGGATCGCGTCGAGCCTGAACGCCGGCTGGATGGTGCGCCGCTGGCGGCGGTGGAGCGGGCCGTTGGCGGTCGCCACGCCCTCCTTGCCGAGCAGGCCCTCCAGTGACTCCCACAGCGGGCCGGCTATGTGGTAGTCGGGGCTCAGGGCCAGGGCGCCGGTGAGCTCCGGGGTGGTGACCGCGTAGACGGTCTTCGGGCCGAGCCTGATGCGCACGATGTCGCCGTGTTCGCGCAGCTGGGACATGTAGGCCAGCGGGTCGCGGGCCAGCTTCCAGCCGTGGCCGAGGAGCGGGACACCGCCACCCGCCACGGGCGGCACGCGCAGCTCCGGTGTCGCTGCGGAGCGGGTTTCGGGGTTGACTGACTCGACGGTCATTTCTCACCTGCCGCTTCGTTGTTGACGTACGGGGGTGTGGAGCGGTCGTCCCAGCTGTCGACCCTGTACCGGCCGGACTCGTGGTGGAACCAGTAGACGGAACTGAACCAGTTCCGCATATTGCCGACGCAGGCCCTGACGGCGCCGCTCAGTTCCTTTCCGCGCACGGTGCCGTCGTCGAGTCCGTCGGCGAACCGTAACGCGTCCTGTTCTACGGCGAGGAATTCCGTTACGCATTCCTCGACGCGTCGCCGGACTTCTGCGATTGCTTCTTCCAGGGTCAGTCCTTCATGGGTGACAAGACTGATTCCGAGATTATGGACCTCGTCGCCCGCTATTTCTTTCGGGAGTGAGCAGAGGTCGTTGTACCAGGCGGCGAATTCCTGGCTCAGCAGCGCTGCCCGGCGATATGCCGGATGCTTCCGGACGGCGTCCGGAAGTTCACAGCCCGCGCTCGGCTCCAGCAGGTCGGTCCAGATCCAGTGGGCGAACGTGAGCCGGCGCAGTGCGAGGTACTCCTCGACGCCGGGCACGATCCCGCGGGTGCGGTTGTGGAACTCGCGGTCGTACGCCTCGATCACCGCGTGGAAGTGCCGGGCGAAGCGGGCGTTCCACGTCGCCGGAGGCGGCAGGAAGGCGTACAGCCGGCGCACACTGTCCGCGAACCCCGCGACCAGCGTGTCCTCGTGGTGCAGGTGGTCCTCCGGTGAGTCGAGTGCCGTGTGCAGTTGGTCCCGCAGTCGCCGCCAGGCGGCCGGCCGGCCGTGGACGATGTCCCGGTCGTGCCGGTCGTCCCAGACGAAGAACCAGGCGCTGTAGTCCGCTATCGCCTGCATGACCTCGTCGGGGGCGCCCAGGTAGTACCCCGCCATGAGGTCCGTGTAGCACAGGCCATCGGCATATTCCTCGACCTTGTCCGCCGGCATGAGCCGTTTTTCCAGCAGCCAGGTCCGGGTGTTCTCCTGGAGCTTCGGCCAATACGGGTGCAGTTGCCGGGGAAATGCCGCCTCGATCACCGGAAGGCGCAGCGATGGCGGTACTGCGATCGCGGTCGATGTCGCTGTGGTGCCGTGTGAGAAAGCATGCACGAACAAACCCCTCTCAGCCGCCGGTGGCGCACCCCTCTCGCTGAGCGGGACGTGCGCCGTTGCGTATCCCCGCAGTTCCTATTCAGCACCACAACTGACCGCTGTGGGAACGGATTTGCCTCATTCGCCACCCCCCGGTGCCGGAATTCTCCTGGTGTGTGGCAGGTTCCGGCATACGAACGGCGCCCGCTCGGGGTGAGACCCGAACGGGCGCCGTGCGCACGGTGGATGTGTGACCGGTGGTGCGGTGTCAGTCGTTCGCGACCACGGGGTACCGCGGCTCGTTCTCGGCCATCTGCCGCAGCGCGTCCTTGCGTTCCCGCTTGGAGAGCCGGTCGATGTAGAGGTACCCGTACAGGTGGTCCGTCTCGTGCTGCAAACACCGTGCGAAGTAGCCGGTGCCGCGCACCCTGACCGGGTTGCCCTTCTCGTCCTGCCCGGTGACCTCGGCGTAGTCGGGGCGGGCGAGCGGCGCGTAGGCGGTCGGCACGGACAGGCAGCCCTCGTTGCTGTCGTCCAGGCTGCGCCGGTCGGCGGGCAGTTCGACGAGGACGGGGTTGCAGACCACGCCGACGTGGCGGACGCCCTCGTCGTCGGGGCAGTCGTAGACGAAGACCTTCTTGGCGACGCCGATCTGGTTGGCGGCCAGGCCCACGCCCTCGGCGGTGCGCTGGCTGGCGAACATGTCCGCGACCAGCTGCTGGAACTCCTCGCCGAAGTCGGTGACGTCCGCGCACTCCTTGTGCAGCACCGGGTTGCCGACCACCGTGATCGGACGCGAGGTGCCGCGTTCGCGCCAGGCCGCCTCGCGCTCCTCGCAGTCCTCGGTGTCGACGACGAACCCCTCGTCGTCCACGGGGAGCACGCCCGCGTGCTGCTGATCGGTGTCCTGCTGGGCCATGACCGACGTATGCCTTCCTCGAACAACTAAGGGTGATGCTGATGGCGCCTGCTGGTGCAGAGCCCTGGTCAAGACTACGGGGCCGCTCAGCAGACCTCTTCCAGATCCCGCCAGTCCCGTGAGTCCGGGCTGTCCGCGACCCACCCGTCCAGCAACCCCTTCACCAGCGCGGCCGGCGCGGCCACCCCGCACTCCCGCTCCGGCACCCACAGCTGCCCGTCGGTGCGGTGGCCGAGGGGCCCGGGGTGTCCGGGTTCGCTGTGGTCGTGCGGGTCGAGGTGCTCGCCCTCGCCCTCGTCGGACGGCATCCGTGACTCCGAGCACATCCGGCACAGCAGCCGGACCGACGACGACCAGTCCTCGGCGGCGAACCCGGCGTCGGCGGCGAGCTGCTCCAGGGCGTCCCGGTCGGACTCGGTGGCGGCCTCGAGGAGGACCACCCAGGTGGGTACGGGCGAGGGTGCCCACAACTCGATCTCGTCGAAGACGGGGTAGGCGTGCCCGGCGGTGGTGGTCCGTTCGCCGTGCGGCACCCCGTCGTGGAGGACGACCTCGCCCCAGCGCCGGCCGGAGGACGGCAGCGGGATGGACAGCACCTCGATGCGGGCGGGGTCCAGCCGCCGCCCCCACACGACCTCGGCCTCCCCCTCCGGGGACAGTCGTACGGCCGCGCTGCCGAGGTTCATGCCGAGCGGCTCACCGGCGTCCGTCGGGTCCCCGGGTGTACGCAGCCCGTAGGCCTGCCAGGCCCGGCGGGCCAGTGGCCAGTCCTGCAGGGCGGTCGCGGCGATGCCGACGTTCCACCAGTCGGGCGCGCCGGTGTCCCGGTCGAGGAGCGCCACCGCCCTGAGGCCGGCCGCTCTGGCCTGCTCCCAGTCGTGCCGGAACTTGTGCAGCAGGGCGAGGTTGAACCACGACTCCGACAGCCAGGGTTCCAGGTCGGCGGCCCGCGTCAGCAGCGCGCCCGCGTCCTCGTAGCGACCGTCGCCGATCAGCGTGAACGCACGGTCCGTGGCCTGCCGCCAGGAGGCGGAGGGCCGGTGCCGTCCCTTGCCGAAGATCCTCACGATTCCCGCCTGCCAGTTCCGTTCAGTGGGCTGGCTGTGCCTTTCCGCGCCCCCGGACACCTTCTCCTTCGCATCCAACCACGTACGGCTGGAAGGGCGCTCATTACCCATGGGTTACCCAGCCGCGGGCGCGGTAAGACTGCCCGCCCGTCTCCCGTCCCGCCCTCAGCCGAGACGCTCACGTGCCACCCCTCCCTGCCTGGAGAGCACCCGGGCCAGTGCTTCCACGACATCGGGAGCGTAGTCGCCCGCGGTGGCCAGGCGCAGCTCCTCCAGCGCCGTGAGGCCGCCGCCGGGCCCGGCGTCCCGTGTCTTCTCCTCGTAGGCGTTCACGGCCCGCACGATCCGCGCGGCGACCGGCTGCTCCCGGCAGGGGTCGGCCTGCCGCTCCACCACCACGGCGACGGCCGCGTCGACCCCGGTCCGGCGGACGACGGCCCCGCCGAGGAGCGCGATCCTGCGCTGTTCCGTGGCGGGCAGGCCGGCGGTGGCCCCGGCCGGGACCGGGTCGACCAGGCTCAGCTGGCCGATGTCGTGCATGAGGGCCGCGTACTCGAGCACGGTCAGCTCGGCCCCGGACAGCCCCAGGTCCCGGCCGACGGCGCAGCTCAGTTCGGTGACGCGGCGGGCGTGCCCGGCCGGGGTGTACCCGGCGATCTCGGTGGCCCGGGCCAGGGAGGCGATGGTCTGCCGGTAGGTGGCCCGGACGGCCGCGTACCGCCGGTAGGACAGCTGGGTGAGCAGAAGCGGAACGCAGAGGACGGGGAGCGCCCACAGTCCCGCGACGGCCACCGCGAGGGCCATCACCGCCCCGGTCGCGCACACCGCGGACGTGACGCCGACCATGCCGCGCAGTTCCTCGCGCAGCAGCGGGCCGAAGGGCCACCCGGTGCGGGCGTGCGCGGGAGCCGCGGCGAGTACGGCGTCGCACAGTGTGGACAGGGCGAGCAGCACGATCAGCAGCACCGCGTAGGCGGGGCCGCTCCAGTCGTGGAACGCGCCCTGGTTGGACAGCGGCTGGAAGCACAGGGCGGCGAAGGCGACGGTCAGCACACGCCGCGCGAGGTGTTCCAGCACCGGCCCGCCGCCCCGCGCGATGTAGGGCACGCTGCCGAGCAGCGAGGCGGCGAGCACGACCGTGACCGTCTGGGCGACGCCGTGGTGCGTGGGCCGTCCGGCGATGTCCCCGAGCAGCGCGTACGCCAGCGCCCCCGCGGCCGCGAGCGGCGCGGCCTCCCGGACCTCGGCCCCGGCCCGCCGGGTGAGTTCACCGAGGGCGACGAGGACGCCGAAGGCGAGCGCCACGGGCCGCTCGGCCAGTCCCGACCACAGCACGGAGGCGAGGCAGGCGAGCGCGAGGAGGCCGGCGCAGGCGGGGATCAGGAGGAGAACCACCGGGGTCCGGAGGCGGGGCCCGGCCCGCGGCAGCGACCGGCCCTTGTGACGGGGCGGCGGCAGGGACTGGGGCCGGGGCCCGGGCCGGGGCGGTGTCATGGCGGGTCCTCGCCGGCGTGGTCGGCCGGTTCGTCGAGGCGGCCCCCCGTCGGCCCGCGGAAGCCGGGGCGGCCCGCGCGGCCCACCGTCCTCGGCGCGGAACCGGCCGACGCCCGACGGGCCGGCGCCCGCGACCGGCGACCACGCCCCGGGTGCGCCCTCCGGCGCCGGTCCGCCCGGGCCCTCGGCCCCGTCACGGCGCCCCCCTCCCGACGCTGTCCCGCGCGTCCTCTCCCCGGGCCGGGATCGCGCCGCCGGAGAGGGAGGGTGCCGGTGTGTCGCCGGGGAGGGCCGGGGCCGGTGTGCCGTCCGCCGTCACCGCCGGGCGCCAGCCGTCGCACCCCAGGGCGCGGACCAGTGCCCCGACCATCCGTGGGTCGAACTGCGCCCCGGCGCACCGCTGCAGTTCCTCCACCGCCGCCGCGACGGGACGCGCCCGGCTGTAGGAACGCGTGGACGTCATCGCGTCGAAGGCGTCGGCGACGGCCACCACCCGGGCCGATTCCGGGATGCGGTCGCCGGCCAGGCCGTAGGGGTAGCCGCTGCCGTCCAGCCGTTCGTGGTGGTGGAGGACGGCGGCCCTGGCCTCCCCGAGGAAGCGGATGCCGCGCACCATCTCGTGACCGTACTCGGGGTGCAGTTCGATCACCCGGCGCTCCTCGGGCGTCAGCGGCCCGTCCTTGCGCAGCAGCCGGGTGGGCACGCCGAGCTTGCCCACGTCGTGCAGGATGCCGGCGAAGCGGAGCGTCTCGACGCGCTCGTCGTCCATGCCCAGCTCGCGGGCGATCATCATCGAGGCCCGGCCGACGCGCTCACTGTGCCCGCGCGTGTAGCCGTCCTTGATGTCGACGGCCTGCACCAGCGCGCGGATGGTCGCCCGGTGCGCGGCCCGCTCCCGGTGGTACTGGGCGAACGCCCACCACGCCACGCACATCGGCAGCAGCACGAGCAGCGCGGCGACGGGGCCGTACGGGCTGCGCCACAGGACGGCCATCATCAGTCCGGCGAGCCCGTGCACGGCGATCGGCGCGAGTGACCGGGAGAACTGGCCCCGCCAGGCCCTGCCCACCGGGGTTCGGTCGGCGAGCGCCAGGATGCCGCCGTCCAGCAGGGTCAGCACCAGGCAGAAGGCCAGTACCGCGGCCCCGGCCGGCACGAGCGCGTACGGCAGGTCGGGGGCGGCGACCGCGTCCCGCCCGCCCAGCTCCCAGTGGACCCGGGCCGCGGCCCACACGGCGAGCGTCAGATGCCCGGCCCGCCACACGCGCCGCAGGGTGAAGGGCCGCTGCGCCACCGGGGACAGCAGGGCCCCGGGCAGCACCACGAGTGCGGCGGCGGGCGGTGGCAGCAGGAAGGCCCCGGCGAGCAGCACGGGGTAGCAGGTCCCGACGGAACGGGACCTGGCGACCAGTTCCGAGCCCGCGTACAGCCCGGCGAGCAGCAGCATCACCCACCAGGGCGTGTGCCACCGGGGCAGCGGGCTCAGGCAGACCAGGACGGCGAGGACGACACCGGCGACGTAGACACGCGCCCGCGCCGGTACCGCGTCCATGAGCCCCTCCCCCGGCCATGCCTGTCAGGCTTCCGGAGCCTAGGACGGCGGCGGGGGGAACGCGGGCAGACAACCCGCGAATTAGCACGTACGAGTGACGCGACACGAGCGACACACGTGACACGACACAAGTGACGCGACGCGAGCAACGCGCCATGTCCCCGTGCGTGGAGCGGCTCAGGACTCCTGAGGAGCCGGCGGCGCGGCCGTGACGTCGTGCTCGGGCACGGACTGCCCGGAGCGGATCAGGTCGATCCGGCCCATGACCTTGGAACGCAGGTCACCCGGCACGTCGTCCTGTCCGCAACACCGCTTGACCAGCTTCTTCACGGCCTGCTCCAGCCCGTACTTCTCCAGGCAGGGCGAGCACTCCTCGAAGTGGTGCTCGAACTTCACGCAGTCCGAGTCCGGCATCTCCTTGTCGAGGAACTCGTAGAGATGATCGAGGATCTCGCTGCAATCCGTCTCGTGCGGCTCTCCGCAGCTCATGACCCCGAGCCTTTCGCTTCGTTCGACTCTCCGGCGCCGGCCGGGACCAGACCGCGGTCGCGGGCGTAGTCCTCCAGCATGCCGCGCAGCTGACGGCGTCCACGGTGCAGCCGGGACATCACCGTACCGATGGGTGTCCCCATGATGTCGGCGATCTCCTTGTAGGCAAAGCCCTCCACATCCGCCAGATACACGGCGATGCGGAACTCCTCGGGGATCGCCTGGAGCGCCTGCTTCACGTCCGAGTCGGGCAGGTGGTCGAGCGCCTGCGACTCCGCGGAACGCAGACCCGTCGACATGTGCGACTCGGCGCGCGCGAGCTGCCAGTCCTCGATCTCCTCGGCCGCGCTGCGCTGGGGTTCGCGCTGCTTCTTGCGGTACGAGTTGATGAAGGTGTTGGTGAGGATGCGGTACAGCCACGCCTTGAGGTTGGTGCCCTCGCGGAACTGGTGGAAGGACGCGTACGCCTTGGCGTAGGTCTCCTGCACCAGGTCCTCGGCGTCGGCCGGATTACGCGTCATGCGCAGCGCGGCCGAGTACATCTGGTCGAGGAACTCGAGCGCGTCCCGCTCGAAGCGCGCGCTGCGCTCCGCGGTCGACTCCACGCCCGTGCCCCGGCCCTCGGGCTGCTCCGCCTGGCCGTGTTCGGTCCCTGCGTCGGTCCCAGTGACCGGACCCACCTCCTCCAGCGATGTCGCGAGACCGAGACCGGTCCCACTCGACTCGGAGGATAGACGACCTGCGGTCGGGGGCGCTTGCCGATCCGGTCCGCCCGCCGTCCGAATAGGGGCGGTCTTCGCCGCGTGCAGCACCGTCCAGTCCAGGTCGGCGCGGCTGCTGCGACTTGGGCAGAAGGCTGAAGCCATGCGGCGGACTTCCTCTCGTACGGCGTCGGTGCTGATTCTCAGCAACGTATGTCCGCCACAACAGTGGCCGCCCGCCGGTCATTCCCGGGCCCTCAGCCGAGTGAGCGGGTCCACTCCGCGACACTTTCGGTGATCATCTCCAGGGCCCGCTCCTGCGTGATCTCCGCACGCTTGGGCACGGCGAAGCCGTGGTCGCCGTGCGGGATCCCGACCAGGTCGTACGTCTCCTCGGGGACCTCGGGGAACTCCTCGGGCCGGCCGAAGGGGTCGTTGCCGCCCTGGACGACGAGGGTCGGCACCCCGGCCCCGAGCAGCTCGTCGGCGCGGGACTTCTCGGGCTTGCCCGGCGGGTGCAGCGGGAAGCTCAGGGCGAGGACGGCGTGGGCGCCCAGCTCGGCGGCCGTGCGGCAGGCGACGCGGGCGCCGGCGCTGCGGCCGCCGGAGATCACCGGCAGGCCGGGTGCGGCCAGCGCGGGCCAGACGCCCCGCCAGCCGGTGTCCAGGGTCTTGGGTGCGGGCGCCAGCTTCTTGCCGGCCACCCGCCAGGGCTGCTCGACCAGGGCGACGCTGACGCCGTGCGCGGGCAGCGCGGCCGCCAGCGCCCGCAGGTCGCGCGCCTCGATGCCGCCGCCCGCGCCGTGGCTCGCGGCGAGGACGAGGCGGGGCTTCTTCGCCGGGTGCCAGGTGATGCGGGCCGGGCCGGCGTCCGTCTCGACCGTCTCTGTCGGATCCGTTGTCGCATGCGTCACGTCAGAAGAGTGTGCCCTCTTCCGGCCCTTCCAGCTCCTTCAACAGCTCCGGCCCGTTGTTGCGGACGTTGCTGACGGAGGTGGAGACGGGGAACGCGCGCATCAGCCCGGTGGGCGGCGACGCCAGCAGGGAGGTCAGCTCGTCGGGGTCGGTGCGCGCCGGGTCGAGCCAGTCGTCCCACCGGTCCGGCGTCAGCATCAGCGGCATCCGCGGGTGGATCTCGGCCAGCGCGTGCGGGCCGTCAGCCGGGGCGACCGCCAGCGGCGCGGCCTCCGCCTCGGTGGTGATCACCGAACACGTCACCCACCAGGCCTGCGGGTGGTCGTCCGGCAGCGTCCTGTCCCGCCAGAACTCGTACAGCCCCGCCATGGCGAACACGGAGCCGTCGGCCGGGGTCACGAAGTACGGCTGCTTGCGGGGCCGCTTCCTGCGGCCCTCGACCTCCAGGTCGCGCTCCTGTTTGCCGGTGACCCACTCGTAGTAGCCGTCGGCGGGCAGGATGCAGCGCCGGGTGGCGAAGGCGCGGCGGAAGGAGGGCTTCTCGTGGACGGTCTCCGCACGCGCGTTGATCATCCGGGCGCCGCCCTCGGGCGTCTTGGACCAGGAGGGGACGAGGCCCCACTTGAGCTTGCGCAGCTGGCGAACCGGCTTCGGGTCCTCGGCGTCTTTCAGGGGACGGTCCAGGACGGCGTAGACCTCCTTGGTGGGGGCCACGTTGTAGTCGGGCTCCAAGGTCTCCTTGGGCTCCCACTTCTCGATTTCAAAGATTCCCGCGAGATCCTCGGGTCGACGACTCGCCGCATACCGTCCGCACATACGTGCCACACTGCCAGGCCCGCCCGTCTCCCTGCCACCACCCGCAACGAGGCGCTTCGCGCCGCACCCGCTGAACCGCGCACACGAGGAGCCCTCACCGAACATGGACCACGTCGCAACGGCCTCGCTCACCTCCCTCTGGGACGAGGTCTCCGGCACCCAGCCCGATCCCGACCTGTGGGTGGTGGTCGCGACCCTGGTCGCCGCGCTCGCCGTCGTGGTGCCGCACGGGCTGTGGCGGATGGCGCGCAACGCCATCACCATCGCCCACGAGGGCGGCCACGGCCTCGTGGCCCTGCTCACCGGGCGCACGCTGACCGGCATCACCCTGCACTCGGACACCAGCGGCCTGACCGTCAGCCGCGGCAAGCCGCACGGGCTCGGCATGATCCTCACCGCGGTGTCCGGCTACACCGCTCCCCCGCTGCTCGGTCTCGGCGGTGCCGCGCTGCTGACCTCGGGACGCATCACCCTGCTGCTGTGGCTGGCGACGGCACTGCTCGTCGCCCTGCTGGTGATGGTCCGCAACGCCTACGGGGTGCTCACGGTGGTGCTCACCGGCGCCACGTTCGTCCTGGTGTCCTGGCTGGCCGGGCCACAGGTGCAGGCGGCGTTCGCGTACGCGGTGGTGTGGTTCCTGCTGCTGGGCGGGGTGCGCCCGGCGTTCGAGCTGCAGGCCAAGCGGGCGCGGGGCGGCGCCGGCGATTCGGACGCGGACCAGCTGGCCCGGCTGACCCACGCACCGGCGGGGGTGTGGTTCTTCCTGTTCCACGCGGTGTCGCTGTGCTCGCTGATCGGCGGGGGGCGCTGGCTGCTGGAGCTGTGAACGGGGCGCTCCCCTTCGGCCTTCCGCCCCCGAGCTTCCAGCCTTCCACCCCCGCACTCCGCATATATGCACGGCAAGTGCACGATCGCATTGCACTGTCGCGTTTTCGGCCGGGTTTCTCCGCTTTTGATCAAGATCTCCGGTCGTTCTCTGCCATTAAAGTGGGGCCCATGACCGTGAACCCCGCGCACACCGCCCTCTGGCCCGCCCCGCACGCGAGCGGAGCCGTCGACGCGACCGTCCACGTGCCCGGGTCCAAGTCGGTCACCAACCGCGCCCTGGTGCTGGCCGCCCTCGCCTCCGAGCCCGGCTGGCTGCGCCGCCCGCTGCGCTCCCGCGACACCCTGCTGATGGCCGGCGCCCTGCGCGCGATGGGCGTCGAGATCGAGGAGGGCGTCGGCCCCGAGGGCACCGGCGAGTTCTGGCGGGTCATCCCGGCGGGCCTGCGCGGCCCGGCCACCGTCGACGTGGGCAACGCCGGCACGGTCATGCGCTTCCTGCCTCCGGTCGCCACGCTCGCCGACGGCGCCATCCGCTTCGACGGCGACCCGCGCTCGTACGAGCGCCCCCTGCACGGCGTGATCGACGCGCTGCGCACCCTCGGAGCCCGCATCGACGACGACGGGCGCGGCGCGCTGCCGATGACCGTGCACGGCAGCGGCGCCCTGGAGGGCGGTCCGGTCGAGATCGACGCGTCGTCGTCCTCGCAGTTCGTCAGCGCGCTGCTGCTGTCCGGCCCGCGCTTCAACCAGGGCGTGGAGGTCCGCCACACCGGCTCCGCGCTGCCGTCCATGCCGCACATCCGGATGACCGTCGACATGCTGCGCTCGGTCGGCGCCCAGGTCGACACCCCGGAGTCCGGCGGCGAGCCGAACGTCTGGCGGGTCACGCCGGGAGCGCTGCTCGGCCGCGACCTGACCATCGAGCCGGACCTGTCCAACGCCCAGCCGTTCCTGGCGGCGGCGCTCGTGACCGGCGGCAGGGTCGTCATCCCCGACTGGCCGTCCCGCACCACCCAGCCCGGCGACCGGCTCCGCGAGATCTTCACCGAGATGGGCGGTTCCTGCGAACTGACGGACTACGGACTCGTCTTCACCGGATCGGGTGCGGTGCACGGCATCGACGTGGACCTCGGCGAGGTCGGCGAGCTGACCCCGGGCATCGCGGCCGTCGCCGCCCTCGCGGGCTCCCCCTCCACCCTGCGCGGGGTGGCGCATCTGCGCCTGCACGAGACGGACCGGCTGGCCGCGCTCACCAAGGAGATCAACGAGCTCGGCGGCGACGTCACCGAGACCGCCGACGGCCTGCACATCCGCCCGCGGCGCCTGCACGGCGGCGTCTTCCACACCTACGAGGACCACCGCATGGCCACCGCCGGCGCGATCATCGGCCTCGCGGTCGAGGGCGTGGAGATCGAGAACGTGGCGACGACCGCCAAGACCCTGCCCGAATTCCCCGCCCTGTGGACCGGGATGCTCGAGGCGTAGGGACGGTTCGCCATGCGCCGCTACGGCAAGCACACCGACGAGGACGACATCCGCTCCCGTCCCAACCGCAAGGGCAACCGGCCGCGTACCCACACCCGGCCCAAGCACGAGGACGCCGCCGGGGGCCTGGTCCTCACCGTGGACCGCGGCCGGCTGACCTGCCTGGTCGAGGACCGGGTCGTCATGGCGATGAAGGCCCGCGAACTGGGCCGCAAGGCCGCGATCGTCGGCGACCGGGTGGCACTGGTCGGTGACCTGTCCGGCAAGAAGGACACGCTCGCGCGGATCGTCCGCATCGAGGAGCGCACCTCGGTGCTGCGCCGCACGGCGGACGACGACGACCCCTACGAGCGCGTGGTCGTCGCCAACGCCGACCAGCTCGCCATCGTCACCGCCCTCGCCGACCCCGAGCCGCGCCCACGCCTGATCGACCGCTGCCTGGTCGCGGCGTTCGACGGCGGCCTCACCCCGCTGCTCGTCATGACCAAGTCGGACCTCGCGCCGCCCGACGAACTCCTGGAGCTGTACGGCGCGTTGGACATCCCGTACGTCGTCACCAGCCGCGAGGGGCTGGAGAACGGCGCGGCGGCCGACCTCGTACGAGAACACCTGGACGGCAAGATCACGGCCTTCGTCGGCCACTCCGGCGTCGGCAAGACGACCCTCGTCAACACCCTGGTGCCCGAGGATCGCCGGCGCGTGACGGGCCACGTCAACGCGGTGACGGGACGCGGCCGGCACACGACGACCTCGGCCCTCGCCCTGCCGCTGTCCTCCGAGGCGGGTGGCTGGGTCGTGGACACTCCGGGCGTGCGGTCGTTCGGGCTCGCGCACATCGACCCGTCCCGGGTGATCAACGCCTTCCCCGACCTGGTGCCCGGCACCGAGGGCTGCCCCCGCGCGTGCGGCCACGACGAACCCGACTGCGCGCTGGACGCGTGGGTCGCCGAGGGGCACGCCGACCCGGCGCGGCTGTACTCGCTGCGCCGGCTGCTGTCGACGCGGGAGCGGAAGGAAGGCGACTGACCTCCGCGTTGTTTGCCGTGCCGTGGTACCGGTAAGTGCATAATCGCACCAAGTCGCACCCACGTCGTGTCCAAGTCCGGGCATAGTCGGACGAGGCGACCGATCGGCGCAGCGGTCACGGTAGGGGACTACGGGAGGACAACACATGGCGTGGCTGCTGGTCATAGTGGCCGGGGTGCTCGAAACCGGCTTCGCCGTCTGCCTGAAGCTGTCGCACGGTTTCACCCGGCTCTGGCCCACCATCGCCTTCTGCGTCTTCGCGCTGGGCAGTTTCGGCCTGCTGACCATGTCCCTGAAGAAGCTCGACGTCGGCCCCGCGTACGCGGTGTGGACCGGCATCGGCGCGGCGGGCACCGCCATCTACGGCATGGTCTTCCTCGGGGACCTGGTCTCGACGCTGAAGATCGTCTCGATCAGCCTGGTCATCATCGGCGTGATCGGGCTGCAGTTGTCGGGCTCGGCGCACTGAGGCGTTCGCCGCTACGGCGCCGGCCGGCGCGGCAGGGCGGCGCGCACGAGGTCCGCCACCCCGCCCTCGGCGGGCGGCGCCGCGACGCAGGACAGGGCGAGACGTACGGCCAGTTCGCAGGAGCGGGCCAGCTCGGTGGCGTCCGGCCACGGAAACGTGCCGCCGCCCTTCAGGACGACGGCCACGGCACGGTCGCGCACGAGGGCGACGAAGTCGCCGGGCGAGGGCAGCGGACCGTCGGCCCTGCGCTGGGCCGGCACGGCCGAGGAGGACGGCACCGCGGTCAGGGCCGGGGAGGGCAGCCGCTCGCTCCAGCAGCCGGTGAGCATGGCCCGCACCAGCGCGTTGTCCCGGGCGGCGGACGTGGTCCACTCGGCGGTCGCGGTGAGCCGTTCGCACGAGTCGTCCTCGGGGCCGCCGGCGAGGGCGCGCTCCACTCCGGCCAGGTATCCGTCCGCCTCCCTGCGGACGAGCGCCCGGGCGAGCCCCTCCTTGCTCCCGAACTCGTTGTACAGCGTCTGCCGGGACACTCCGGCCGCCGCCGCGACGTCCACCATCCGCACAGCGGACCACGGCCGGCGCGCCAACGCCGCGTAAGCGGCATCGAGCAGGGACTCCCGGGCTGCAGGCACCATCGCCTCCCTCGGGCCGAGCGACCTGGTGCCCAGGTTTGACGGGCCTGGGGGCACTGTCAAGGGCCTTCGCGCACGCCGCCGCGGCCACCGGCAGTCGCACCCCGACCCGACCGCAGGCGGTCACAGACCGTCACGGCCACCGGCGGCCACCCGCCGACACGACCGCGGGCAGTCGCACGCCGCCACGCCGGGCCGCGCACCCTCCTGCGCCCGGTGTCCGACGGGCCCGCGCCCCGACGGATACCGGGCCGGGGGCCCACCGGCGCCGGCACCCGCCCTCCGCCCGCCGAACCCCTGGTAGCCCCGCCCCGCCCCCGGCAGATACCGTGACCGCATGGCCGACTACCTCGACGACCTCCGCCTCGCCCACGTTCTCGCGGACGCCGCCGACGCCGCGACGATGGAACGCTTCAAGGCCCTCGACCTGAAGGTCGAGACCAAGCCGGACATGACCCCGGTGAGCGAGGCGGACAAGGCCGCCGAGGAACTCATCCGCGGCCACCTCGCCCGCGCCCGCCCCCGCGACGCGGTGCTCGGCGAGGAGTACGGCGTCGAGGGCACCGGCCCCCGCCGCTGGATCATCGACCCGATCGACGGCACCAAGAACTACGTGCGCGGCGTCCCCGTCTGGGCCACCCTCATCGCCCTCATGGAGGCGGGCGAGGGCGGCTACCAGCCCGTCGTCGGCCTCGCCTCCGCCCCGGCGCTCGGCCGCCGCTGGTGGGCGGTGAAGGACCACGGAGCCTTCACCGGCCGCAGCCTGACCTCGGCCTCCCGGCTGCAGGTCTCCCAGGTCTCCGCGCTCTCCGACGCCTCCTTCGCGTACTCGTCGCTCGGCGGCTGGGAGGAGCAGGGCCGGCTCGACGGTTTCCTCGACCTGACCCGCGAGGTGTGGCGCACGCGCGCGTACGGCGACTTCTGGCCGTACATGATGGTCGCCGAGGGCTCGGTCGACATCTGCGCCGAACCCGAGCTCTCCCTCTGGGACATGGCCGCTAACTCGATCATCGTCACGGAGGCCGGGGGCACCTTCACCGGCCTCGACGGCCGCCCCGGCCCGAACAGCGGCAACGCGGCGGCCTCGAACGGCCGGCTGCACGACGAGCTTCTCGGGTACCTCAACCAGCGTTACTGATGCTGAGTACGGCCTGGCCTGCGCGTTCCTCCCTCTCGCAGGCCCTCTGAGCCGTCGTGGGGCCGTCATGAGAGCCAGCGCCTGGGGGGGACCAGGGAGCCATCGGCCACCGTCGCCGCTGTCAGGGAGTCCCCTCCTGGGTCACACCCAAGTTGGTCCAGCTCCCGAACTGTCCAGCCGGGAAGTCCTTCAGGTTGACGTACCCACCACCCTCATCCAGCTCGCCCGATGCGGCAGCTCCGGTGTCCTGGTTGTAGAAGAAGAGCTTGCTGCGGGTGGACACGATGTTGGTCCATTGCCCGAACTGCCCGGCCGGAAAATCCTTCAAGTTGACGTAGTCACCGCCGTTATCGAGCTTGCCCGATGCAGCACCTCCCGTGTCCTTGCTGTAGAAGAAGAGCTTGGAGGCGCCTTCGTCGAAGACAATGTTGGTCCATTTCCCGAACTGCCCGGCCGGAAAATCCTTCAGGTTGACGTAGTCACCGTCGTCGCGGAGCTCGCCCGATGCACCACCTCCCGTGTCCTTGCTGTAGAAGAAGAAACGGGCGAAGAAATCGCCGCCGGCGGAGACGATGCGGGTCCAGTCCCCGAACTGTCCAGCTGGGAAGTCTTTGAGGTTGACGTAGTCACCACTGGTATCGAGCTTGCCGGATGCGGCACCTCGCGTCTGCCTGTCGTAGAAGAAGACCAGAACGCCGTCGGGCACGACGTCCGTCCACTCCCCGAACTGTCCGGCCGGGAAGTCCTTGAGGTTGACGTAGTCACCACTGGCATCGAGCTTGCCCGATGCGGCACCTCGCGTCTGCCGGTCGTAGAAGAAGAGCTGGCCGCCTCCGGGCACAACGTGCGTCCACTCCCCGAACTGTCCGGCCGGGAAGTCGTTGAGGTTGACGTAGTCACCACTGCCATCGAGCTTGCCGGATGCGGCACCTCCCGTCTGCCGGTCGTAGAAAAACAACATGGCATTGCCTCCCTTTTCGCCACCGGCTACCCACTCGGGCCCCACACATATACGTGATTGTCACACTCCCGCGGCAAGAGCTCGTGTCGGTGGGGCCATGCGGGCGAGAGACTGAGTCCGACAGGCGGCGGATACAGTCGGCCGGAACACGAAATGGCCGGCTCACCCGCCCGGCTATGTCCTGGCTCTCTACGGACACAGATCGCCTGGATCAACGTTTACAGGGGGTAGATCACCGTGGACCGTCCGAGGGTGGCCGGCGACAACCGGTGATGACAGCATGAACGCAGGTCATCGGCTAGCTGCAGGGCATCCCCGGCAGCGCCGCCAGAGCGCTGTTCTCGACCAGCGCTACCGAGCGCCTTCCTGGCGCACCCCGCGCACCATCGCCCGGCCCCTTGTTGACCCGTGCTTTACCTGCCACTCTGAGAGTCCCCCTACTTGTGAACTTGTGAATCCATGAACCAACTCATGGATCACCGGCAGGAGGTGGCTCCACCCATGCTCGTCCGCGAAGCCATGAGCACGGTCGTCCTCACCATCGGCCCCGCCCACACCCTCCGCCAGGCCGCCGCCCTGATGTCCGCACGCCGCGTCGGGGCGGCCGTGGTGTACGACCCCGACGCCGGCGGCATCGGCATCCTCACCGAACGCGACGTCCTCGTCTCGGTCGGCCTGGGCCAGGACCCGGACACCGAACGCGCCCACGCCCACACCACCACCGACGTCGTGTTCGCCGCACCGTCCTGGACCGTGGAGGAGGCGGCCCGGGCGATGGCGCACGGCGGCTTCCGCCACCTCATCGTCCTCGACCGCGGGGAGCCCGCCGGCATCGTCTCGGTACGCGACATCATCCGCTGCTGGGCACCGGCACGCTCGCGGCACGAGACGCCGGCGGTGACCGCCTGACGAGAGTCCGTCCGGCGGCGCTTCCGGTGACCGGCATTTCCGGCGACACCCCTCGCGTCACTCCCGCTGACACGACGAACGGGCCGGACCCCCGTACCCGGGGATCCGGCCCGCCGCTACGACAAGCGGTCCAGTGCTGGACGTCAGCCGCGCAGGGCCTGGACCGCGGCCTCCAGCCGCTTGCCGAAGTCACCGTCGGCCTGACGGAAGTTGTCGATCGCACGCTCGATGATGTCGTCGCGCGAGACGCCGGAGAGGGCACCGGCCAGGTTGCCGATCAGCCGCTCCTTCTCCTCGTCCGTCATCAGCCGGTAGAGGTTGCCCGCCTGGACGAAGTCGTTGTCCTCGGCGTGCGACGGAGCCTCGTGGTCGCCGGTGACACCGGAGACCGCGACCGGCTGCCACAGGGCCCTGTCCGTCTGGAACGGGCCGCCGAAGCTGTTCGGCTCGTAGTTCTTCGCACCCTTGTGGCGACCGTCGTACAGGTAGCCGTCACGGGAGTTGGTGCGCGCCTCGGTGGCGTGCGGACGGTTCACCGGCAGGTGGTCGGCGTTGATGCCGACGCGGTAGCGGTGGGCGTCGCCGTAGGCGAACAGGCGGCCCTGGAGCATCTTGTCCGGGGACGGGCCGATGCCGGGCACGAAGTGCGCCGGGGAGAAGATCGACTGCTCGACCTCGGCGAAGATGTTCTCCGGGTTGCGGTTGAGCTCCAGCTTGCCGAACCACACGATCGGGTAGTCCGCGTGCGGCCACACCTTGGTCAGGTCGAACGGGTTGAAGCGGTACGTCGCGGCCTCGGCCACGGGCATGATCTGCACGCCGACCGTCCAGGACGGGAAGTCACCGCGCTCGATGGCCTCGCGCAGGTCGCGCTGGTGGGAGTCGGGGTCCTCACCGGCGAGCTTGTCGGCCTCGGCCTGCGTCAGGCACTTGATGCCCTGGTCCGTCTTGAAGTGGTACTTGACCCAGAAGGCCTCGCCCGCCTCGTTGTTCCACTGGAAGGTGTGCGAGCCGAAGCCGTCCATGTGGCGGTACGACGCCGGGATGCCGCGGTCACCGAACAGCCAGGTCACCTGGTGCGTGGACTCCGGCGACAGGCTCCAGAAGTCCCAGACGTTGTCCATCTCCGTCGAACCCGTGTAGGGGTCGCGCTTCTGGGTGTGGATGAAGTCGGGGAACTTGATGGCGTCCTTGATGAAGAACACCGGGGTGTTGTTGCCGACGAGGTCGTAGTTGCCCTCTTCGGTGTAGAACTTCAGCGAGAAGCCGCGCGGGTCGCGGACGGCGTCCGCCGCGCCCAGGTTGCCGGCCACGGTGGAGAAGCGGAGGAAGGTCTCCGTCTCCTTGCCGACCTCGGAGAGGAACTTCGCCCGGGTGTACTTGGTGACATCGGCGGTGACCGTGAAGGTGCCGTAGGCGCCGGCGCCGCGGGCGTGCACGACGCGCTCCGGAATGCGCTCACGGTTGAAGTGGGCCAGCTTCTCCAGAAGGAGCTGGTCCTGGACGAGCACGGGGCCGCCGATGCCCGCGGTCTCGCTGTTCTGGTTGTCGGCTACCGGTGCACCGGTCTCCGTAGTGAGCGGTCCCTGAGTCACGTACTGCCTCCTGCGCCAATCCTGCAAAACCTGTCCCTTGGCTAATGCCGCTACCGATCCTACAATGGACAATGTCTAAGTCAAGTAAGACTCCAAAGTCACACACGTTCGGGGCCTGGCCCCCCTTGCTGTTAGGCTGGTCTGTATGAGTGACCTACTGGAACGGCTGCGTGGACGCGGCTGGCGCATGACCGCGCAGCGGCGCGTCGTGGCCGAGGTCCTCGACGGCGAACACGTCCACCTGACGGCCGACGAGGTGCACGCCAGGGCCGTGGACAAGCTCCCCGAGATCTCCCGGGCGACCGTCTACAACACCCTGGGCGAGCTGGTCTCGCTCGGTGAGGTACTGGAAGTCGCGACGGACAAGCGTGCCAAGCGGTACGACCCGAACGCGCACCAGCCGCACCACCACCTGGTCTGCGCCCAGTGCGGCGCGATTCGCGACGTCCACCCGGTCGGCAACCCGCTGGCCGATCTCCCCGACTCGGAGCGTTTCGGCTTCACCGTCTCCGACGTCGAGGTGACGTACCGCGGCACCTGCCCGAACTGCGTTGCGGCGTAAGCCCTTCCACCCGTCCTCGCACGAAGCCCCGGCACCGATGGTGCCGGGGCTTCGTCGTGGGAGCGGACGTGGTGAACCGTGACCGGTGAACAGTGACCGGTGAACAGTGACCGGTAACCGGCTCCCGGTGAACGCACCGAGGGCCGGAACCCTTTCGGATTCCGGCCCTCGGCCTTCAGTAGCGGGGACAGGATTTGAACCTGCGACCTCTGGGTTATGAGCCCAGCGAGCTACCGAGCTGCTCCACCCCGCGTCGATGAATGGAACATTACGTCAACCCCACGACCAGAAGCAAATCGCTTCCGCCGCAGCCGGGGCAGTCGCGCCTCCCTCAGTGCCCGAACGGTGCCTGAACGGCCTGAGAGGGACCACGCCGCCGCCCAGCGACAACACCGGCCGCCTCACAGGGCACCCGGCTCAGCGCAGCGTGACGCATCACGCGTCACGCGTCACGCGTCACGCCGACAACTCCTGCCGCAACGCGTCTCGCAGCCGAGCCGCCCGCTCCCCCACTTCCCGCGGCCCCAGCGACACCGCCCGGTCGGCCCAGCGCTGCCCCTCGGCCAGCTCCCCCCGCCGCGCGCAGACCAGCGCCAGCCGCAACGCCGCCCGCCCGTGTCCGGCGTCGGCCGCCCGGCGCCACCACACGACGGCCTCCGGCTCGCTGCCCTCGCGGGCCAGCAGCAGCCCCAGGTTGAACGCGCCGTTGCGGGATCCGGCCTCGGCCGCCTCCCGGTACCACCGCGCGGCCTCGACCACGTCGCCCCGCGCCGCGGCCAGCATGCCGACCCGCACCTGGGCCCGCCGGTGCCCCTGGGAAGCCGCCCGCTCGTACCACTCCTCGCACTCGGACTTCTCCTGTGCCGTCTCACCCAGCTCGTGCGCGGGCGCGGGCGGGCGACGCGCGTCCAGTACCGTCGCCAGGCGGTAGGCGGCCTCCGCGCTGCCGCCCCCCGCCGCGCACCGCAGGAACCGCTCGGCCTCGCGCTCGTCCCCGTCCCGCAGGCGCGCCATGCCGACCTGCAACGCCGCCTCGGTGTGCCCGGCGGCGGCCGCCCGCTCGTACCAGCGCAGCGCCGCCTGCTCCTCGCCCCGTCCCGCGTGCAGGATCCCGAGGTTGAACGCGGCGTCGACGCTGCCCGCCTCGGCGGCCTTGGAGAACCACGGCTCGGCACCTGTCTCGTCCCCGCCGCGCAGCAGCAGGATGGCCAGCGCGTTGGAGGCCTCCCGGTGTCCGGCGTACGCGGCTCGCCGGTACCACTGCTCGGCCTGTGCGGTGCGCCCCTGCTCGGCGCAGAGCAGCCCGAGGTTGTACGCCCCGTTGTCGTCCCCGGCGTCCATCGCGGCCCGGTACCAGCGCTCGGCGGTCTGGGTCTCACCGCGTTCGGCGTGCAGCGCGCCCAGCGCGTTGGCGGCGTTGCCGTCGCCGTCCTGCGCGGCCCGCAGCCACCACACGGCGGCGCTCTCCGTGTCCCCGGCGTCGCGCAGCAGGAAGCCGAGCGCGCAGGCCGCGCGGGCCTCGCCGTCCTTGGCGGACGTGAGGTACCAGCGGCCGGCCTCCTTGAGCTCGCCCCGCTTCTCCAGGATCGTCCCGAGGTGCAGGGCGGCTCGCCGGTGGCCGCGTGCGGCGGCCTGCCGGTACCACTGCTCGGCCCCTTCGGCCGCGGAGGCCGCCCCTGCGTCGCCGCCGTCACGGTCCCGCCCGGCACCGCGGTCCAGGGCTCGTGCCAGCCGGTACGCGGCCTCCCGGTGCCCGCGCTCGGCCGCGGCCCGCATCCACCGCTCGGCCCCGGCGTCGTCACCCCGGTGCTCCAGCAGGTCGGCGAGGGCGTAGGCGCCCAGCACATGGCCCTGCTCGGCGGACTGGCGCAGCCAGTACTCGGCGGCGGGTTCGTCCCCGCGCTCGCGAAAGTGCCGTCCCAGTGCGTGAGCAGCGGGGGCGGACCCGGCGACGGCGGCGATCCGCCACCATCCGGCCGCGTCGTCGGCGTACCCGCGCTGATGCAGCAGGACGCCCAGGTTGTTGGCGGCGGCCCGGTCGCCGGCCGCGGTGGCGGCACGCAGATGGGACTCGGCTCCGTCGAAGTCGCCGCGGCGCAGCAGCATCGCGCCGAGGACGCTCATCGCCTCGACGTCACCGGCCTCGGCGGCGATCCGCCGGCGCACTTCCTCGGCGGCCTCGTCGGCCGCTTCCTGGGCCTCGTCCGCGCTCTCCTCCTGACCGGACGGCTGGGCAAAACGCCCTGTCCCGAACAGATTTGCCATGTCCCCCATAACGTCCATCGTCGCACCACCTGCAACCTGGGTACATCCGGTATACCGCAGCCCGTGAGGTCACTTCAGCGTTTTGTCGACATGCCCACAGGGAGACAAGTCAAACACAGATCCCCCCAACTCCCCCTGGAGGCGCGGCCGTAGACGTCACCGGCACATGCGTTCGCACATCACAAAGGCCCGGATTCCTTTCGGAATCCGGGCCTTTGTGGCCGTTCGCGTATAGCTCACGACTTCAGTAGCGGGGACAGGATTTGAACCTGCGACCTCTGGGTTATGAGCCCAGCGAGCTACCGAGCTGCTCCACCCCGCGCCGTTGTGTTCACAACCCTAGCACGGCGCGGGATGGGCTTTGACCAGGTCGAACGCCCGGCTCGAAGCAGCGGGGTCAGCCGCTGTCCGAGCCTCCGCCGGGATCTCCGGTCGGGGCGGAACTCGGACTGGCCTTGCCGTCCTCGGTCTTGTCCCCGGTCTTGTCCCCGGCCTTGTCGTCGCCGTTCTTGCCGCCGGCGCTCTCGTCGGCGTTGGCCTGCGCCTCCTCGGCGCGCTGCAGGGCCGCCTCCAGGTCCTTCTGAGCCTCCGCGTACGCGGCCAGGTCCTTCTGCTCCAGGGCCTTCTGGCCGGCGTCGAAGGCCTTCTGCGCGTCGCTCAGCGCTTCCCGGACCGTCGGGTTGGTGGACGTCGGCGGTGGCTCGGTCGTGCCCTCGCCCTCGTCCGGTGGCGGCTCCGTCGTGCCGGCCTCCGCGGCCCCGAAGACCTTGGCGAGGGCCTCGTCGAGCGTGTTCTCGAAGGCGGTGGCACCTCCGTAGCTGACCAGCACCTTGCGCAGCAACGGGTACTTGAGGCCGCCGCCGCGCACGTAGACCGGCTCCACGTACAGCAGTCCGCCGTCGAGCGGCACCGTCAGCAGGTTGCCGTACTCGACCTCCGAGTCGCCGCCTCTCAGCAGCCTGATGGACTCGGCGATGTCCTGTTCGGAGTTGAACTGGCTCTGGACCTGTTTGGGTCCGTTGACGGTGGTGCTCGTCGGCAGCTTCAGGATTCTGATCTTGCCGTAGCCCTCGGTCCCCGCCTCGGCGTCGACCGCCATGAACGCGCTGAGGTTGTCACGTCCGTTGGGCGTCAACGTCGTCGTGAGCGAGAACGCCTGCTCGTCCTGGTCGGGCATCTTCATGCTCAGGTAGTACGGCGGCACCGCGTCGCCCGACTTGTTGGTCGGGTCGTCGGGCACCTGCCACACCTCGCTGCCGCTGAGGAACGTGTTGGCGTCCTTCACGTGGTAGCGCGTGAGCAGCTCGCGCTGGACCTTGAACAGGTCCTGCGGGTAGCGCAGATGCGCCATCAGCTCGTCGGAGATCTCGCTCTTGCCCTGCACGGTGTTCGGGAACGCCTTCATCCAGGTCTTGAGGACCGGATCCTGGGTGTCCCACTGGTAGAGCTTCACGTCGCCGCTGTACGCGTCGACGGTCGCCTTCACCGAGTTGCGGATGTAGTTGACCTGGTTCTGCTGGGCCACCACCGCACGCTGGTCGTTCGCGGCGGTCAGCGAGTCGGCGGTCGTGTCACCGAGCGTCGTACGCGAGGCGTACGGATAGCCGTTCGTCGTCGTGTACGCGTCGACGATCCACTGGATTCGGCCGTCCACCACCGCCGGGTAGGCGTCGCCGTCGATGGTCAGCCACGGGGCGACCGCCTCGACGCGCTCCTTGGGCGTTCGGTTGTAGAGGATCTTCGACCCCTCGCCGATCGCACCGGAGTAGAGGATCTGCGGCTCGCTGAACGCCGCCGCGTATGCCGCCCGGTTGATCGGGTTGGACAGGTCGACCCCGCCGTCGCCCTTGTAACTGAACGTCTTCTCGCCGCTGTCGTCGGAGTAGTCGATCTCCTTCTGGGGACCGCCGACGATCGAGTACGTGGTGGTCTTCTCGCCGTAGTAGATCCGCTGCTCGTACGTGCCGAGATCGCCCTCGGACGGCAGGTTGGACTCGGTGAAGACCGGGCGGCCCTCGGAGTCGACCTCGGTTCCCTTGGCCGCGACCACGCCGTAGCCGTGGGTGTACCGGAAGTGGTTGTTGATCCAGTTCTTCTTCGGGATGCCGGCCAGGTTCAGCTCGCGCAGACCGATGACCGTGTCCTGGTCCTTGCCGTCCGCGGAGTAGCGGTCGACGTCCAGGTTGGTCGGGAACGCGTAGTAGTTACGCATCTGCTGGAGCTGCTGGAACGTCGGGGAGATGACGTTCGGGTCCATGATCCGGATGGACGCGGCGGCGTCCACGTCGTCCCGGAGCTTGGTCTTGTCCTTGGTCTGGCTCACGCCCGGGTACTCGGTGACCTGGGTGCCCGCGATGCCGTAGGCGTCGCGCGTCGCCTTGAGGTTCTTCTCGACGTACGGCGCTTCCTTGGCCTGCTCGTTCGGCTGGACCTGGAACTTCTGGACCAGCGCCGGGTACAGGCCGCCGATGAGGATCGCGGAGAGCACCATCAGGCCGAAGCCGATCACGGGCAGCTGCCAGGTGCGCCGCCAGATGGTGGCGAAGAACAGCAGCGCGCAGATGACGGCGATGCAGAACAGGATCGTCTTGGCCGGCAGGTAGGCGTTGGCGTCGACGTACCGCAGACCGGTCCAGCTGTCGGTCGCCTTGAAGTCGCTGGACTTCACCGCCAGCCCGTACCGGTCCAGCCAGTAGGCGACCGCCTTGAGGGCGACGAAGACGCCGATGAGCACCGACAGGTGCCCGGTGGCCGCGGCCGTGGCGCGCGCGCCCGGGCTGGTGACGCGGAGCCCGCCGTACAGGTAGTGGGTGAGCGCGGCGGCGATCACGGAGATGATCACGGCGGCGAAGCCGAAGCCGAGCAGGAACCGGTACCAGGGCAGGTCGAAGGCGTAGAAGGAGACGTCCAGCTTGAACTGGGGGTCCTTCTGCCCGAAGGAGACGCCGTTGACCCACATGAGCCAGGTCCGCCACTGACCGGACGCGGACGCGCCGGCGATGAGGCCGACCAGGGCGGTGATGCCGAGCAGCAGCCACTTCTTGTACGGGGCGATGCCCATGCGGTACCGGTCGAGGTTCTGCTGCTCCATCGACATGGCGCTCAGCGGTGGCCGCAGCCGGTGGGCCAGCCAGATGTTGAACCCGACGGCGAGCGCCATCAGCAGGCCGAAGACGAAGAAGAGTCCGATCTTGGTCCACAGGGTCGTCGTGAACACCGACGAGTAGTGGACCGACCGATACCAGAGCCAGTCCGTCCAGAATCCCGCGAACATGGTGAACGCCATGCCGAGCACGGCAAGGACACCCAGTGTCATCAGCAGGGTTCGGACACGCCGGGACGGGCGGCCCACTCTGATCCGCGGCCCCGACGGGGGGCCTCCGCCGCGGTCCGGCATCTGGAAAGCCAAGGTGCGCACCTCGAAGTTCGCTGTTGATCCGTCAGGCCCTCGGGTTCGTGGGCCCCCCGTGCGCCCCCGAGATCGTGGGCCCACACTTATGCAACTTACTCATCGTTTACTCGGTTCCCGATTCGGGCCAGTAACGAGGCAGGATTGTGACCATGTCCAACACCCCCATGGCAGCGAGCCCCCTCACCCGGGCCGTACTCGAGATCGACGAATACGTCTCGGGCCTCGGCTGGGACCAGCCCGCACGCCTCTTTGCACTTGTCGACACCGCACGGCTGAGGGCCGATCAGCCCTCGCTCGCGGACCGGCTCGGTCTCCAGGACGAGCCGGAGAGCTCCGGCCTCACCCCGATCGAGCAGGACGAGATTCCAACGGACCAGCCGCTCGACGAGTTCCTGGGCACCATCGCCTGGCCCGATGCGGTGGTCGGCTGCGCCCTCGCCGTGGAGCGCCTGATGCTGCCGCCGTCCGCCGAGGCCCAGGTCCCCGAGGGCCTGAACGAGGCGAGACTGGCGCAGTGGGTGGCGGAGCACCCCGACCGCCAGGAGGTCCGCATGACGGTCGCGGTCCTGCGCGACGGCACCCGCGACTCCGCCCTGCGGTTGCGGGAGAAGGACGCCGCCACGGAGGTCCTCACGGGCTCCGACCTGGTGCCGGGGCTGGCCCAGGCGCTGACGGCGACCTTCGAGGAGTAACCCCGCGGAGCTCTACGCGGCCGTTCGGCCCGTCATCCGGTCGTGCACTCCGGCAGCTGCGAGGTCTTCCCCGAGCGGATGTCCTTCAGCGCGCCGAGGGCGTCGTCGATGGTGTCCACCTTCACGAGGGTGAGCCCGTCGGGGATGTCCTCGGCGGCGGCCGCGCAGTTGTCGGCGGGCGTCAGGAAGTACCGGGCGCCCTTGTCGCGTGCGCCGATCGTCTTCATCCCGATGCCGCCGATCGGGCCGACCTTGCCGTTGTCGTCGATCGTCCCGGTGCCGGCGACGAACTTGCCGCCGGTCAGGTCGCCCGGCGTGAGCTTGTCGTAGATGCCGAGGGCGAACATCAGACCGGCACTCGGGCCGCCGACGTCGGCCAGCTTGATGTCGATGGAGAACGGGAACGTGTGATCGGTCCCGGCGGAGATCCCCACGATGGCGCGCTTCTCGCCGGCGTCGTCCGAGGCCGCGGTGGTGATCGTGACCTCCTGCGTCTCGGTGGGCGTCCGGCCCTCCTTCTCCGCGGCGGCCTGCTCCTTGGCGGGCACGATCGTGAAGACGACGTCCTGTCCGGGCTTGTGCTCGGTCACCAGCTCGGCGACGTCGGCGGGCTTCGTGACGGTCTTGCCGTCCACGGTCTTGATCACGTCGCCGGCGTGCAGCCTGCCCTGCGCCGGGGAGTCCTTGACGACCGTGGAGACGACCACCCAGGACTTCACCGGGATGTCGAGTGCCTTCAGGGCGGCGACCTTGGCGCTCTCCTGGGACTGGCTGAACTCCTCGGCGTTCTCCTGGGTGGCCTCTTCCTCGGTCTTGCCGTCCGGGTAGAGGGTCTCGTGCGGCACCACGCGGTTGTCGTGCGCCAGCCACCCGTAGACCGCCTCCACGAGGTTCATCTTGTACTCGGCGCTGGTGACCCGGACGGTGGTCATGTTCAGATGCCCGCTCGCCTCGTAGGTCTCGTGACCGGAGATCTGCAGCACCGGCTCGCCGTCGTGGTCCCCCAGCGTGTTCACCGTCGGCCCCGGGGACATCTCCGAGTACGGCACGGGGATGAACACACCCGCGCACAGGAGCGCGATCAGCATCAGGGTGGAAGCGAGCATCGTCGCGGTGCGGCGTGGCATGGCACGACAGTACGGGACCGGACTGTCAGAACACCGTCAGGGCCGCGTCGTCCGGTCAGGGCCCGGTACGGGGCCTCTCCATGGCCTCGCGGAAGCGGGCGTACCCGTCCAGCTCGGGTCCGTCGCTCCGTGCCTTGCGGGTCCGGTTGGCCCAACTGCCCCACAGACCCGCGCCGACAGCGGCCACAAGCGGAATCAGCAACCAGGCAAGCGCTGCCATGCCGACCTCCCAACCCCATGAGCGTCCGCGACTGACCGATCAGCAGATTAACCATCCGCAGTGACAACGCTCACGCCGGGGGGTCCGTTACGCAACCGGAGTTACGGGAGCGGCGCCGCTCTCAGCAGGCGCCGACCCATTCCTCGGTACCGTCCGAGAAGGACTGGTGCTTCCAGATGGGCACCTCGTGCTTCAGGTCGTCGATCAGCTTCCGGCAGGCGTCGAAGGCCTCGCCCCGGTGCGGGCAGGACACGGCGACGACCACGGCGAGGTCCCCGACCTCCAGCTCCCCCACGCGGTGCACCGCCGCGAGCGCCCGTACGGGGTACTCCGCGACGACCTTCTCGGCGATCCGCCGCATCTCGGCCTCGGCGCTGGGGTGGCACGAGTACCCGAGCCGGTCGACGTCGGTCCCGCCGTCGTGGTTGCGGACCGTCCCGACGAACAGCGCGGTCCCGCCGGCCGCGTCGTCTCCGACGGCCCGGAAGACCTCGTCCACGGAGAGGGGTGCCTCCCGGATTCCGATCAGCTTGACGGGGTCCGGCGCGGCCAGTTCGCCGGGGTGGTCGTTCGTGGTTGCCATGCGCCCATCGTGCCCCACCGCGCGGACGGCGCGGAATAGCGCTATCACCCGGCACGCGCGCGTACCGCTTTGGAGCCTCCTACAGGGCCCGCCGCCGGTGTGCGGCGGGCGACGGGGCCGGGTGCGGGCAGGAGAAGCCGGGCTGCGGGCGCAGGAGGCCGGGGGCCGGGGGCCGGGGGCCGGGGGCCGGAAGACAAGCCGGGGCGCGTGCGCAAAAGGCCGTGGGCCGACAGGCAAGCCGGGGCGCGTGCGCAAAAGGCCGGAGGCAGACAGACAAGCCAGGGCGCGTGCGCAAGAGGCCGGAGGCGGCACCGCGTCCGGCCTCAGATCCGCCGCCGGACCTTCCGTGCCCGTCGTACCACCGCGGCCGCGCCCAGCAGGGCCACCGTCGCTCCGGCGGCTCCCGCCGCGGTCGCGTCCTTGCGCCCGAGGCGTCGCCCGGCGACCGTGTGCCGCCCGGAGACCTCCTCCAGCAGCTCCGCGAGCACCTCCTCGTTGGTGTACTTCGGCCGCCATCCGGCGTCGTGCAGCCGGCTGCCGCTCACCACCCAGGGGTACATCGTGTACGCCAGGTCCCCGGCCGGGGAGGGCGTCAGCCCGATGCGGTGCAGCCGGGCCGCCGCGCCGAGCGCGACCGCCGACGGCAGCTCCATCCGCCGGATGCCGCTGAGCTCCTCGACCTCCTCCTGCTCCAGCCAGCCGTCACAGCCGACGGCCAGTTCCCCGTCGGCCTTCTCGAGCACCGCGTATTCCAGGGCACTGCACAGGTCGTCGACGTGACAGAACTGCCAGGCCGGCCGCGACCCGGCCACGACGAGCAGCCGGGGCGACTCGAAGTACCTGGTCAGCGCGGTGTCCATGCCCCCGACCAGCACCGCCGGCCGGACGACGGTGACGTTGAGGCCGGGATGCGCCCGCGGTGCGCGACGCGCGAGCCGCTCGATCTCCAGCAGGTCCCCGACCCCGGTGGCCTCGGCCGTGGCGCGCAGTTCGGCGTCCTCGGACAGCGGCAGCTCGTTGTCGGGGAGGGCGCCGTAGACCATCGCGGAGGTGCACAGCACGACACGGTGCACGCCGGCCGCCGCCGCGGCGGTCAGGACGGTCTGCGTCCCCCGGACGTTGTAAGCCGTCCGGGCGGCCGCGTCGGTCTCCAGATCGAGGTCCAGCGCCAGGTGCACGACCACGTCGGCGCCGCGCAGCTTCTCGGCGATGGCCGGATCCCGTACGTCCAGGATCTGCCACCGTGCCGCCGCGCAGTCACCGCGCCGTTCGTCGATGGCCACGACCTCTCTGACCTCGTCGGACGCGGCGAGCCGCTCGGTGAGCAGCGCCCCGACCCCGGACGCGGCACCGGTGACCGCGACGACGGGTCCGCGCGCGCCGGGGCGGGAGGAACTGGTTGACTGGTTTCGCGCTGCGCGAACCTGCGGATCTGGGGAACTCACCGGGCGTCTCCAGCGGTTGTCTTCAGTACGGGCGCGGGTGACGCGTACGTACCAGGTGGCATCCATCCTGCCGCAGGCCGTCAGTCGGCGAAGCACCGAGGCCCGAACCGCCCCGGGTGTCTACGCTGGGTGGTGAAGTCGGGCAGCCGTGCCGCCGGAAAGAACCGGCGGCCCTACCAGCCGAGGAACCCCGTGAGTGACACCCCATTCGGATTCGGCCTTCCGCCGGAGGAGCCGGACGACGGCGACGAGGGCAAGAAGAAGGACCAGCAGAGCGGTGGTGGTCAGGGACCGGCCAACCCGTTCGGTTTCGGGCCGTCCGGAGCCGGTGGCCTTGGTGGCCCCGGTGCGGACAACCCGTTCGCTGCCATGTTCGGTTCCATGAACCCCAACGACCTGGGTGCCGCGTTCCAGCAGCTGGGCCAGATGCTCTCCTACGAGGGCGGCCCGGTGAACTGGGACATGGCCAAGCAGATCGCCCGCCAGACGGTCTCCCAGGGCACGCCGGACGGCACGAAGGACGCCAGCGTCGGTCCCACCGACCGCACTGCCGTCCAGGAGGCCGTCCGCCTGGCCGACCTGTGGCTGGACGACGCGACCGCCCTGCCCTCGGGCGCGGGCACCGCGGTGGCCTGGAGCCGCGCGGAGTGGGTCGAGGCGACCCTGCCCGCCTGGCGGGAGCTCGTCGACCCGGTCGCCGAGCGCGTCGGCACCGCCATGGGGGACGTGCTGCCCGAGGAGATGCAGGCCATGGCCGGCCCGCTGATCGGCATGATGCGCTCCATGGGCGGCGCCATGTTCGGCACGCAGATCGGGCAGGCCGTCGGCGTGCTCGCCGGCGAGGTCGTCGGCTCGACCGACGTGGGCCTGCCGCTCGGCCCGGTCGGCAAGGCCGCGCTGCTGCCGGTGAACATCGAGGCGTTCGGGAAGGACCTCGGCGTACCGCAGGAGGAGGTGCGGCTGTATCTCGCCCTGCGTGAGGCCGCCCACCAGCGCCTCTTCGCACACGTGCCGTGGCTGCGCTCGCACCTGTTCGGCGCGGTCGACGGATACGCCCGCGGGATCAAGGTCGACACGGCCAAGCTGGAGGACGTGGTCGGCCAGTTCGACCCGCAGAACCCGGAGCAGCTGCAGGAGGCTCTCCAGCAGGGCATGTTCCAGCCGGAGGACACCCCCGAGCAGAAGTCCGCCCTGGCCCGTCTGGAGACGGCTCTGGCGCTCGTCGAGGGCTGGGTGGACGCGGTGGTGCACGCCGCCGCCAAGCCGCGTCTGTCCTCCGCTGACGCGCTGCGCGAGACGCTGCGCCGCCGTCGCGCCTCGGGCGGCCCCGCCGAGCAGACCTTCGCCACGCTGATCGGCCTGGAGCTGCGCCCGCGCCGCCTGCGCGACGCCTCCCGTCTGTGGGCGTCCCTGACGGACGCGCGCGGTGTCGACGGCCGGGACGGCCTGTGGGCCCACCCGGACATGCTGCCGACCGCGACCGACCTGGACGACCCGGACGGCTTCGTGCACCGTGAGCAGCTCGACTTCTCCGAGCTGGACAAGATGCTCGGCGAGGCGGCCGGGAAGCCCGACCTGAAGAAGAAGGACGAGAAGGACGAGAAGGGCCAGGCCGAGGCCGACGGCAAGGGCGACGACGCCGAGTGAGTCTCCACGAGGACGCGGTCCTGGTCCTGAAGGGCCATGAGGGCCAGGACGAGCTGCGCCAGGCCTACCTGGACCACCTCGCGACGCACCCGGACGGCATGTGGAAGGCCTGCCGGGACGGGCACGTCACGGCGAGCGCCCTGGTCGTCGACCCGTCGCGCGAGCGGGTCCTGCTGACCCTCCACAGGAAGATGCGCATGTGGCTCCAGATGGGCGGCCACTGCGAGCCGGTCGACGCGACGCTGGCGCAGGCGGCTCTGCGCGAGGCGACCGAGGAGTCGGGCATCGCGGGGCTCGCCCTGGCCCCGGGCGGCCCGGTGCGGCTGGACCGCCACCACACGCCCTGCGCCTGGCACCTGGACGTCCAGTACGCCGCGGTGGCTCCCGAGGGGGCTGTGGAGGCCATCAGCGACGAGTCCCTCGACCTGCGCTGGTTCCCGTACGCAGAGGTCACGGACGTGGCCGACGAGTCGGTCGTACGCCTGCTCGAGGCAACGCGTGCCCGGCTCCGAACCCGGACGGGGTGACCGCGTCACCCCGGTAAGGGGTGACCGCTGTGCGCGATCACCCCTTACGGGACCGTGCTCCGGGCTCAGCTCCAGACGTTCCCCTGGTTCTGACCACGGGCTCCCTGCTGTCCCATGCCGTACTGCGCGGCTACGCCCTGCCCGATCTGGGCGTTCTGCGGCGGCAGCAGTTCGCTGGGCTGGACCAGCGCGAAGCCGCTGCCCATGAAGCTGAGCTCCCAGCCCTCGCCGGTGCTGCCGCGGCGCCGCCACACCCCGGAGGAGTGGGTCTGGGCCTGCATCTGCACGCGCAGACCGGTGGACCAGGCGACGATCGCGTCGGCGTCGCAGTTGACGTACTTGTCGGGCGTCACCTGCATCAGCAGCGGTGCGCCCGAGGTCATCAGGGCGACCTTGCCGCGGCCGGTGATGTTGAGCTGGTACTTCCCCGAACCGGAGATGCCGTACAGGCTGTCGACCGCGATGACCTCGTGGTGCAGGGACGAGTCCATCGCCAGCACGTAGCTGCTGTCGACGGTGATCCCCTCCTGGTCGACCTCCATCACATGGATGTACTGGGCGAGGTTGGCGAAGAAGACCGTGCCCTGCCCGTGGCAGCGCATCAGGTCCAGGCCCTCACCGGTGTGCGCACGCGCGCGTGACTGGTTGTTGCTCTGGTACTCGGCGTCGAACTCGACGAGCCCCTGGTAGGCGACCATCGTGCCCTTGCGGGCGAGCACGTCGTCGTGACCCTCCAGGGCGACGCGGAGCATGTGCTTGTTCTGCAGGCTCCAGGCTTCCTGGGTCTGCTGGTCGTTGTAGGCGAAAAGCGGGCTCTGCATGATGTTCTGGCTCCCCCTCAGCCCCGGACCCGGAGGCGGTCGGTGCTGTCCTCGCTGGGCTGGACGACGACGATGCCCTGACCGGAGAAGGCCATCTGGTAGGCCTCGCCGCTGCCGCGGCCGATCAGCGACTGCGCCTTGAAGCTGCGCTTGCCCTTCACCTTGAGGTTCGGGGACCAGGCGACGAGCGCGTCGGGATCGACGTACGTCTCGTCCTCACCGCCGCCGCAGTCGACCACGATCGGCTTGCCCCGGGAGGTGAGGGCGACCCAGCCCTGTCCGGAGATCTTGGTGTTCCACAGGCCCTGACCGGCGAACTTCGCCAGGCCCTTGACCCGCTCCACACCCCAGGTGAGGTGGGCGTCGAAGGCGAGCAGGTTGGTCGCGTTGACGGAGATCCCGTCGCCGTTGAGGTTGATGACGACGACGTTGGCGCCGTAGTCGGCGAGGTAGAGCAGGCCGTCGCCGGAGCACTTCATCAGGGGCGCGCCCTCGCCGGTGGCCCAGTCGCGGGCGATCTGGCGGACGGCCGGCGGGTTGGGCTCGTACTGGACGAAGCCCTCGTAGGCGGTCATCGAGCCCACACGCGCGAGGAGGTCGTTCCCGGTCTGCATGGCGACCTTCAGCATGTGGTTGCCGTGGTTCTCCATGCGGGCGGTGACCGGTGCGGGAGCGTAGCCCGCGAGCGGCTGGTTCATGTCGGGCTCTCCCTCAGATCTCGTACGGCTGGACGATGACGAAGTTGCCGGGCGCGGCCCGGAACTGCAGGTTGACGCTCTCGCCCGTGTCGCCCGCGTAGGAGTTGCGGCGCATCCGCACCTGGCTGGAGACGACCACCTGGGCGGCGGCCGACCAGGCGACGACCGCGTTGCAGTCGGCGAAGGTGGTGGGCGTGACCGGCAGCACCACGGGCACGCCGTGCGTCTTGACGACGATGGTGCCGGTGCCCTGGAACTGCATCGTGAACAGCGCGCCGCCGGGGATGCCGTGGCCCTCGATGCGGCGGACCTCGTACTGGAGGCTCTCGTCGAAGGCGAGGACGTTCTCCGCGGAGACGCAGATGGCGTCGCCCTGGAGCTCGATGGGGTGCAGCATCGCGCTGTTGTCGGCGAGGAACACCTGCCCCTTGCCGGTGCAGCGCATCAGCTGCATCTCCTGGCCGGTGGCGTTGCCCACGACCCGGCCGGCGAACCCGGCGCCCTTGTAGCTGAAGTCGACCTTGCCCTGGTAGAGCACCATGCTGCCCTGCCTGGCGAGTACAGGCTGGCCTTCCGCACCGAGGTCGACGCGGACCAGCTTCTTGTTCTGCTGGGTCCAGCGCTGCCCGGTCGCCGTCTCCTTGAACTGCTGGAGCGCGGCCATCACCCCGGCACCCTGCGGCGCTCCCTGAGGCATGCCCTGCGGGGCGCCGTGAGGGGTCTGCTGACCGTAACCGGGGGGCGGGACCGGAGCCTGGGGGACCTGGGGGACCTGGGGCTGACCGTAACCGGGAGGCGGAACCGGAGCCTGGGGGACCTGAGGCTGACCATAACCAGGAGGCGGAACCGGAGCCTGGGGGACCTGAGGCTGACCATAACCAGGAGGCGGAACCGGAGCCTGAGGCTGACCATAACCAGGAGGCGGAACCGGAGCCTGGGGAGCCTGAGGCTGACCATAACCAGGAGGCGGCGGGGCCGGGGGCGGCACCGGGGATCCGCCGGGCGGCGTGTTCATGGGCGCGACGATGGTCTGCGCGGCGTGCACGTCGGGCCCTGGCGTCGGGGCGGGGACCACCGGCGTGGCGCCGGGCGGAGGGGCGAAGCCCTGGGGCGCGGCGGGCTGCGGCGCGGGAGCAGGGGCGGGGGTGGTAGGCGCGCCGAAAGCCGGGGGCGCAGAGGCCTGGGCCGGCGGGGCGAAACCCGGGGCGGCACCGGCCTGCGGCTGCTGCTCCTGCTGCGGCGCGGGCGCCTCCTCCTCGGCCACCTCGCCACCGAAGTTCCTCAGCAGCGCGTCCAGCCCGCCGTCGAAGCCCTGTCCGACGGCGGCGAACCGCCACACGTCCTTCAGATAGAAGTCGCCCAGCATCACCGCGCGCTCGGTGGAGAACTCCGAGCCGTTGAACGGGTACCGGGCCACCTCCTCGCCGCCCGCGACGATCCGGATGTAGCCGGGGCCGGCCTGCGACATCTGCCCGGCGCCGTCGATCGTGGCCGTGAAGGAGAGCTTCTGGATCCGCGGCGGGATCCTGTCGAGGGTGACCCGGAAGGACTCCATGTCACCCGCCTGCGCACCCAGGAGCTGGATGGACTCCTCCGGGGTCTTCGGTTGGTTGAAGAACACGAAGTAGCGGTCGTCGGACAACCGCTCGTCGGCGTCGAGACCGAAGCAGCTGATGTCGAAGCTCAGTCCGGGGCCGGAGATCTGCACGCCTACGTACAGATCCGTGCCCGCGGTGAGATCACTGATCCTGGCCTTGTGGCCGCGTTGGAATTCCCTGGCCATGCGTTACGACCGTCCCCCATCCGAATGCGAGTGCGTCGCGCCAGGCTAACGGCAATCCCGGACACCGGAGGGAGTCGGTACAGACCCGGTACAGAACCCGTGCGCGGCCGTGCCGGACACCTCTGACGCGCTCGCTCGGAGGTGCACGTCACTCGCTGCGGGCCTCGGGCAGGTGCGGCAGCCGGTCGGCGGCGACCACGCCCTCGAGGTAGCCGCGGGCCCGCTCGGTCCTCGGATACGCCTCCAGCAGCCGCCAGAACCGGGGTCCGTGCCCGGGGACGAGCAGATGCGCCAGTTCGTGCAGAAGGACGTAGTCGACGACGTACTCGGGCATGCCCTGGAGGCGGTGCGACAGCCGGATGCTTCCCTCGGAGGGGGTGCACGAGCCCCAGCGCGTGTTCTGGTTGGTGACCCAGCGGACCGAGGTGGGCCGTGCCCGCCCGTCGAAGTACTGGCCCGACAGGCGCTCCGCGCGCTCGGCCAGCTCGGCGTCGCCGAGGACCCGTCTGCTCTCCTGGGCGGCCAGCTTGTCCAGCATGACGCTCACCCAGCGTTGTTCCTCGGCCTCGGACATCCGGGCGGGGATCAGCACGATGGTGCGATCGCCCTCGCGGTACGCGGAGACCGTCCGGCGTCGCCGGGTGCTCCTGCGGACCTCGATCGCGCTCGTCCCCGAGCCGTTCGGCGGCGAATTCGTCGGTGCGCGCTGGGGCGCCCCGGCGCGGTGCAGTGGGTCGGCGGACACGCCACGACGTTACCCGCTGCACACGGGGAAGTCCCGGCTCCGGATGGGTTCGGTGCCGATCCGCCACCCCTCCTGCGGGTGTACGACAGACTTGTACGACTGATTCGCACGAGTGATTGGTACCGGCTGATGAGTATCGGCTGATTAGTACGACGAATGATCACCGCCTGTGGACAACTCGCGACGCCCGGCCACGGATCAGGGCATGCTGGCACTCGCCGGCGGATTCGCGACCGACCGCATGGACGGGTACGCGACGGGCCACCGCCGGACATACGGGACGTTCGAAGACTCTCGGAGACCTACGGGGGACCTGGCATGCATCCGATGGTGAAGCCCGCGCTCAGGCGCGGCTGGCGCGATCTGAACACCGTGCAGTTCGGGATGACACCAGCGCACGCATTGACGCTCGGCCCGGTGGACACGGCTACGGGCAGTTTCCTCGAACTGCTCAACGGCACCCGTGGACCGGCTCTCCTGCGTGAGGAGGGGCATCGCCTGGACCTGCCCGAAGGGCATGTCGACCGGGTGGTGGAGGGGCTGGCGCGGGCCGGCCTCCTCGACGACTCCCGGGGCGGCGGGCCGGATGCCGACGCCCTGCGCGAGAAGAAGGAGGTCCTCGACCGGCTCCGCCCCGACCTGGCCTCCCTGTCCCTGACCACCTCCGAACCGGGGGACGCGATGAGACACCTGGCCGCCCGGCGTGCCCTGCGAGTGCGGGTGAGGGGTGCGGGGCGGGTGGGCGCGGTGCTGTCCGGCCTGCTGTCGGGTGCGGGCGTCGGCGAGATCGACGTGCTCGACGGCGGCCGCGTCGAGCCGTGGGACGTCGCCCCGGGCGGGCTTCCCGCCGAGTCCGTAGGCGAGCGCCGGGACGAGACAGCCCGCCGTGTCGTCCGCCGGGCCGCCCCCGGCCGCCCGGCGCGCCGCAGTCCCACGACGCCGCCCGAGGAGGGCGTCCCGGGTTTCTCGCTGGTGGTCGTCGCCCCGCGCGACGACGTCGCGGTCCACACACCCGACCCCACCTCCGCGGAATCCCTCATGGCCTCCGGTACGCCCCACCTGTACGCCGGTGTCGTGGAGGGGACCGGTGTCGTCGGTCCTCTCGTCCTGCCCGGCGAGACGGGGTGCGCGGGCTGTCTGTACGCGGACCGCACCGACCGGGACCCGGCCTGGCCCCGTCTGGTGGCACAGTGGCGGTCCGGCAAGCAGCGCCAGGTGCGGGCCTGCGACCTCACTCTGGCCACGACGGTCGCCGGGCTGGCGGCGGCCCACGCGCTCGCCTTCCTGGACGGCCGGACGCCTTCGAGCGTCGGCGCACGCTGGGAGGTCTCGCTGCCGGGTCTGCGGTGGCACACGCGGCCGGTGCGGGCGCACTCCGCGTGCCCGTGCGGCGCCGCCGGAAAAGGTAAGCAGGAACACACCCCCGAGGATGGGGAGCGGCGCGCGACAATGGCGGGGCAAGGGCCGTCGGCGGACGTACGCCGTGAGGCAGAACCGGGGCGGCCGGCTGGGACTTGGAGGGCGCATGTCTGATCTTCCGCGCAAGGCGGTCACCCGGACCGCCAAGCTCGCCGCGCTCCCGCTCGGCTTCGCCGGGCGGGCGACCTGGGGGCTCGGCAAGCGAATCGTGGGCGAGTCCGCGGAGATCGTCGGCCAGCAGCTGCAGCAGCGCACCGCGGAGCAGCTGTTCAAGGTGCTGGGCGAGCTCAAGGGCGGGGCGATGAAGTTCGGACAGGCCCTGTCCGTCTTCGAGTCGGCGCTGCCCGAGGAGGTCGCGGGCCCCTATCGGGCGGCGCTGACCAAGCTGCAAGAGGCGGCACCGCCGATGCCGACGCGCACGGTGCACTCCGTGCTCGCGGAGCGGCTCGGCGAGGACTGGCCCGAGCTGTTCGTGGAGTTCGAGGACAAGCCCGCCGCGGCCGCCTCGATCGGTCAGGTGCACCGTGCGGTGTGGCACGACGGCCGCGAGGTCGCGGTCAAGGTGCAGTACCCGGGCGCCGGCGAGGCCCTGTTGTCCGACCTGAACCAGCTCAGCCGTTTCGCCCGCCTGCTGGGCCCGCTGGTCCCGGGCATGGACATCAAGCCGCTGATCAAGGAGCTGAAGGACCGGGTCTCGGAGGAGCTGGACTACGACCTGGAGGCGCAGGCCCAGCGAGCCCACGCAGAGGAGTTCGCGGACGACCCGGACATCGTGGTGCCGGACGTCGTCCACCAGTGCGACCAGGTGCTGGTCACCGAGTGGATCGACGGCATCCCGATGTCGGAGATCATCGCGGACGGCACACCGGAGCAGCGCGACCGGGCGGGCCAGCTCCTGGCCCACTTCCTCTTCTCCGGCCCGGCGCGCACCGGCCTGCTGCACGCCGACCCGCACCCGGGCAACTTCCGGCTGCTGCCGTGCGGGCCGGACGGCGAGGACGACTGGCGCCTGGGTGTCCTGGACTTCGGCACGGTCGACCGCCTTCCGGGAGGCCTGCCCGAGCCCATCGGGTCGGCCCTGCGTATGGCGCTGGACGGCGAGGCGGACGCCGTCTACGAGATGCTCTGCGCAGAGGGTTTCGTCAAGGAGTCGATAGAGCTGGACCCCGACGCCATCCTCGACTACCTGCTGCCGATCATCGAGCCTGCCCGGGTCGACGAGTTCACCTTCACCCGCGGCTGGATGCGGAGCCAGGCGGCCCGGATCGGCGACCCCCGTTCCCCCGCCTACCAGCTGGCCAAGCAGCTCAACCTGCCGCCGGCCTACCTGCTGATTCACCGCGTGACCCTGAGCACCATCGGTGTGCTGTGCCAGCTGGGAGCGACGGTGCGGCTGCGTGACGAGCTGGAGGAGTGGCTGGTCGGGTTCCTCCCCGAGGAGGAGTACGCGGCGGAGGACGAGTACGAGATGGGGGAAACGGCGGCGGAGGCATGAGCCGCCGGGGCTGAACGCGCCGTGGGGGCCGGTCCGTTCGGACGGACCGGCCCCCACGGGGAGCTTCGCCTCCCTCGTCGGCGAGGCCATGCTCCGGGTGTGGCCGGGTTACTGCATGACAGCCATGGCGAGCGCGCGCCGGGCACGCATCGAGGCGCGCTCGGCCCGTCGCTGCATCCGGCGAGCGGTCGCCAGGCGCAGGGCCCGGCGTTCCTGCTCGGCCTTCTGCAGGCGGTCGTGCATATGCGCACGAGCCAGGGCTTCTGGGATGAGTTGCATCTCGCGGGTCCTGTTCTGACGCGAGTCCTTCGCGTCACTGGGGGTGAAGTCTTCAGGCGTGGTGCCTGTGATGTCGTGGGTGGACGGCTTCATCGGGGCCTGCTTCTTCGGGTCGTACGTGAGGGGACGGTCGATCGTTCCTGCGGTGTTCATGCCGAGACCGGGTTCTTGCGCGGGCGGCCACGGGGCCGCTTCCGGGCGACGACGACACCCTGCACGAACAGCTCGCCACCCCAGACGCCCCAGGGCTCACGCCGCTCCTTGGCGCCGGCGAGGCAGGCCTCGACCAGCGGGCAGGTGCGGCACAGGGACTTGGCGTACTCCACGTCCGCCGGCGACTCCGCGAAGAAGACCTCCGGGTCGTAGGAGCGGCAGGGAACGGGCACGCCGAGGTTCTCGATGGCGTCGTCGAGCGCGGTGAGCGCGGTGAGCGGGGTCAAGGTGGAGTCCTCCGTGGGGACGGGCTTGGGGATCGTGTCGGAAGGCGGTACGGACGGGGCGTGCGCTTCGAGTTGCACGGGGTTTCTTCCTCGTCTGGTCGTTCCGGCCGGTCGGCCGGGTGGCGGCTTGGTACCGGGTTCTTTTCTTGTCCCGAGGCTCCTTCGTGCTGTCGTCCCCGTTCGGGGACAAACAGAAGGGCCGCGGATCCCGGATGGGGTTCCGCGGCCCTGAAGGCGCCGGCCTGATCGTCAATCAGGCTGGATCACTCCAGGGTTCTGGCCCACGGAAGGCCCACATCAGGTGGTGCTGCGTCGTCTGCGTCCGGAAACCGGCACCGGTCGCGGTAAAGGCATAGGCCTGCGCCTGTGCCTCTACTGCTGCTTCCAGTGCCTCGGTCGGTCGCTCATCGCGCTCACGGACGGGAAGGCCCGCGGAGGCAACGGAGGCGGCGGCCGGAAGGACGGCACGAATGCCGGACAGACCGGTGCCCGGGTTGGAAGCGCCGAGCGTGCACAGGGAGACGGCCGAGCGATCGGTCAGTTTGGCGGTGGAGCTGACGGTGGTGCTGAAGTCGATGCTGATCACTGGGCTCGCCTCCTCTCGGCGTCTCGGGGGACCGGGATGAACCAGTCCGCGGATATGCAAGTACAACACGGATTCAGGGCCTTCGGGAAGGCCGCTGCTCCCGTGACCAAGAACCTATGGGGATTCCCGGGGCATGCGCAAACTATTTTTTCGACGAGTTCGTATCAGTCGCCTTCGTCAAGCCCCACTCCGTTCTGGCCTGCACAGATGGCCAGAACATCCGCTCCGTACCGGTTGAGCTTCCGCGCGCCGACGCCCGGGATCCGTACCAGCTCGCGCTCGTCCTCCGGGACGGACTCGGCGATCGCCATCAGCGTCTTGTCGGTGAAGACGCAGAACGCGGGCTGACCGCTGCGCCCCGCCTGGATCGCGCGCCACTCGCGCAGCCGCTCGTAGACCCCCTCGTCCATGTCGGACGGGCAGTCCTCGCAGCGCATCAGCTTCATCTCGCCCGCGTCGGTGAGTGTGCGCCCGCAGACCCGGCAGCGGGCCGGGATCCGCTGTACCCGTCTGGGGACCGACGCCGCGACGCCGCCACCCCCGGAGCCGCGTTCCACACCTCCCGAGCCGCCCGCGGCCGTACGTCCGCCGGCCGTCCCCGAACCGGGCCGCAGCCCCTTCAGGAAGCGGCTGGGACGGCGGCTCGGCCGACCACCGGGTGAACGGGCCAGCGCCCAGGAAAGATGCAGCCGTTCGCGCGCCCGGGTGACGCCGACGTAGAGGAGGCGCCGTTCCTCCTCGACCTGCTCGTCGGTCTTTGCGTAGGCGATCGGCATCATGCCCTCGGTGACGCCCACCAGGAATACGACGTCCCACTCCAGCCCCTTGGCCGAGTGCAGGGAGGCGAGGGTGACGCCCTGCACCGTCGGGGCGTGCTGGGCCCCCGCCCGCTCGTCGAGTTCCGTGACGAGGTCGCTCAGGGTGGCGCCCGCTCTGGCGGCGGCGAAGTCCTGGGCGAGGTTGACCAGGGCGGCCAGCGACTCCCAGCGCTCGCGGACGGCGCCCGACCCTGCCGGGGGCTGCGGGGACCACCCCTCCCCGGACAGCACCGCGCGCACCTGGGAGGGCAGGTCGACGGCGTCGTCGAGGAGGGAGTCGTTGCCGCCGAAGCGCGCCGCGGCCCGCAGGGAACTGCCGGCTTTGCGTACTTCGGGGCGGTCGAAGAAGCGCTCAGCACCGCGCAGCTGGTAAGGGACCGCGGCGTCGGCGAGGGCCTGTTCGTAGGTCTCCGACTGGGAATTCGTGCGGAACAGGACCGCGATCTCGGCGGGCGGAACACCCGAGTCGATGAGTTCGCGGATGCGGCGGGCGGCGCCCTCGGCCTCGGCCGGTTCGTCGGTGTATTCGGTGTAGACGGGCTCAGGGCCCGCCGGACGCTGGGAGACCAGCTCCAGACGGTGGTCCGCGGCCCGGCCCCGGGCCTGGGCGAGCAGACCGTTGGCCAGGCGGACCACCTGCGGGGTGGAGCGGTAGTCGCGGACCAGCTTGACGACGGTGGCGCCGGGGTGACGGCTGCGGAAGTCGAGCAGGTGGTCGGGGGTTGCTCCCGTGAACGAATAGATGGTCTGGCTGGCGTCGCCGACCACACACAGGTCGTCGCGGTCGCCGAGCCACAGTTCCAGCAGGCGCTGCTGGAGGGGGCTGACGTCCTGGTACTCGTCGACCACGAAGTGCTGGTACTGGGCGCGGACCTGTTCGGCGACATCGTGGCGGTCCTGGAGGACGGCCACCGTCAGCAGCAGCACGTCCTCGAAGTCGATGACGCCGCGTCCGCGCTTCAGGTCCTCGTAGGCGGAGTAGAGCTGGGCGATCTCGGCCGGGTCGCGGGGGACCTCACGGCCGGCCTTGGCCGCCGCGAGGGCGTAGTCGGCGGGGACGGTCTGGGTCACCTTGGACCACTCGATCTCGGCGGTGACGTCGCGCAGCTCGCCCCGGTCGAGGCGGATGCGGCAGGCGGCGGCCGCGTCGGCGACGAGTTGGATCTTGCGGTCGACGAGCCTGGGCAGGGAGCCGCCGATCGCTTTCGGCCAGAAGTACTGGAGCTGGCGCAGCGCCGCCGAGTGGAACGTACGGGCCTGGACGCCTGCGGCACCGAGCTGGCGCAGGCGGCCTCTCATCTCCCCGGCGGCACGGTTGGTGAAGGTGACGGCGAGCACGCTGGAGGGCTGGAGGATCCCCGCGCGCACCCCGTAGGCGATGCGGTGGGTGATCGCCCGGGTCTTGCCGGTACCGGCGCCCGCCAGCACGCACACCGGGCCGCGCAGGGCGGTCGCCACCTCGCGCTGCTCGGGGTCGAGCCCTTCGAGCACCGCGTCGGCCGAGTCCGGTACCTGCGGGAAGAGGGTGGAATGCGTTGCTGCTGTCACACCGCCATGCTGCCAGGTCGCGGGAGACGGGTGAGTCGGTTGTCCACAGGCACGCACTGATAGTCATACCAATGCGACGGGCGTCACGTGCCTCGGTCGCTCCGGGAATGGTGGCGTCGCCGCAGACGTTCCCTCCGTGCGACCTCATTTCCGAGCCGCCGAAGGAGCGCGATAGACATGCCGGGCACTGTGACGATGTACAGCACCACGTGGTGCGGCTACTGCCGTCGGCTGAAGAGCCAGATGGACCGCGAGGGCATCGCCTACACCGAGATCAACATCGAGCAGGACCCGGAGTCCGCCGCGTACGTGGAGAAGGCGAACGGCGGAAACCAGACGGTACCCACTGTCCGGGTGGTTCCCTCCACGGGTGGCGACGAGGTCGTCATGACCAACCCGAGCCTTGCCCAGGTGAAGCAGGCTCTCGCGGTCTGACGCCGGCGCGCGCGACCCCCGACCGTTCCCAGGGTGGTTGGTCGGGGGTTTCGTGTGCGCGCGTGCCGCGCCGTGCTTCCGGTGGAAGCACGCCACCGTGGGCCGGGGCACGCGCCTTCTTCGAGACGCGCAAGGGGTGGCCTCCCCGGTGAGGCCACCCCTTACGCGTCGTCCTGTCTCAGAAGGAGCCGCGCGTCGGCAGTGGCTTGCCGTACCAGAGCTCGATGAGGCGCGCCGCGATGGAGATGCCGTAGGGCGGCAGCACCTCGCCGGAGTCGAAGGCCGCGCCCAGCTCGTCGCGGGAGAACCAGCGGGCCTCGTGGATCTCGTCGCCGTCGACGTTGATGTCGGTCGAGGTGGCGTGGGCCATGAAGCCCAGCATCAGGCTGGACGGGAACGGCCAGGGCTGGCTGGCGACGTACTCGACGGGGCCGACGGTGATGCCGGCCTCCTCGTAGACCTCGCGGCGGACCGACTGCTCGATGGACTCGCCGGGCTCCACGAAGCCGGCGAGCGTCGAGAAGCGGCCCTCGGGCCAGTGGACCTGGCGGCCGAGCAGGATACGGTCCTCCCCGTCCGTGACCGCCATGATCACGGCGGGGTCGGTGCGCGGATAGTGCTCGGCACCACAGGCGGGGCAACGGCGGATGTGGCCGGCCGCGGCGATGACGGTGCGCTCGCCGCAGCGGGAGCAGAACCGGTGCAGGCGCTGCCAGTTCTCCAGGGCGACCGCGTGGGCCATCAGACCCGCGTCGCGGGGTGACAGGAGCAGGCCCGCCTCGCGCAGGCCCGCGGGGCGGGCGGACTGGTCCATGCGCCCGGGCAGGGAGTCCTTCTGGAGGGCGAAGTAGCTGACGCCGTCCTCGTCCGTTCCCAGGAAGTAGCGGTGCGCCTCGGTGAGCGGGGCCTCGAAGGACGGGGTCATGACGAGTTCGGTGCGCCCGTCGGGCGTCTCGTCGATGAGGGCCTGGCCGCCGGAGACCACGAAACAGCGCGTCGAGGGGTGGCTCCACGCCGCAGCGAGCCATGCCTCGTCGAGGCGGTGGTGGGCGGCGCGGTCGATTCCGCTCGGGGCGGTGAGCGAGATGGGACGGTCGGCGGTGTGGTCGGTCCAGGTGGTCACGGGTGCTTCCAACTCCCCCGGTGAGCGGTTCGGTGCGGCAGGCGGTTCAGCGGGTCGTACGAGGGTGGCGACCGGGTCCGGAGAGCTCGGCGGCGCGGGGCGGCCTTTCCAGTGTGCCGCGCGCGCGATGCCGGTCCGGACCACGGCCGTGCGGAGCGTTCAGGGCGCGTGGCGCCAGTATTCCGCCAGGTCACCCCACAGGTGGGCGGAGGTCTCGACGCCCTTGAGGAGCAGATCCAGCTCCACCTTCTCGTCGGGGGCGTGCCAGCCGTCGGACGGGACGGAGATGCCGAGGAAGAGCACCGGTGTGCCGAGGACCTCCTGGAGGTCGGCGGCCGGTCCGGAGCCGCCCTCGCGGGTGAAGCGCACCGGTTTGCCGAAGGCCCGGCCCATGGCACGGACCACCGATTGCAGCGCCGGGTGGTCCAGCGGCGTCAGGCACGGGCGCGTGGCCGCGCCGAAGGTGATCTCGCAGCGGATCCCGGCGGGCACCTGCTCGGCTGCCCAGGCGCGGACGGCCTTCTCCACGTGGTCGGGGTCCTGGCCCGCGACCAGCCGGAAGGAGAGCTTCACCATGGCGGACGACGGGATGACCGTCTTGCTGCCCGGGCCCTGGTAGCCGCCGCCGATGCCGTTGACCTCGGCGGTGGGGCGGGCCCAGATGCGCTCCAGGGTGGTGTGCCCGGCTTCGCCGTGGGCGGCGTACGACTTGGCCGTGCCCAGCCACTGCCGCTCGTCGAAGGGCAGCTCGGCGAAGAGGTCGCGTTCGTGGTCGGTGAGCTCGATCACGCCGTCGTAGAAGCCGGGGATCGCCACGCGCGCGTGCTCGTCGTGCAGGGCGGCGACGAGGCGGGCGACGGCGGTGGCAGGGTTGGGGACCGCGCCCCCGAAGGAGCCCGAGTGGATGTCCTGGTCGGGGCCGTGCAGCCGGATCTCGCACTCGGCGAGGCCGCGCATGCCGGTGCAGACCGTGGGGGTGTCCTCGGACCACATGCCGGTGTCGGAGACGATCACCGCGTCGGCGGCGAGCCGTGCGGCGCGCTCCTCGACCAGGGCGCGGAAGTGCGGGGAGCCGGACTCCTCCTCGCCCTCGATCAGCAGTTTGAGGTTCACCGCGGGGGCTGTTCGGCCGGTGGCGGCGAGGTGGGCACGGACGCCGAGTGTGTGGAAGAACACCTGGCCCTTGTCGTCGGCCGCCCCGCGCGCGTAGAGGCGGTTCTCACGGACCACGGGCTCGAAGGGATCACTGTTCCAGCCGTCCTCGCGCGCGGCGGGCTGCACGTCGTGGTGGCCGTAGACGAGGATCGTCGGTGCCTGCGGGTCACCGGAGGGCCACTCGGCGAAGACGGCCGGGGCGCCCTCGGTCGGCCAGACCTCGGCGGTCGGGAAGCCGGTCTCCTTCAGTTTGGCGGCGAGCCAGTCGGCGCTGCGGCGCACATCGGTCGCATGCTCGGGCTGGGCCGACACGGACGGTATGCGCAGCCAGTCGACGAGGTCGTCGAGGAAGGCTGCGCGGTGCTGCTCGATGTACGTACGGACAGCGCTGACAGCATTGTCAACGGGGTGGCTCATGCTCACGAGCCTATCGGCCCGCGCGGACACCCCGGTCGTGCGGTTCGTCACCGACCGGCTCGGCCAGCAGCAGATCCTCCAGCGCGGCGCGGTCCGGCAACCCCTCGGGGCGTACGACCTCGCCGGTGCGTACGTACAGGAAGGCGGCCGTCACCGACTCCAGCGGTACGTTCAGCTGCTCGGCCCAGGCAAGGCGGTAGAGCGCGAGCTGGAGCGGGTCCCCGCTGGCGACGCGGTTCGTCTTCCAGTCGACGATCTCGTACGTCGCCGTCTCCCCGTCGCCCTCCTTGTAGACGGCGTCGATGCGGCCGCGTACGACACGGCCGGCGAGCGAGAGCTGGAAGGGGGCTTCGACGCGGTACGGGGTGCGCCGGGCGTACTCGGTGCGCTCGAACGCGTCCTTGAGGAACTCCAGGTCGCGTTCGTCGGCGACCTCTGCCTCGCTGCCGGGGAGCTCCTCCGGTTCGAGCAGGGGCAGCATCAGTGGTTCGAAGCGGGCCTCGACCCAGGCGTGGAAACGGGTGCCGCGGCGGGCGGCGGGCTGGGGCGGGCGAGGCATGGGCCGGGCCAGCTCCTGCGCGAAGCCGTCCGGGTCGGCGGCCAGGCTCAGCAACTGGGTGGCGGTCAGCGACGCCGGGAGATGCACCTCGGTGACGCTCTCGCGGGCGCGCAGGAGCTCGCCGGTGAGGGCGTCGAGGTCGCGGTCCCAGGAGGCGACGGTGCGGGCCTCCTCCGGGGTGAGGCGGGCGGGGGCGGCCGGTCTCTGGGGGGCGGGGTGAGCCGGTGGCGGCTCCTCGGGGTGGGGGCGGGGCAGGTCGGTGCCGGGCTGTCCGGGAGGCGTCGCCTGGTGGGGGACGGTGGGGCGGCGGTCCGGCGGTCGCGTGGTCGGCCGGTCCGGCGGGGGGACGGTCCGCCGGTCCGGCAACGGCGTGGCGGATCCGTCCGGCGGCGGTGTGACGGGGAGGTCCGCCGGCGGTGCGGAGGGGAGGTCCGCGTGCGACGTGGAAGGGAGGTCCGCCGGTGGTACGGACAGGAGGTCCGCCTCTGACGTGGAAGGGAGGTCCGCCTGTGATGTGACGGGGCGGTCCGTGGCCCAGGAGTCCCAGTCGGCGGGGTCTTCGGTCCAGCCGGGGTCCTCTTCGTCCTGGGGTGCCTCGTCGTCCTCGGGGGGCGCCGGCCAGTCCGGGTCGTCGTAGGTGTTCACGTCGTGCGTGGCGGCGGGGCGGCCGTCCTCGTGGGAGGCGAGGCCGTCCAGGTGGGCGAGAACCGTCTCGGCGGCGGCCCTGCGTCGGGCGAGTGCCTCGTCGTCCAGGGGCAGGGGCCAGGCCTGATCGGCGGTCGCCCGGTGCAGGGCCGGGTTCTCCTCGTCCTCGGCGGGTTCGTCCGCCCAGGCCTCGATCTCGCCGTGCCCGGCGGCGCAGTGCTCGTACAGGGCGGTGAGGAAGTCGGACGGTCCGCGGGGCTTCTTCTGGCTGGGGCCCCACCAGTGGCCGGAGCCCAGCAGCAGGGACCGGGGGCGGGTGAAGGTGACATAGCCGAGGCGGAGTTCCTCGGTGTGCTGGTGTCCCTTCATGGACTCGTGGAAGGCCTTCAGTCCCCGGGAGTCCCAGGACTCGACGTCGGGCAGGGTGTCGGCGTCGCCGCGCAGGCCGTGCGGCAGCACCTTGCCCTGGGCGGTCCACTTCTCGCGGCCCTGGCCGCTGGGGAAGGTTCCGGTGACCAGGCCGGGTACGGCGACGACGTCCCACTCCAGGCCCTTGGACTTGTGCGCGGTGAGCACCTTGACGGTGTTCTCGCCGCCGGGCAGGGCGTTGTCCAGGCCCTTCTCGTACTGGGCGGCGGTGCGCAGGAAGCCGAGGAAGGCGAGCAGGGTGGCCTCGCCGTCGCTCGCGGCGAAGGACGCGGCGACGTCCAGGAAGTTCGACAGCGTCTCGCGGCGGCGGGCGGCCAGGGCGTGCGGGGACGCCGACAGCTCGACCTCCAGGCCGGTGACCGCGAGGACGCGGTGCAGGACGTCCATGAGCGGGTCGGACAGGGCCCGGCGGAGGTCGCGCAGTTCGGCGGCCAGCCGTGCGAAGCGCACGCGGGCGTCCGTGGAGAAGGGCAGCCCGTCGTCGTCGCCGGTGCCGTCCAGCGGCGTCTCCAGGAAGGTGTCGAGGGCGTCCGCGAGCGATATCACCTCGGACGGGTCGACCCCCTCGACAGCCTCGGCGAGCCGCCGGTCGGGGTCGTCGTCGCCGTCCACGCGCGCGTGGCTCACCAGGAGCCGGGCGCGGCGGCCCAGCAGGGCGAGGTCGCGCGGGCCGATACGCCAGCGCGGGCCGGTGAGCAGGCGCACCAGGGAGGCGTTGGCGCCGGGGTCCTGGAGTACTTCGCAGACGGCGACCAGGTCGGCCACCTCGGGCAGGTGCAGCAGCCCGGAGAGGCCCACGACCTCGACGGGGACGTCGCGGGCCACCAGCGCGCCCTGGATCTCGGCGAAGTCGGTCGCGGTACGGCACAGGACGGCGATCTCGCCGGGCGCCTTGCCGGTGCGCACGAGGTGCGCGACGGAGTCGGCGATCCAGTCGATCTCTTCGGCGTGGGTGCGCAGCAGGGCGCAGCGGACCGTGCCGTCGCGTTCCGCGCCCGGGGCGGGACGCAGGGCTTCCACGCCCGCGTGCATGGCGCGCAGGGGCTCGGCGAGACCGTTGGCGAGGTCGAGGAGGCGGCCGCCGCTGCGGCGGTTCTCGCTGAGCGCCTGACGGGCGGCGGGGCGGCCGTCCCCGTGTGCGAAGTGCTCCGGGAAGTCGTCGAGGTTGGCGACGGAGGCGCCGCGCCAGCCGTAGATGGCCTGGCACGGGTCGCCCACGGCGGTCACGGGGTGGCCGGTGCCGCCGCCGAACAGGCCCGCCAGGAGGATGCGCTGGGCCACCGAGGTGTCCTGGTACTCGTCGAGCAGCACGACCCGGAACTCGTCGCGCAGGACGCGGCCCACCTCGGGGAGCCCGGCGAGCTGCGCGGACAGGGCGATCTGGTCGCCGAAGTCGAGCAGGTCCCGTTCGCGCTTGGCGGCCCGGTAGCGGATCACCAGGTCGGCGAGTTCGCGGCGCGCGGCGGCGGCCTCGGGAACCTTGCGCAGATCGGCGTTGCTGAGCTTGACGTCCTGCAGGGTGTCCAGGAGGGCGGCGTCCCAGGTGCGCAGCTCCTCCGGGCGTACGAGGTGCTCCGCGAGTTCGGCGTCCAGGGCGAGGAGGTCGCTGACCAGGTCGGCGAAGGAGCGGGTGAGCGCGGGGTAGGGCCCTGGGGCCTCGCGCAGGACACGCGCGGCGAGCTGGAAGCGGGTGGCGTCGGCGAGCAGACGGGAGGTCGGTTCGAGCCCGAGGCGCAGGCCGTGGTCGGTCAGGAGGCGGCCCGCGAAGGCGTGGTACGTCGAGATCACCGGTTCGCCCGGTGGGTTGTCCGGGTCGATCACATCAGGGTCGGTGACGCCGGCCCTGATGAGCGCCTTGCGGACGCGCTCGGCGAGTTCGCCGGCCGCCTTGTTGGTGAAGGTGAGGCCGAGGACCTGTTCCGGGGCGACCTGGCCGGTGCCGACCAGCCACACCACACGGGCGGCCATCACCGTCGTCTTGCCCGACCCGGCCCCGGCCACGATCACCTGCGGGGCGGGCGGCGCGATGATGCAGGCCGTCTGCTCCGGGGTGAAAGGGATACCGAGGAGCTCCTTGAGCTGTTCGGGATCAGTGAGATGGGCTGGCACGTCAGAGAGGCTAGCGGCGGGCACTGACAGGCGGAGGCGGGATCGCCTCCGGAGCGGGAAGAAGCGCAGGTCAGCGCCTGTGGTGCCGCTCATCACACCGGACGCCCGCTCGCTCCGGGGGCTCCGGGCGCTCCAGGTGCTCCGGGGGGTTCCGGGCGCTCCGGGCGCTCCGGGCGCTCCGGGGGCTCCGGACGCTCCAGGTGCTCTGGGGGCTCCGGGCGCTCCGGGCGCTCACTCCACGACGTGCCGCCCTTCGGGCCGTGCACTGCACGACGCGCGGAAGGCGCAGTGGGTGCAGTGCTGGCCCGCGGTCGGCGTGAACCGTTCGTCGAGGACCTTGCCGGCGGCCGTGGCCAGCAGGTCCCCGACCCACTCGCCCCCCGGCCCTTCCAGGGGGTCCTGCGCCTGCACCTTGGGGAAGGTCTCGCCGCCGTCCCGCTTGGGCGCGCCCTGGCGCAACTGCACGAGCTCGGCGCCGCCCGGCCCGGGGCGGGTGCCGTCGAAGACGTCGTCGACAGCGCCCTCACGGACGGCGAGCTGGTAGACGGCGAGCTGCGGGTGGTGGGCCACCTCGGCGGAGGTGGGCGCCTGTTTGCCGGTCTTGAAGTCGACAACGTAGGCGCGGCCGTCGCCGTCGGCCTCGACACGGTCCATCTGGCCGCGGATGCGCACCTCGTAGTCGCCCGCTTCCAGGGTCACGTCGAAGTCGTGCTCGCTCGCCACCGGCGTGCGTCCGGCGCGGTCCATGACATGCCACTTCAGGAAGCGTTCGAGCGCCACGCGCGCGTTGGCCTTCTCCTGCGCCGACTTCCACGGGGCGTCGAAGGCGAGCGCGTTCCACACCGAGTCCAGGCGCTCCATGAGGACGGCGAGGTCGGCCGGGGTGCGCCCGGAGGCCACCTCGTCGGCGAGGACGTGCACCACGTTGCCGAAGCCCTGGGCGGCGGTCGCGGGCGCGTCGGCCTTCACCTCCCGGCCGAGGAACCACTGGAGGGCGCAGGTGTTGGCCAGCTGGTCCAGGGCGCTCCCGGAGAGGGTGACGGGCTGGTCGCGGTCGCGCAGGGGCACCTTGCTCTCGGTCGAGTCCCACATGCCCCACCAGCGGTACGGGTGGGCGGACGGCACCAAGGGGCGGCCGTCCTCGTCGGCGAGGGCGGCGAGGCGCGCCAGGCGGCGGGCGGCGGCCTCCCTCAAGGGTTCGGAGACGCGGGGGTCGACCGTGGTGGCGCGCAGCTCGGCGACGAGCGCCGAGACGGCGAGGGGGCGACGCGGGCGGCCCGTGACGTCGGCGGGTTCGACTCCGAGTTCGGTCAGGAACCGGGAGGGCTGGTCACCGTCGTCGGCCGGTGTTTTCACGGCGGTCACGACGAGCCGCTCACGCGCGCGCGTGGCGGCCACGTAGAACAGGCGGCGTTCCTCGGCGAGCAGCGCGCCGGGGGTGAGCGGTTCGGCGAGTCCGTCGCGGCCGATCCGGTCGGCCTCCAACAGGGAGCCGCGGCGGCGCAGATCCGGCCACAGTCCCTCCTGGACGCCCGCGACGACGACCAGGCGCCACTCCAGCCCCTTCGAGCGGTGCGCGGTCATCAGGCGGACGGCTTCGGGCCGTACGGCACGCCGCGTGATGGTGTCGGCGGCGATGTCCTCGGCGTCGATCTCCTCCAGGAAGTTCAGGGCGCCCCGGCCGCCGGTGCGCTCCTCCGCGCGGGCGGCCGTCGCGAAGAGCGCGCACACGGCGTCGAGGTCGCGGTCGGCGTTGCGTCCGGCCGCGCCGCCACGCCGGGCGGAGCGCTCCAGGCGGGCGGGCCACGGCGTGCCCTCCCACAGGTCCCACAGCGCCTCCTCGGCACTGCCGCCTCCCGCCAGACGCTCGCGGGCCTTGCGCAGCAGAGCACCGAGACGCTGGGCGCCACGCGCGTACGCGGGGTCGTGCACCGCCAGCCGCTCCGGCTCGGCCAGCGCGCGCGCGAGCAGGACGTCCGAGGGCGGTGGCAACGGGTCGCCCGCGGCACGCTCCTCCTCCCGCAGGGCGCGGCCGAGGCGGCGCAGATCGGCGGCGTCCATGCCGGCGAGCGGGGAGGTGAGCAAGGTGAGGGCGGTCTCGGTGGGGAGCCAGCACGGGTCCGCCGCGCGGTCGGCGCGTTCTCCGGGCGCGGTCTTCACCGCCGTGTCGGCGTCGGCCTCGGGGGCTGCCTGCACCGCCGTATCGGCGTCGGCCTCGGGGTCTGCCTGCACCGCCGTATCGGCGTCCGCCTCGAGGTCTGCCTGCACCGCCGTATCGGCGTCCGCCTCGAGGTCTGCCTGCACCGCCGTATCGGCGTCGGCCTCGAGGGCTGCCTGCACCGCCGTATCGGCGTCGGCCTCGGGTCCGGCCTTCACCGCCACCTCGGGGCCTGCCTCCGCCACCTCGGGTCCGGCCTGCAGGGGCGCCTCAGGTGCCGCCTGCGCCACCTCGTCGGCGTCGTCCCGGCCCGGCCCGTCCTCAGCCTCGTCCGTGACGTCGCCGTCCGCCCTGTGTATCGCCTCCCCCGGCACGACACCGTCCGCCCGGCGTGCAGCGAGGCCGGCCCCGGGCCGTTCGCCCGCCTCCGCCTCCGCCACCGCCCGCAGCGCCGTCAGCAGGGGCGCCACCGCCGGCTCGTGTCGCAGGGGAAGGTCGTCGCCGTCGATGTCCAGGGGGACGCCGGCCGCGGTGAGGGCGCGGCGGACCATGGGGATGGTGCGTGCCCCGGCGCGTACCAGGACGGCCATGTCGCCCCAGGGGACGCCGTCCTCCAGGTGGGCCCGGCGCAGGATGTCGGCGATGTTGTCGAGCTCGGTACCGGATGTCGGGTACGTGAACACCTCGACGCGCCCTCCGTCCCGCACCGGGGTCAGCTCGCGGTGGGCGCGCACCTTGTCGGCGGGGAGCCGGGTCAACGGCATGCGCTGGGTCAGCAGCCGGGTCGCGGCCAGGAGGGCGCCCCGGGACCTGCGCGAGGTCCGCAGCACCTCGACCGGCGCCGGCCGGCCGTCCGCGCGCGGGAAGGCGGTCGGGAAGTCGAGGATGCCGTTCACGTCCGCGCCCCGGAAGGTGTAGATCGACTGGTCGGGGTCGCCGAAGGCGACGAGGGTGCGCCCGCCCCCGGCCAGGGCGTGCAGCAGCCGGACCTGGGCCGGGTCGGTGTCCTGGTACTCGTCGACGTAGACCGCGTCGTACTGTGCGGCCAGGTGCGCGGCGACCTCGGGACGGCGGGCGAGGAGCACCGCGCGGTGGACGAGTTCCGCGTAGTCGAGCACGCCCTGCAGGTCGAGCACGTCGAGGTACTCGGCGAGGAAGACGGCGGCGGCCCGCCAGTCGGGGCGGCCGATGCGTCGGGCGAAGGCCCCCAGCGCGTCCGGCCCGAGGCCCAGCTCGCGGCTGCGGGCGAGGACCGCGCGGACCTCGTCGGCGAAGCCGCGGGTGGTCAGGCAGGCCCGCAGCTCGTCGGGCCAGCGCACATGGGCCAGGCCGAGCCGCTCCAGGTCGACCTGCCCGGCGAGCAGCTCGCGTACCGTCACGTCCTGCTCGGGGCCGGACAGCAGCCGCAGGGGTTCCGCGAAGAGGTCGCCGGTCTGGTGAGCGCGGACCAGGGCGTAACCGAAGGAGTGGAAGGTGGTCGCCCGGGGAGCACGGGTGGCTCCCATGCGCAGCGCCATCCGGTCGCGCAGTTCGAGGGCCGCCTTGCGGCTGAAGGTCAGCACCAGGATCCGCTCGGGGTCGCCGCCCCGGGCGACACGGTCCGCCACGGACTCGACGAGCGTGGTGGTCTTGCCGGTGCCCGGGCCCGCGAGGACGAGCAGCGGTCCGGTCCGGTGGTCAACCACGGCGCGCTGTGCGGCGTCCAGACGAGGGGGATCCTTTCGCTCCGGCGGGGTACGCACCAGCCGGTAAGCGCCACGGCTCCCCCGTCGCACCTGGGGGTGCGACGGGTGTCTGGCAGAGGAGAAGGAGCTCACGTGGTTCGCCGGTCCTGGTGGGTGTGCTGGTGGGCCGTCCGCGCTGCGGGCACGACGGGGGCCGCGGGATGAGAGGGGCTGGTGCCGCCGACGCCAGGCCGACGGATGAGGCGGAAGCAGAGCTTCCCCTTCTTCCCTCGGGCCACGTGCGGCGCTTGTGTCCCCCGCCCCACGAACGTACGTCATGCCATGGACGTGCCCGAACTGTCCCTTTTCCCTCATACGGATCACAGGTCACACGTCGGCCGATCCGATGGCGGAAGCTGTCAGATGTGAGCCTGTGCGCGTTCGCCGCCGTCCCACCGCGCCCGTTTCAGATCGAGGCGCGGCAGATGCCCCTCCGCGCCTCTGCTCGCCTCCTTCAGGGGCGTGCCCTCCTCCCGGTAGCGGTCGAGCGCCTCCAGTTCCTGCCCCGCGAGCAGGACCCCGTCCGCGCGGACGACGCGCCACCACGGAACGCCTCCCCCGTAGAGGGACATCACCCGTCCGACCTGGCGGGGCCCTCCCTCCTCCAGGTACTCGGCGATGTCCCCGTACGTCATGACCCGGCCCGGCGGAATCAGCTCGGTCACCTCGAGAACCCGCTCGGCGTACTCGGGCAGCGCGTCCGCGTAGTCCGGGCGGGCGTCGTCCGGAAGGCTCTGCTCGCTCATCCGACCCATACTGCCGCACTCCACCGACAACGCGACGCGCTTGGGACGGTGCGCGTCCCTCGCCCGGAAGCGGCGCTTCGGGCAGACTGTGCGGCCCGCACGGGCACCCTGATGCCTGCCGAGGCCGACGCGGCATGCCACCATCGTGCGGGCGGTGACCAGTGATACGAGAGCAAGAAGAGGCGATGAAACAGCAGGGTGTGCACCCCGAGGACCCCGAGGGCACCTCTGACTCCTCGTCGCGCCCGGACACCGCGGACGGAAGCGGCGAGAACACCGGCCGGCGGGCGGCCCCAGGCAGGACGGCGACCGCCGCCGACCCCGACGACGTCGCGCACATCGACGAGGTGGAGGGCGACGAACCGCTGCTCCCCGCGCGCGTGCACCGTCCGTCCGACCTGATGCGGCTCCTGGTGGGCGTGCTCGCCGTCGCCGTACTGCTCGCCGTCGCCGCCTTCGCCCACGGCACCACCTCGGGCCTCGAACAGGACATCAACAAGGGCACCGGGCAGGCACCCGATCTGCTGATCAAGATCGCGGGACTGGCCTCCAGCATCGCGATCCTCCTGGTGCCCGTCGCGTTCGCGATCGAGCGGCTGATCAAACGGGACGGGCTGCGGATCGCCGACGGGGTGCTGGCGGCGGTCCTCGCACACGGGGTGACCCTCGCCACCGACCTGTGGGTCGCCGAGGCGGCCCCCGGCTCCATCCAGGAGGCCCTCACCCAGCCCTCGCCGGGCGACGTCCACGCTCTCACCGATCCGGTGCACGGCTACCTGGCGCCGGTCATCGCCTACATGACGGCCGTCGGCATGTCCCGCAGACCCCGCTGGCGCGCGGTGCTGTGGATCGTGCTGCTCCTCGACGCCTTCTCGATGCTCGTCACCGGCTACACGACGCCGTTCTCGATCATCCTGACGGTGCTCATCGGCTGGTCCGTGGCGTACGGAACGCTGTACGCGGTGGGGTCCCCCAACGTCCGCCCCACCGGGCGGACGCTGATGGCGGGCCTGCGGCACGTCGGCTTCCGCCCGGTGACCGCCGCCCGCGAGGAGGCGCCGTCGGACACGGCGGAGACCGGTGACCGCGGCCGCCGCTACTTCGTCACGCTGGAGGACGGCCGACCGCTGGACGTGACGGTGGTGGACCGGGAGCAGCAGGCACAGGGCTTCTTCTACCGCGCGTGGCGCAACCTGACGCTGCGCGGCTTCGCCACCCGCAGCAGCCTGCCCTCCCTGCGGCAGGCCCTGGAGCAGGAGGCACTGCTCGCCTACGCGGCGATCGCGGCCGGCGCCAACGCCCCCAAGCTGATCGCGACATCCGAACTGGGTCCCGACGCCGTGATGCTCGTCTACGAGCACACCGGCGGGCGCACACTCGACTCGCTGTCGGACGAGGAGATCACCGACGACCTGCTGCGCGGCACCTGGGAGCAGGTGCGGGCCCTGCAGTCCCGGCGCATCGCGCACCGCAGGCTGGTGGGCGACGCGATCCTGGTGGATCGTTCCGGCACGGTGATCCTCACCGACCTGCGCATCGGCGAGATCGCCGCCGGGGACCTGCTGCTGCGCATGGACGTCTCCCAGCTCCTGGTCACGCTCGGCCTGCGGGTGGGTGCCGAACGCGCGGTCGCCTCGGCGGTCGGCGTGCTCGGCCCCGACACCGTGGCGGACTGCCTGCCGATGCTCCAGCCCATCGCGCTCAGCCGCTCCACGCGCGCGACCCTGCGCAAGCTGGCCCGGAAGCGGGCCGAGCGCGAGCGGGAGGCGGTCCTGGAGTCGTCCCGGCAGGCCAAGCTCGCCCGCTCGGAGGCGGCCGCCGACAACACGAGCCCCGTACCCGGGACCTCCGACAAGGCCGGCAGACCGGAAAGGGCCGACAAGGCCGAGAAGAAGGCCGTACGCGCCGAGCAGCGTGCGGAGAAGCGGGCCGTCGACGAGGCGCTGGAGGGGGCCCGCGAGGAGGACCTGCTCACGCTGATCCGGCACGCGGTGCTGCGGATCAGGCCGCAGGCCCCCGTCGAGCCGGCCCGCCTGGAACGAGTGCGGCCACGTACGCTGATCAGCTTCATCGCCGGGGCGATCGGCGCCTACTTCCTGCTGACGCAGCTCACCCACATCGAGTTCGGGCCCCTGATCTCGAACGCCCAGTGGGGCTGGGTCGCCGCGGCCGTGCTGTTCTCCGCGGCGAGCTACGTCGCCGCGGCGATGGCCCTGCTGGGATTCGTGCCCGAGCGGGTGCCGTTCCTGCGGACCGTGGCCGCGCAGGTCGCCGGGTCGTTCGTGAAGATCGTCGCCCCCGCGGCGGTCGGCGGGGTCGCCCTGAACACCCGCTTCCTCCAGCGCGCGGGGGTGCGCCCCGGTCTCGCGGTCGCGAGCGTCGGCGCGTCGCAGTTGTTCGGGCTCGGCTGCCACATCCTGATGCTGCTGTCCTTCGGCTATCTGACCGGCACCGAGAAGACGCCGTCGCTGTCCCCGTCCCGGACGGTCATCGCGGGTCTGCTGACGGTGGCTGTGCTCGTGCTCGTGGTGACCTCGGTGCCGTTCCTGCGGAAATTCGTCGTCACGCGCGTGCGGTCGCTTTTCGCCGGAGTCGTACCGCGCATGCTCGATGTGCTGCAACGGCCGCAGAAGCTGGTCACCGGCATCGGCGGGATGCTGCTGCTCACCGCCTGCTTCGTGATGTGCCTGGACGCCTCGATCCGGGCCTTCGGCGACGAGTCGACGTCGATCAGCCTGGCGAGCGTCGCGGTCGTCTTCCTCGCGGGCAACGCGCTGGGTTCCGCGGCGCCGACGCCGGGCGGTGTGGGCGCGGTGGAGGCGACACTGACGGTCGGCCTGATCGCCGTAGGCCTCCCCAAGGAGGTCGCCGCCCCCGCGGTCCTGCTGTACCGGCTGCTCACGCTCTGGCTGCCCGTACTGCCGGGCTGGCTGGTCTTCAACCACCTGACGCGGAAAGAGGCGTTGTAGCCGTCTCCGGGCCGGTCTCCGCACGCTTGGCCCCTGAACCGTGCGACTCAGGGCCGGACCCGCACCCTTCGGCCTGATCCGTACGACTCGGGGCGGGATCCGCACGCTTCGGCCCCTGATCCGTACGACTCAGGGCCGGACCCGCACCCTTCGGCCTGATCCGTACGACTCGGGGCGGGATCCGCACGCTTCGGCCCCTGAT
>NZ_JBNGGE010000030.1:0-99969 GCF_049975785.1 Streptomyces sp. WG7
GCCCGCCGCCCGCCGCCCGCCGCCCGCCGCCCGCCGGTGCCCCACCCGCGCCCACCCGTGAACACTCCGCCCCTCACTGTCCTCACCGCGCTCATCCGAGCGCACGAAGGACGCTTGCCTCCTTTTGTTCACGTTTCCCGATGGGGCCGTAGCGCGCGGCCGCCGCTCCGGTCGGCAATCGGCAGGCTTCCGCTCGGATTCACGAAGGCGGCCCCGGGGATCGTGGGGCCGCCGCTTCCGGTACGGGGAGGGCGGGAGCGGTCGGCCGGGGCCGCGCGGTCCGTCCGCCGGCCGGCCTTCCCCTACGAAGCCGCTCCGTAGGTGAACCGCGTCATGTGGGGCGGCCCACCTCGTCGGCCTTCTCGAACGTGACCGGCGCCTCGAAGGCCGCCCGACGGGTGGCGCGGCGCAGGGCCTTGAGGAGCGGGGTGCCGAGCGCGAGGGTCAGCACGACCGTCACGGCGGCGCGGCCCGTGTCCCAGCCGAGGGACGTGGCCAGGCAGTAGGCGACGAAGCGGGCCAGGTTGTCGGGGACCGACGCGTCAGGGTCGAAGGCGATGTTCGAGGCGAGCGTGTTCATGAAGGTCCAGCCCGCGAGGTTCATGACCGTGCCGTAGGCGAACGCGGCCAGGAAGCCGTACGCGGCCAGCATGAGCAGCTCCGCCCGGCCGCGCAGGCGGTCGGGGCCGGGCAGCAGGCCCGCGCCCATCGTGAACCAGCCCATCGACAGCATCTGGAACGGCATCCACGGCCCCACCCCACCCGTGAGCAGCGCGGACGCGAACATCGTGACCGAGCCGAGGACGAAGCCGAAGCCGGGGCCCAGGACCCGGCCGCTGAGGACCATGAGGAAGAACATGGGTTCCAGGCCGGCCGTCCCCGCGCCGATCGGACGCAGCGCCGCGCCCGCCGCCGCCAGGACGCCCAGCATCGCCACCGCCTTGGGGCCGAGGCCCGACTCCGAGATCGTCGCGGCCACCACGGCCACCAGCAGCACCAGCAGCCCCGCGAACAGCCACGGCGCGTCCTGCGCGTGCGCGTTCAGGGAGGCGTCCGGCGGGGCCAGGAAGGGCCAGCCGAAGCCCGCCACACCGACCGCGCTGACCAGCACGAGGGCGGCGACCGAGCGGGGGCCGAGGCGGACGGCGCGGGCTTGACGGTCGCGCGACGAGGACGGCCCCGTCATGCCAGCGCCTCCCGAACCTGCGCGACCGTGAGCCATTTGCGCGGCGCCAGCACCTTCGCCACCTGCGGTGCGAAGGAGGGGGAGGCCACCACCACGTCCGCCGCCGGACCGTCGGCGATCACCTCGCCCTCGGCGAGCAGCACGACCCGGTGGGCCAGCTCGGCGGCGAGTTCCACGTCGTGCGTGGCCAGCACGATCGCGTGGCCCTCGGCGGCCAGCCCGCGCAGGATCCCGGTCAGCCGGGCCTTCGCCGCGTAGTCCAGGCCGCGGGTCGGCTCGTCCAGGAGGAGGAGGGGCGGGCGGGCGGCCAGGACGACGGAGAGGGCGAGGGTGAGGCGCTGGCCCTCGGAGAGGTCGCGGGGGTGGGTGTCGTCGGTGACGCCCGGGAGGAGTTCGGTGAGCAGGGCGCGGCAGGTGCCGGGCGCCGCCTCCGCGTCCCGGTCGGCGGCCTGGCACTCGGCGGCGACCGTGTCGGCGTACAGCAGGTCGCGCGGCTCCTGCGGGACCAGGCCGACGCGGCGCACGAGGTCGCGGGGGGCCGTGCGGTGCGGCACCGCGTCACCGGCGCGGACGGAACCGGCGGACGGCTCGACCAGGCCGACGAGCGCGGAGAGCAGCGTGGACTTGCCGGCGCCGTTGCGGCCCATCAGGGCGACGGTCTCGCCGGGGGAGACGGTCAGGTCGACGCCGCGCAGCGCGTGGATCCGGTCCCGGCGGACGGTGAGGGAACGGACCTCGGCGGCGTACGGGGAGGCGGCGGCCGTTTCCGCCCGCTTCCCGCGCCGCCACCGGCGGGAGGCGGGGGGCCGGAGCGCGGGGGGTGCCGGCAGCGCGGCGGCCGGTGGGGTGTGCTCCGGTATCTCCCGGCCGGCCAGCCGGTCCCGCAGCGGGGCCGCGCGGCGGCGGGCGTCGCGGACCGTCAGCGGCAGCGGGGCCCAGCCCGCCAGCCTGCCCAGTCCCACCACCGGCGGATACACCGGGGACACGGCCATCACCTCCGCCGGGGGACCGAGGAGCGGTGCCGCACCCGGGGACGGGAGCAGGACGACCTGGTCGGCGTACTGGACGACGCGTTCCAGGCGGTGCTCGGCCATCAGGACCGTCGTGCCGAGGTCGTGGACCAGGCGCTGGAGGACCGCCAGGACCTCCTCCGCCGCGGCGGGGTCGAGCGCGGACGTCGGCTCGTCCAGGACCAGCACCTCGGGGTGCGGGGTGAGGACCGACCCGATCGCGACCCGCTGCTGCTGCCCGCCCGAGAGCGTGGCGATGGGCCGCGAACGGAGGTCGGACAGGCCCAGCAGGTCCAGGGTCTCCTCCACGCGGCGGCGCATCACGTCCGGGGCCAGACCGAGGGACTCCATGCCGTACGCGAGCTCGTCCTCGACGGTGTCCGTCACGAAGTGCGACAGCGGGTCCTGGCCGACCGTGCCGACGACGTCGGCGAGTTCGCGCGGCTTGTGGGTGCGGGTGTCGCGGCCGGCGACCGTGACCCGGCCGCTCAGCGTGCCGCCGGTGAAGTGCGGGACCAGGCCGCTGACCGCGCCGAGGACGGTGGACTTGCCGACGCCGGACGGGCCGGCGAGCAGGACGAGTTCCCCTTCGGGCACCTCGAAGTCCACGCCCCGGACGGTGGGTCCGGCAGCCCCGTCGTACGTCACGGAGACATCCTCGAAGCGGATCACGACGGCTCCTTGACGGGTACGGGGTGAGGGGCGGGGGTGACGAACGCCGGGAGCAGGCCGACGAGTACGGCCGCCGCCGGCCACAGCGGGAGGGTCGGGGCGACCAGCGGGACCACGCCCGGGTGCAGTGCCGCCGGGTCACGGGCGGCGGCGAGGAACATCAGCGCCGCGACCGCCACGCCGGAGGCGGTGACCAGCCAGGCGCGGGCGTCCCAGCGGTCCGGGCGGTAGCGGGTACGGACGGTACGGCGGCCGCCGAGCCACAGGCCCCCGAGGGCGGCGGCGACCCCCACCAGCAGCACCGGGACGCCGTACGTGCCGCCCGCGGCGGTCAGCAGCCCGTACGTCCCCGCGCAGACGCCGAGCAGGCCGCCCAGGGTGAGGACGGCGGTGGTACGGCGTACACGTGCGGGGACCCGGGCGGTACGGCCGTAGCCGCGGGCGTCCATCGCGGCGGCGAGGGCGACGGAGCGCTCCAGGGCACCCTCCAGTACCGGGAGCCCGACCTGGAGCAGGCCCCGTACACCGTGGTCGGGGCGACCGCGCAGCCGGCGGGCGGCGCGCAGGCGCTGGACGTCGGCGATGAGGTTCGGGGCGAAGGTGAGGGCGACGACGACGGCCACGCCCATCTCGTACAGGGCGCCGGGGAGGGACTTGAGGAGGCGGGAGGGGTTGGCGAGGGCGTTCGCGGCACCGACGCAGACGAGGAGGGTGGCCAGCTTCATCGCCTCGTACAGGGCGAAGGCGAGACCCTCGGCGGTGACCCGGCCGCCCAGGCGGATGCCCTGCGCCCAGTCGGGGAGGGGGACCTCGGGGAGGGTCACGACGGTGTGGGTGCCGGGAATGGCGGAGCCGAAGACCGTGGTGAAGAAGAGGCGGACGAGGAGGACGGCGAGGGCGAGCTTGACGAAGGCGCCGTAGGAACGGGACCAGGGGGCGTGGGGGCGGCGGGCGATGACGACGTAGGCGGAGACGGCTACGAGGAGGGCCAGGAGGAGGGGGTTGGTGGTGCGGGTGGCGGCCGTGCCCAGGGCCAGCGCCCAGAGCCACCAGGCACCGGGGTGGAGCGCGGGGCCCCGGCTGAGGGGGATGGCCGCGCCTGCCGATGCCGACCGGGTGCCGGCCGCGGGCAGGCGCGCCGCCCCGGCGGGACGATCGCCCGCGCCCGCAGGCAGCGCGGCACGATCGCCCGCAGCCGGCCGGCCCGCCGGGTCAGTCGGTGGCATTCCTGCGCCGCCTCGCCTGCCAGGCCGCCGCTCCGGCCAGGGCTGCCACGAGGGCGATGCCCGCGTAGAGGCCGGCCGACGGGCCGCTGTCGTCCTGCGCGCTCTCCCGGTCCGGGGCAGCCGTGGCCGTCGAGTCCTCCTGCGGGTTCGCGTCCTCCTTCTGCGACACCTGCTCACCGCACCCCGACCGCGGGTAGCCCGCGATGCCGCACAGCAGGGCGTTGGTGTCGTAGCGGAGCGGGTCCGCCACGGCGGCCAGGGCGTCGGCCGTCGTGGCGTCCGGGGAGACCCGGGCGCAGGCCGTGCGCGGGGCCGGCGGGGTCTCGCCGGACGGGGCGTCGGAGGCCGTACCGAAGTCGAGGACCAGGGCGACGCGCTTGCTGCCGTCCTCGGCCGGTGTCTTCGCGCAGATCGACGCGAAGTCCGCGGCGCCGCGGGGCTGCGCCGCGTCGCCCGAGTTCTCGCTCACCGCGAAGCGGAAGCCCTGGACGTCGCCGTCGGAGGGGCGGGCGAGGGACGGGCCCTGGGTGGCGTAGACCCAGCGGTCGCCGTCACGCTCCCAGAAGGACCAGTAGCGGTAACCGGCGGCCTGCGCCTGGCCCGCGGTCCCCGTCAGCAGGAACGCGGCCAGGAAGAGGAGGACGACGCGGCGGGTCACGGCTGCTGCTGCTTCTTGTTGCGGCCGCTCAGCAGGAAGCCGACGCCGATACCGACGACCAGGCAGACGCCGACGAACCACCAGACGCCGAAGCCGGAGTCGTCCTTCTTCTCGTCCTCGTCCGCGGCCTTGTCGCTCGTGGTGACGGTGTCCTTCGCCGCCGCCCCCTGCGGAGCCGGCCCCGTCGCGTTCAGTTTCTCCACCAGGTCCGTGCCACCGAAGGCGCGCGGGTCGGTGCCCGTGGCGTGCGCGGCGAAGATCAGCTGGGCGTAGGCGGCCGGGCCGCTCTGCTCGGCCCACTTCGCGGCGTTCTTCTCCAGCCAGGCCAGCGGCTCGGCCGCCGTGTCCTTGCCGCCCTGCGCGGCGAGCGCGACGACCGCGTCGGCGGTGTTTCCGTAGTCGGGCTGCTCGGCGGAGCCGCCGAGGGCGGACTTGAGGTGACCGTCCTTGCCGAGGGCGTCGGCGAGGTACGCGGCGCCGTTCGCGGCGGCCTGCTCGCGGGTGGGCTCGCCCGCGTCGGTGCAGGTCGCGCCGTCGGCCTTCTTGCCGGCCTCGGTGACCAGGCCCTTGCCGAGCGCGCCGAGGACTCCGGCGGCCGTCGCGTCCGCGTTGGCGAGCAGCTTGCCCTTCTGGTCCGGGTACCCGAAGGCGCCGCCGTCCTCGGCGCAGGGCAGGGCGGAGGCCAGCAGCGCGTCGTACGGGGACTTGCCGTCCTTCTTGACCCCCGCCGGGTCGGTCTCCGTGGCGGTCAGGGCGCCGATGACGACGGAGGTGGAGTTGGCCTCGCTGGGCCCGCCGGGGGTGTAGCCCCAGCCGCCGTCCTTGTTCTGCACGGACTTCAGCCAGGCCAGGGCGGACTCGACGGCGTCACCGTGGCCGCCGACGGCCCACAGCGCCTGGACGGCGGCGGCCGTGCTGTTGGTGTCGACCATGGTCCCGGCGTCGCAGGCCTTGGCCGGGTCGGCGCGGAAGGGGGCGAAGGCACCGTTGTCACACTGCTGGTCCGTGAGCCACTTCACGGCCTGCGACGACGGGACCACACCGGCCGTGTCCTGCGCGAGCAACGCGAGGGACTGGCGCCATACGCCGTCGAACCGGGGGTCGGTGGACCCGTACAGTCCGGACGGGCCGGACGGCGTGGACGCCGACGTGGACGGTGACGGCGACGGATCGGCGGCGACCGCGGGCGCGGCGGCGGCGCCGATCACGGCTATGGCGGCCAGAGCCGCGGCGCTGCTGCGACGGCGGACGTTCATGAGCGGCGGGTGCCTTTCCCTGTGCGGGGCCGGACAGCACGGGGCACCCCCGGCGGCTCGGCCCCGTATGCCTCGACGGTGCCCGTGCGCCGGCGGGTGCCGGGCACGTGAGCCGGTCACGTCCGCGCGGGGCAGTCCGGCTCACCGTCCCCGGAAGGCGGCCTCGACGGCCTCGGCGGGCGGCTCACGGTTGCGGGTCAGCGCCGGAATTGCACCGGCTTCCCCCCGTACGGGTGTGATGACGACGCGGCCACCTTACCCGGAGGCAACCGGCCCGGACCCGTGCGGCCGCCCACGCTTCCCCGCGCCCGCCGCGTCGGGCTTCCCGGCCTCGGCCGCGTCGGGCTTCCCGGCCTCGGCCGCGTCGGGCTTCCTGGCCTCGGCCGCGTCGGGCTTCCTGGCCTCGGCCGCGTCGGGCTTCCTGGCCTCGGCCGCGTCGGGCTTCCCGGCCCCGGCCACATCGCGCTCCCCGGCCCCCGCCGCGTCGCGCTCCCCGGCCCCCGCCGCAGCGGGCACCCCCGCTCCCGTCACGTCGATCAGCCGGCACACCGTCTCGATGTCCACCCTCACCTGGGCGATGGACGCGCGGCCGGAGAGCCAGGTGATCAGCGTCGAGAGCCAGGTGTGCTCGACGACGCGGACCGCGGAGAGCTGTTCGGGGGTGGGATTGGCCAGGCCGCCCATCGCGTCCAGGATGATCGCCGTGGTCCGGCGGGAGACCTGGTCGACCTCCGGGGAGACACTCCGGTCGGCGAAGGTCAGCGCGCGGGCCATCGCCTCGGCCAGCCGGGGTTCGCGCTGGAGCGCGCCGAAGGCCCGCATCAGGGTCTGCGCCACCCGGTCCGCCGCCGTCTCACCGGCCGGCGGGCTCTTGCGCAGCGTCCCGTGCAACTGTTCCAGCTGGTCCTGCATGGTCGCGACCAGCAGATGGACCTTGGACGGGAAGTAGCGGTACAGCGTGCCCAGGGCGACCTGCGACGACTCCGCGACCTCGCGCATCTGTACCGCCTCGAAGCCGCCCCGGCAGGCCAGCCGGGCGGTCGCGTGCAGGATGCGGCGGCGGCGCTCCCGCTGCCGTGCGGTCAGGGACGGGGCGGCGGCGGGACGCGCGGACCCGGACGTACGGGCGGCTTCCGCTTCCGGATTGTCCGCTTCCGGGTTGTCCACCTTGGTCACCTTCTCCCCCATGCCCGGCCCGGCACGGTGTCCGCACAGTGCCGGGCCGTGGCGTGAATCACCTGATCCACTCGTCACAGCTTCCTTACCTGCCGGTAGATTCGGAGCCTCCGGACGATCAAGTCTGAAACTTGTTCTAGATTAACGTCCCGGCATAGTGTCGCGGGACAGCGCAGTGAGAAGGGGGCCCAGGGTGACCGCCGAGGCCAGTCAGACGGGTCCCCGTCCGGAGCCCGCCGCCGACGGCATGCGACCGCTCCGCATCGCACTCCTCACCTACAAGGGAAACCCGTTCTGCGGCGGCCAGGGCGTCTACGTCCGCCACCTCTCGCGCGAACTGGCCCGCCTCGGCCACCGGGTCGAGGTGATCGGAGCCCAGCCCTACCCCGTCCTCGACGACGGCCCGGACCACGGCCTCGGGGACCGGCTGTCCCTCACCGAGCTCCCCAGCCTCGACCTCTACCGCCAGCCCGACCCCTTCCGCACCCCGAAGCGCGACGAGTACCGCGACTGGGTCGACGCGCTGGAGGTCGGCACGATGTGGACCGGCGGCTTCCCCGAGCCGCTGACGTTCTCCCTGCGCGCCCGCCGCCACCTGCGCGCCCGCCGCGGGGACTTCGACGTCGTCCACGACAACCAGACCCTCGGCTACGGGCTGCTGGGCGACGTCGGCGCCCCCCTCGTCACCACCATCCACCACCCCATCACCGTCGACCGGCGGCTCGAACTCGACGCCGCCGAGGGCTTCAAGCGCCGGTACTCCGTGCGCCGCTGGTACGCGTTCACCCGCATGCAGAAGCGCGTGGCGCGCCGCCTGCCCTCCGTGCTCACCGTCTCCGGCACCTCCCGCCAGGAGATCGTCGACCACCTCGGCGTACGGGACGACCGCATCCACGTCGTCCACATCGGCGCCGACACCGACCTGTTCTCGCCCGACCCCTCGGTGCCGCGCATACCGGGCCGGATCGTGACGACGTCCAGCGCGGACGTGCCGCTCAAGGGCCTCGTCTTCCTCGTCGAGGCGCTGGCGAAGGCACGCACCGAGCACCCCCGGGCCCACCTCGTCGTCGTCGGCAAGCGGCCCGCCGAAGGACCCGTCGCGCAGGCGATCGAGCGGTACGGCCTCGAAGGCGCCGTCGAGTTCGTCAAGGGCATCTCGGACGCCGAACTGGTCGGCCTCGTGCGCTCCGCCGAGGTCGCGTGCGTGCCGTCGCTGTACGAGGGGTTCTCGCTGCCGGCCGCCGAGGCCATGGCGACCGGCACCGCGCTGCTCGCCACCACCGGAGGAGCCGTCCCCGAGGTCGCCGGACCCGACGGGGAGACCTGCCTCGCGGTGCCGCCGGGGGACGCGGGCGCGCTGGCCGCCGGGCTGAACCGGCTGCTCGGCGACCGCGAACTGCGCGCCCGGCTCGGCGCGGCCGGACGCGAACGCGTCCTGCGGCACTTCACCTGGGCCCGCGCCGCCGAGGGCACGGCCGCCCGCTACCGCGAGGCCATCGGCCCCTCCGCGACCACCCCGAGGGCCGCCCCCGCGACCCCGACGAGCGCGACCAGTGACACCGGTGTCTACCCCGAAAGCAGGGCCACGTGCTGACCGTCGACTTCTCCCGGTTCCCGCTCGCCCCGGGCGACCGCGTCCTGGACCTCGGCTGCGGCGCCGGCCGGCACGCGTTCGAGTGCTACCGGCGCGGCGCCCGGGTCGTCGCCCTGGACCGGAACGCCGAGGAAATCCGCGAGGTCGCCAAGTGGTTCGCGGCGATGGACGAGGCCGGCGAGGCCCCGGCCGGCGCCACCGCCACCGCCATGGAGGGCGACGCGCTCGCACTGCCCTTCCCGGACGAGTCCTTCGACGTCGTCATCATCTCCGAGGTGATGGAGCACATCCACGACGACAAGGGCGTCCTCGCCGAGATGGTCCGCGTCCTCAAGCCCGGCGGACGGATCGCGGTCACCGTGCCGCGCTACGGCCCCGAGAAGGTCTGCTGGACGCTGTCCGACGCCTACCACGAGGTCGAGGGCGGCCACATCCGCATCTACAAGGCCGACCAGCTCCTCGCCCGCATCCGCGAGGCCGGGCTCAAGCCCTACGGCACCCACCACGCGCACGCGCTGCACTCGCCGTACTGGTGGCTGAAGTGCGCCTTCGGCGTCGACAACGACAAGGCGCTGCCGGTGCGCGCGTACCACAAGCTGCTCGTCTGGGACATCATGAAGAAGCCACTGGCGACACGCGTCGCCGAGCAGGCGCTGAACCCGCTGATCGGCAAGAGCTTCGTGGCGTACGCCACCAAGCCGCACCTGCCGCCGGTGGACGCCGCGTGACCACGCCCCGCACCGAACACCTCGTCCTGCCCGGCGTCCTCACCGACGCCGAGGCCGCCGCGACCGTCCGCGGCATCCTCGCCGAGCAGCGGGAGGACGGCGCGATCCCGTGGTTCCGCGGGCACCACCTCGACCCCTGGGACCACATCGAGGCGGCGATGGCCCTCGACGCGGCCGGTGAGCACGAGGCCGCCGGGCGGGCGTACGAGTGGCTGGCCCGGCACCAGAACCCGGACGGATCCTGGTACGCGGCCTACGCCGACGGCGACTTCGCCGACGTCACCGACCGCGGCCGGGAGACCAACTTCGTCGCCTACGTCGCCGTCGGCGTCTGGCACCACCACCTCGCCACCGGCGACGACACGTTCCTCGACCGGATGTGGCCCGTCGTCCACGCGGCGGTCGAGTTCGTGCTGCGCCTCCAGCAGCCCGGCGGGCAGATCGGCTGGCGCCGCGACGACGACGGCACGGACACCACCGACGCGCTGCTGACCGGCAGCTCCTCCGTCCATCACGCGCTGCGCTGCGCCCTCGCCATCGCCGAGCAGCGCGAAGAACCCCAGCCCGACTGGGAGTTGGCGGCGGGCGCGCTCAGGCACGCCATCCGCCGCCACCCGGAGCGGTTCCTGGACAAGGACCGCTACTCGATGGACTGGTACTACCCGGTGCTGGGCGGCGCGCTGACCGGCACCGAGGCCAGGTCCCGCATCGCGGAGAGCTGGGACCGCTTCGTGGTCCCGGGCCTCGGCGTGCGCTGCGTCGTCCCCAACCCGTGGGTCACGGGCGGCGAGTCGGCCGAACTCGCGCTCGCCCTGTGGGCGGTGGGCGAGTCCGACCACGCCCTGGAGATCCTCCAGTCGATCCAGCACCTGCGCGACCCCGACAGCGGCCTGTACTGGACGGGCTACGTCTTCGAGGACGAGGCGGTCTGGCCGCGCGAACTGACCACCTGGACGGCCGGCTCCCTGCTCCTCGCCGTCGCCGCACTCGGCGGCCACGAGGCGACCTGCCAGGTCTTCTCCGGCGACCGCCTGCCGCGGGGCCTGGACCCGGACTGCTGCGTCTGACCGCCGGGCCGGGTCCGCGTCCGGCTCAGTGGCGGTGCAGGCGGTTGGCGACGGCGTGGCCGACGAAGAGGTAGACGACCGCGGCCAGTCCGTAGCCGGCGACCACGCGGGCCCAGGCCTCGTCGAAGGTGAAGAGGTCCCGTGACCAGCCGGCCAGCCAGTTGGCCGCGTCATGGACGAACCGCACCAGGTCGTTGGCCCGGTTGGCGTCCAACAGGTACATCAGGATCCACAGTCCGAGGATGACGGCCATGATGTCCGCGATCACCGCGACGGCCGTCCCGGCGGAGTTGGAGCCACTGCGACTTCGAGGGGACATGTCTTCCGACTGGCCCCGGACGTCCGTTTCAAACCTACGGCCCCTCGCCCGGAAGTACCGGTGGGCGAGGGGCCGTTGACGTGGAACGGGTGGGTGGGCGCGGTCAGCCGCGCTGGATGCCCGAGGTGTCCTGCAGCACGCCGCGGCGGCCGTCCTGCGTCTGGGCGACCAGGTTCGCGCCGCGCTGCTCGACGGCCAGGTACCAGGTGCCCGGCGCCAGCTCGGCGATCGGCGTGGGGGAGCCGTCCTCCGCGAACAGCGGACGCGGCACCGGCACGGCGAACCAGAACGGCGAGAAGTCCGCGGCCGGGGCCGGCTGCGCCTGCGCCGGCTGCGGGGCGTGCGGCTGGCCCGGCTGCGGCTGGCCGCCGAAGGACTGACCCGGCTGACCCGGCTGACCCGGCTGTCCGGGGCCGGGCTGGCCCGGCTGCCCGCCGTACGGCGGCTGCTGCGCGCCCGGGTAGCCGTAACCACCCTGCGGCTGGCCGCCGTAGGGCTGCGGCGCGGCCGGACGGGCGGCCGGGATCAGGGAGCCCTTGAGGGCGGGGACCAGCGGGGTGGCGACGGCCGCGACGGCCATGACCAGCGTGGCGACGAGGGCGAGGATCAGGCCCGTGCCGGCGCCGAACTCGTCGGTGATGCCACCGTCGCCGTCGAAGGCGCCCGCCGGGTCGAAGATGTTGCCGAGCGCGGACCAGGCGGCGAAGACCGTGAACGCGACGCCGAACTGACCGAGGTCGAGGCCCGCCACCTTCTTGGGCTGCGGCAGAGTGCGGGCCACGATGACGAGTGCGGTGCCGATGATGCCCGCGAGGACGACACCGAGCACGACCGCCCCACTGCCCCACAGGCTGGGAATGTCGGCGTCGTCCGGGGCACCGTCGATCGAGTAGATGTCGAGGAACGACGCGATGAACAGCAACACCGCTGCTCCGATCACCACGCCGTCGCCTCGAGTGAGGGAGCGGATATTCACTTCAGGTCCTTCGTAGGTCGTCTCGTCGTCGGTAGAGGCGTCGCTGTCACCGTGCCGCCGTCAGGTTCGGGTTCCGGTGTGAAGCGCGGGGGTGGCCCCTCATCGTACGGATGACACTATCGTCCGTACGTCGGAGCTGTCCGCAGGGATGAGCGCGCTGATCGCTACCCGCGCAGGAAACTCACGATTCCCTCAGACATCCCTTGCGCCGCCTTCTGCCGCCAGGCCCCGCTGGTCAGCAGGGCCGCGTCCTTGCTGTCGCGCATGTTGCCGCACTCGATGAACACCTTGGGAACCGTTGACAGATTGAGACCGCCCAGGTCCGTGCGCGTGACGAGACCGGTGCCGCCACCGACGTAGTTGGAGGGCGCGCTGCCCGTGGTGCGGACGAAGTTGCCCGCGATGCGTTGGCCGAGTTCGGCGGACGGGGCGATGATGGCGCGGGTGTCGGCGGCGCCGTCGTGCACGGGGCCCGGCAGGATGACGTGGAAGCCGCGGTTGCCGGCCCCCGACCCGTCGGCGTGGATCGAGACCGCGGCGTCCGCCTCCGCCTCGTTGCCGATCCGGGCCCGCTCGTCCACGCAGGGCCCGTACGGACGGTCGGCGTCCTGCGTCAGCTTCACCGTGGCGCCCTGCTCCTCCAGGAGCGTGCGCAGCCGGTGGGCCACGTCGAGGGTGAACTTCGCCTCGGGCCAGCCCGCGTTGGTGGCCGTGCCCGTCGTGTCGCACTCCTTCCAGTGCGTGCCGACGTTCACCTTGCGGTTGATCTCGGCAGTGTGCTGGAAGTTGCCGGGGTTGTGCCCCGGGTCGATGACGACGACCTTGCCCTTGAGGGGGCCGGAGGCCGCGGCGGGCGCGGACGCCGAGTCCGAGGGGGAGGGCCCGGCCGCCGTCGCCGACGGGGAGCTGCCCGCGGGCGACTTGGCGTCGGCGGTGGGTGACGCGGGGCCGGCGGGACCACTGGAGGAAGGCGCCGGGGACGACGTCCGCACGCTGCCCGCGCGGTCCGCGCCGCCTTCGCCCCCGTCGTCCGGGCCGCCGACCGCCGCGTACACCCCCCACCCGAGCAGCGCCCCGGGCACGAGCGCCGCGATCGCCACGGTCAGCGGGCGGCGCAGCGGGGAACGGCGGGGCTGGGGAGGATCGAAGTCCGGGCCTGTGTACGACACGCAGCGACTCTAGACCGAGCCCTCAGATCCCCGCGCCCGTTCGCCGCAGGACGCGCAGCGAGTCGGTCACGGAGACCTCGGTGAACGCGCCGGACGCGAGAGCCCTGAGGTAGACGCGGTACGGGGCCTGCCCGGTGAACTCGTCGGCCGGGTCCGGGAAGACGTCGTGGATGACCAGGAGGCCGCCGTCGGCCACGTGCGGCGCCCAGCCCTCGTAGTCGGCGTTCGCGTGTTCGTCGGTGTGGCCGCCGTCGACGAAGACGAGGCCGAGGGGGGAGTTCCAGAGAGCCGCCACCTGGGGGGAACGGCCGACGAGGGCCACCACGTGCTCCTCCAGCCCGGCCCGGTGGAGGGTGCGGCGGAAGGCGGGAAGGGTGTCCATCACGCCCAGTTCCGGATCGACCGTCTCCGGGTCGTGGTACTCCCAGCCCGGCTGCTGCTCCTCGCTGCCCCGGTGGTGGTCGACGGTGAGCGCGGTGACGCCGGCCCGGCGGGCGGCGTCGGCGAGCAGGACCGTGGAGCGCCCGCAGTAGGTGCCGACCTCCAGCAACGGCAGCCCGAGCCCGCCCGCCTCCACGGCCGCCGCGTACAGGGCGAGGCCCTCGTGCGCGGGCATGAACCCCTTCGCGGCCTCGAAGGCGGCCAGGGTGTCGGGGGTGGGTGCCGCGGACATGGGGGTCCTTCCGGTGGTACGAGCGTGTCGGCGCCCCATGCTGCCGCACCCCCCGCCGCGCGATGCGGACAGGGGGTGCGGGTGCGCCGACGGTACGGGTGGATCAGGCGGAGCGGGTGGGTCAGGCGGAGGGCTCAGGCGGAGACCGTCTCGCCCGGCAGGGACAGGTCCAGGTCGACCGGGCTGTCGTCGCCGGCGTGTGTCGCCGAGTGGGCGAGCGGGCCGTGGCCCGCGGCACGGGCGGCCAGCACGTACGGGCCCCGGGCGGGGACGGCGAGCGCGTAGCCGCCGTCCGCGGCGGAGAGGGCCGCGCCCGCCTGGCGGCCGTGCCGGTCGATCAGCGTGACCTTGGCGCGGGCGACGGGTGTGCCGTCGGCGGCCAGGACCCGGCCGCGGAAGCCGCGCAGCGGCTGGCCGGCCACGGCCGCCCCGGTGACGGGCTCCCCGGCCAGTGTCTCGGCCAGTGCCTGCTCGGCGCGGGCCAGGTTCGCGTCCTCCTCGCTGCTCGCGCGCAGCCGGGTGGTCGTGGCCGGGCGGCGGCGGGGGAGGAAGAAGGCCAGTGCCAGGCCGACGGCGACCGCTCCGGTCGCGATCAGGAAGGAGACGCGGAAGCCTTCCATGGTGGGGACGGCGACCCCGCCGACGTCGTCCGCGGTGTTGGCGAGCACCATGCCGATGACCGCGCTCGACACCGACGTACCGATGGACCGCATCAGGGTGTTGAGGCCGTTGGCCGCGCCCGTCTCCGAGGCCGGGACCGCGCCGATGATCAGCGCGGGCAGCGAGGAGTAGGCGAGACCGATGCCCGCGCCGAGCAGCACCGAGGTGACGACGGTCTGCCAGGCGGCGCTCATCAGGCCGAGGCCGCCGCCGTAGCCGATCGCGATGATCAGCAGGCCGATGAGCAGGGTCGTCCGGGGGCCGTAGCGGGCGGACAGGCGGGCGTACACCGGCGCCGTGAACATCATCGTCAGGCCGAGCGGGGCCACGCACAGGCCCGCGACCACCATCGACTGCCCGAGGCCGTAGCCGGTCTCGGAGGGCAGCTGGAGGAGCTGCGGCAGGACCAGGGAGACGACGTAGAAGGCGACGCCGACCATGATCGAGGCGAGGTTGGTGAGGAGGACCTCGCGGCGGGCCGTGGTGCGCAGGTCGACCAGCGGGGCCGCGACGCGCAGCTCCATCAGGCCCCACAGGAGCAGGACCACGACGGCGGCGGCGAACAGGCCGAGCGTGGTGGGCGACGACCAGCCCCAGTCGCTGCCCTTCGTGATCGGCAGGAGGAAGAGGACCAGACCGGCGGTCAGACCGAGCGCGCCCGGCAGGTCGAAGGAGCCCTTGGCGCGCAGCGGGGACTCCGGTACGACGGCGAGGGTCAGGGCGATGGCGAGGACGCCGAGGCCGGCGGCCCCGTAGAACAGGGCGTGCCAGTCGGTGTGCTGCGCGACCAGGGCCGCGGCGGGCAGCGCCAGGCCGCCGCCGACGCCGATCGAGGAGCTCATCAGCGCCATCGCCGAGCCGAGCCGCTCGCGGGGCAGCATGTCGCGCATCAGGCCGATGCCGAGGGGTATCGCGCCCATCGCGAAGCCCTGGAGGGTGCGGCCGACGATCATAGGGAGCAGGGCGTCGGTGAACGCGCTGACCAGCGCGCCCACCACCATTACCGAGAGGCTGGCCACCAGCATGCGGCGCTTGCCGAACAGGTCGCCGAGCCGGCCCATGATCGGCGTGGCCACGGCCCCGGAGAGGAGCGTGGAGGTCATGACCCAGGTGGCGTTGCCGGGTGTCGTGTCCAGAAGTCGGGGCAGGTCCTTGAAGACCGGGACGAGCAGGGTCTGCATCACCGCGACGACGATGCCCGCGAAGGCGAGTACCGGGACGGTGGCCCCGCTCGCTGTCCGGGCGGGCTCGGCGGTCGTCGTGTCGGACATTGAGTGAGGCCTCCAGGCCGGGGGATCGGCGAATGTGTGCAGGCTGAACCTCGTGCGCCGGGGCAACTATTCCGTTACTTCGAGTCCCTAACGAATTCTTGACCTTCTCTTTGGGGAGTGTCCACGTCCGGGCCATGTCCGAGTCCGAATCCCGCGCCCGGGACCCGGGGCCTGGACGCGGGGCCCGGACGCGGGGCCCGAGGCCCGAGGCTCGAGGACCGAGGGCCGAGGACCTAGGACGGTCTGGGGCCCAAATCCCGATGCAAGGGGCGCTCCGGGGTTGAGACCATGACGCCCATGCTCGAAGCCACCGGTACGAACACCGCCCGAATATCGTCGCGCCGCACGCCCCCCACCTGGCTGGTCGTGGCGCTCGCGTGCGCCGGACAGTTCCTGGTCGTGCTCGACGTGTCCGTCGTCAACGTCGCCCTGCCGTCGATGCGGACCGACCTCGGCCTGAGCGCGCAGGGTCTGCAGTGGGTCGTCAACGCCTACGCCATCGCCTTCGCCGGCTTCATGCTGCTGGGCGGGCGGGCCGGGGACCTGTACGGGCGCAAGCGGATGTTCCTGGTCGGGCTCGGACTCTTCACGCTGGCCTCGCTGGGCGGCGGACTTGCCCAGGAGGGCTGGCAGTTGCTGGCCGCACGCGCCGTGCAGGGCCTGGGCGCGGCGGTACTCGCCCCCTCGACGCTCACGATCCTGACCGCGGCGGTGCCCGAGGGAGCCGCGCGGGCCCGGGCGATCGCGACCTGGACCGCCGTGGGCGCGGGAGGCGGTGCGGCGGGCGGTCTGGTGGGCGGCGTCCTGGTGGACGGGCTGTCGTGGCGCTGGGTACTGCTGATCAACGTGCCGGTGGGCGCGGTGGTACTGGCCGGCGCCGTGTACTGGCTGTCCGAGAGCCGGGCGGGGGAGCGGCGGCGCCTCGACCTGCCGGGCGCGCTGCTGGTCACCGCCGGGCTGGCCACCCTGGCCTACGGCATCTCGCAGACGGAGTCCGAGGGGTGGGCGGCGGCCGCCGCGCTGGTGCCGCTGCTCGCCGGGCTCGCGCTGCTCGCGCTGTTCCTCCTCGTCGAGGCGCGGACGGCGGCGCCGCTGATGCCGCTGGGGCTGCTGCGGCTGCGGTCGGTGGCGTCGGCGAACGTGGCGATGCTGGTGTCCGGTTCGTCGATGTTCTCGATGTGGTTCTTCATGACCCTGTACGCGCAGAACGTACTGGGCTACTCCCCGCTGGAGGCGGGGCTCGCCCTGGTGCCCAGCTCGCTGGCGGTGGTCCTCGGCTCGAAGGCGGCACCGCGGTTCATGCCGGTGATCGGGGCGCGGAACGTGGCCGTGCTGGGCACGCTCGTCGCGGCGGTCGGCTTCGGCTGGCAGTCGACGATGACCGCGGACGGCGGGTACCTGACCGCGATCATGATTCCCGGGGTGCTGATGATGCTGGGCGCGGGTCTGGCGGCGACCCCGCTGGCGTCGCTGGCCATCTCCGGGCCGGCGGCCGGGGACGCCGGACTGGTCTCCGGGCTGGTCAACACCTCCCGGACGATGGGCGGTTCGCTGGGACTCGCCGTGATGTCGACGATCGCGGCGGCCCGGGCCGGGGGAGAGGACGCCGGGCCCGAGGAACTGACGGACGGGTACGCGCTGGTGTTCCGCACGGCGGCGGTGGTGCTGGCCGCCGGGGCGGTGCTGATGCGGGTGTGGCTGCCGCCGGGGGAGCGGACGAAGCGCGGGGCGCGCGGGTAGCCGGGGCCCGGGGCTCGGTGGCGGGGCTCGGTGACCGGGCTGTCCGGACTTCGGAAGGACAGCTGTCATGGGTGGCCGGCGTCCCGTACGGTCGTGGCTGTCCGCAGGCGGTGCTGGGACGACGGGTGCCGGCCTGGTGGGTGCCCGGGCGACGGGTGCCGGCCCGGTGGGTGCCCGGACGACGGGTGCCGGAACGGCAGGTGCCCGGGTAACGGATGCCCGGACGACCGGTACCGGGGTGAAGGAGAGCCATGCCCGTCGACGCAGCCCAGGCGCTCGCCGCCGCGCCCCGCGTCCGTGAGATCGCCTGGGACCACAAGGACGTCCAGCTCTACCACCTCGGCATCGGCGCCGGCCTGCCCGCCACCGACCCGGGCGAGCTGCGCTACACCCTGGAGTCCCGGCTGCACGTCCTGCCGAGCTTCGCCACCGTCGCGGGCGGCGGCCCGCCCGGCGTGATCCGCGCGCTGTCCATGCCCGGTGTCGACGTCGACCTCGCCCGCGTCCTGCACGGCGGGCAGTACCTGCGCCCGCACCGGCCCGTTCCGGTGCGGGGCCGGGCGAGCGCCGCCTCCCGCGTCGTCGCCGTCTACGACAAGGGCACGGCGGCCGTCCTCGTCCTGCGCACCGAGGTCACCGACGCGGACGGACCGCTGTGGACCGACGAGGCCGAGATCTTCGTACGCGGAGAAGGCGGCTGGGGCGGTGAACGGGGGCCGTCCGGACGCCCGGCGCCGCCACCCGCCGCAGCACCGGACCACGTGGCCGAGCGCCCCGTACGCGAGGACCAGGCCCTGCTCTACCGGCTCTCCGGTGACTGGAACCCCCTGCACGCCGACCCGGAGTTCGCCGCGCGCGCCGGCTTCGGCCGGCCCGTCCTGCACGGGCTGTGCACCTACGGGAGCACGCTCAAGTCGGTCGTCGACACGCTGCTGGACGGTGACGTGACCCGGGTGCGCGAGTACCGCACGCGGTTCGTCGGGGTCGTGTATCCCGGGGAGACACTGCGGGTGCGCATGTGGCGGTCCGCGGGGGCGGCGGGCGGCGGCACGGTGCGGGTGGCGGTGGGCGCCGTGGAACGGGGCGGCGCGCCGGTCCTCGCCGACACCGTCGTCCGGTACGGATGACGACAACGGCCCCGTCCGTCGGAGTGACGGACGGGGCCGGAGCCGCTTGCTGCTCGCTGCTTCTGTACTTCTGTTCCTGTACTTCTGTGTCGTGTTTCCTGACGTGCCGTCAGGCCGCCGCCGCCGTGTCGGCCTCTTCGGCCGGCTTGCGGTGGCGGCCCCGCGGAATCGCCGCGCCGTCCTGACTGGAGACCGGTCCTCGGTGCCGGCCGTGGCCGGTGTCGGTCTCGCGAACGTCGGCGCCGTCGGCCTGCATCGGCTGGGTCGTGCTGGCGTCGTTCATCGGAAGGAATTCACCCCGTCAACATGATCTTTCCTACAGCCGGGCGAGTGTAACCGGCACCCCTCGGCCCGAATCCAGGCGACCACGCCAACCGGCACTACTTCGTTACAAGCCGTCCCAGCGGGGCCTGTTGCAGGGGTACGGGACGCGTCGAGGCGGACGCCGGAGTGCCTGATTCGCCCGTTGTCTCCGGATTATCCGGAGTCATATCCTCCGTATTCTCCGCATCCCGCGTACCCTCCGCCTCCCGCCTGCCTTCCGCGCCCCGCGTTAACTCCGCACCCTCCGGGTCCCCTGCCCGCCCGCCGCCCGCGTCGCGTGCGGTCAGCCGCGCCACACCGCACGGCGACTGCGGTGTGGCGCACGGCAGACGCAGCTCCCCGTCCGCGGTCCACAGCCCGGCGCCCGTCAACCACCCTTCCGGAGCCGGAAGGTGACGCACCCGCCGTTCGGTGGGCCGCCACACCCCGACCCAGCTGCCGAACGCGCCGTCCAGGCGCAGCGCCACCGCGCAGCGCTCCGGCGTGAGCGCCTGGCCGGGCTGGATCGCGAACGGCGTGACGACGCAGTCCGGCAGTCGCAGGCACTCCGGGAAGCGCACCGGCAGGGTGCTGCCCAGCACCCCCCAGCCGAGCCGCGCCTGCCCCGGCGAGGGCGCGTCCGAGCGGATCAGCGCCAGCCCGCTGTCCGGGTCGGCCAGCAGTATCCGGTCGTCGCTGTCCGCGGTGATCTGCAGCAGCGGGGACACCTCGCCGCCCCGCTCCAGGTCCACCACGACCGCCTTGGTGCGCCCGCCGGACTCCCGGTCCACGGCCAGTATCCGGCCCGTGCGGTCCAGCCAGGCCCCGCCCGAGCACCGGCCGGGGATCTCGGCGGCCCGCTCCGGTCCGAAGAGGCCGCCGGCGACCTGCCACAGCACCGTCACCCGCGGGCCGGCGGCGAGGGCGTACGCCCGCTCGCCGTCCGGGGCCGGCGGCAGCAGCCGCAGCTCGATGGTGTCCGACGGGCACTCGACCGCACCGAGCGGCAGCTCGCCGGTGCCGGGGCCGGTCGGGTACAGCAGCGAGAAGACGTGCCGTCCGGCCGCGACGCGGTGGACCAGGACCCGCCCGTCACCCATCGGCTGCACCTCGGTGCCGGGCTCCTCCGGCTGATTGCCGGGCAGCGGCACCGCGTACGGTTCGGGGCCGTCCAGGGTCCAGCGCTCCGGGTACCAGGAGTCTCCGCTCAGGGTGAGGCGCGCGGCGTAGGCGCCCTCCGCGGTGATGCTGCAGGCCGCCCGCGGGGGGCCGCCGTGCCCGGGATTCGCCGAAGGCTCGATTGCACAGACCGTCATCGTTCGGTCACCTCCAGCGACGAAGCTAGTTTCGTACGCACGGGCGGGGGACCGGCGGCAGGCCCCATCACACATACGTGTGGCACAGGAACGATTCGCCTGAGAGAAGGGCGGGGTGTGTGCTGCGCCGGAGCGGGACGGCCGCGCGGGAGGCCGCCGGTACAGCTGCCGGTACGGCTGCGGGTACAGCGGCGCAGAACCTCCAGGTAGCCTTGCATTCGTGCCCCGTCTGTCAGAAGTCATCGCCGCGCTGGAGAACCTGTGGCCCGCCGAGCGGGCCGAGTCCTGGGACGCGGTCGGCACCGTCGTGGGCGACCCCGGCCAGGAGGTCTCCCGGGTCCTGTTCGCCGTCGACCCGGTCCAGGAAATCGTCGACGAGGCGGTGAAGCTGGGCGCCGACCTGCTCGTCACCCATCACCCGCTGTATCTGCGGGGGACGACGACGGTCGCCGCCTCCACCTTCAAGGGCCGCGTGGTGCACACGCTCATCAAGAACGACATCGCCCTGCACGTCGCCCACACCAACGCCGACACCGCCGACCCGGGCGTCTCCGACGCGCTGGCCGGCGCGCTCGACCTCCGCGTCGTGGGGCCCCTCGTGCCGGACCCGGCCGACCCGCAAGGGCGTCGGGGCCTGGGCCGGGTGTGCGAAGTGGAGCACCCGCTGACCGTCCGCGAGCTCGCCGCCCGCGCCGCCGAGCGGCTGCCCGCCACCGCGCAGGGCATCCGCGTCGCCGGCGACCCGGAGGCGACCGTCCGCACGGTCGCCGTCAGCGGCGGCTCCGGCGACAGCCTCTTCGACCACGTGCGCGCGGCCGGCGTCGACGCGTTCCTCACCGCGGACCTGCGTCACCACCCGGTCTCGGAGGCCCGCGCCCACAGTCTCCTCGCGCTGCTCGACGCGGCGCACTGGGCCACCGAGTGGCCCTGGTGCGAGCTGGCCGCCGCCCAGCTCGACGAGATCTCCGACCGCAACGGCTGGGACCTCCGGGTCCACGTCTCCAAGACGGTCACCGACCCCTGGACCGCCCACGCGGCGTCCGCCCCGACCTCCGACACAATGGGAGCCCCCAACTGAAAGCCGCGCCCGCCGACCAGATCCGACTCCTCGATGTCCAGGGCCTCGACACGCGGCTCCAGCAGCTCGCGCACAAGCGCAGGTCCCTGCCCGAGCACGCCGAGATCGAGTCGCTGACCAAGGACCTCACGCAGCTGCGCGACCTGCTCGTGGCCGCGCAGACCGAGGAGAGCGACTGCGCCCGCGAGCAGACCAAGGCCGAGCAGGACGTGGACCAGGTGCGCCAGCGCGCCACCCGCGACCAGCAGCGCCTGGACTCGGGCGCCGTCACCTCCCCGAAGGACCTGGAGAACCTCCAGCGCGAGATCGCGTCCCTCGCCAAGCGGCAGGGCGACCTCGAGGACATCGTCCTGGAGGTGATGGAGCGCCGTGAGTCCGCGCAGGAGCGGGTCGCCGAGCTGACCGAGCGGGTCGGCGCGGTGCAGGGGAAGACCGACGACGCCGCCGCGCGACGGGACGCCGCCGTCGAGGAACTGGACGCCGAGGCGGCCTCGGTGACCAAGGAGCGCGAGGTCATCGCGGGATCGGTCCCCGCGGACCTGCTGAAGGTCTACGAGAAGCTGCGCGAGCAGCAGGGCGGCGTCGGCGCGGCCAAGCTGTACCAGCGCAGCTGCCAGGGGTGCCGCCAGGAGCTGGCGATCACCGAGCTGAGCGAGATCCGCTCGGCGGCGCCCGACACGGTCGTACGCTGCGAGAACTGCCGCCGCATCCTGGTGCGCACGGCCGACTCCGGCCTGTAAGGGGCCTGTCCGGTGGCAGATCCGGCGGCGGACCGGGCGGCAGATTCGGCGGCGGGCCTGACGGGAGATCCGGCGGCAGGTCCGGCGACGGACCGGGCGGGAGATCCGGCGGCAGGCCCGGCGGCGGGTCCCGTGGCAGATCCGGCGGCGGGCCCGGCGACAGATCCAGCGGCGGGCCCGGCGGTAGGTCCCGTGGCGGGTCCGGCGGCGGTCCCGGTGCGGGAGTTCGTCGTCGAGGCCGACGGCGGGTCGCGGGGCAACCCGGGGCCCGCGGGCTACGGAGCCGTGGTCCTGGACGCGGCCACGGGACAGACCCTGGCCGAGGCCGCCGAGTACCTCGGGGTCGCCACGAACAACGTGGCCGAGTACCGGGGTCTGCTGGCAGGTCTGCGCGCGGCGAAGGAGCTGGACCCGGACGCGACCGTCCACGTCCGGATGGACTCCAAGCTCGTCGTCGAGCAGATGTCGGGCCGCTGGAAGATCAAGCACCCCGGCATGAAGCCGCTGGCGGCCGAGGCGGCGCGCGTCTTCCCGCCGGGGCGCGTGACGTACGAGTGGATCCCCCGCGCGAGCAACAAGCACGCCGACCGACTGGCCAACGAGGCGATGGACGCGGGGGCCCGCGGCGAGCAGTGGTCCGCGTCCACGTCGACGGCGGAACTGGACGCGGGCGGCGCCCGGGCCGCCGAGTCCGCCGACGGCCCCGCCGTGGGCGAACGCCTCACTCAGGCGGCCCGGACTCAGGCGGCCCGGCCGGACACGGAGACCACGGAGACCACCGCTGCCCCTCGCCCCGCTGCCTCCGCCACCGCGGCCGACGCCGACGTGCGGGCCGCGAAGACCGTGGCCTCACCCGGTTGGGGACCCCCCGACATGGGCGCCCCCGCCACCTTCGTCCTGCTCCGGCACGGCGAGACCCCGCTCACCCCGCAGAAGCGGTTCTCCGGAAGCGGCGGCAGCGACCCGTCCCTGTCCTCCGTCGGCCGGGAGCAGGCCGAGAGGGTCGCCGCGAGCCTCGCCCGGCGCGGCACGATCCAGGCGGTCGTCGCCTCGCCCCTGGCCCGCACCCGCGAGACCGCAGAGATCGTCGCCGCCCGCCTCGGCCTCGCGGTGACGATCGACGAGGGCCTGCGGGAGACCGACTTCGGCGCCTGGGAGGGGCTCACCTTCGGCGAGGTGCGCGAGCGGTATCCCGACGACATGGACGCCTGGCTGTCCTCCCCGGACGCCGAACCGACCGGCGGCGGCGAGAGCTTCGCGGCGACCGGCGCCCGGGTCGCCGCCACCCGCGACCGGCTGGCCGCGGCGTACGCGGGCCGCACGGTGCTGCTGGTCTCCCACGTGACGCCGATCAAGACGTTCGTACGGCTCGCCCTGGGCGCCCCGCCCGAGTCGCTGTTCCGCATGGAACTGTCGGCGGCCTCGCTGTCGGCGGTGGCGTACTACGCGGACGGCGGCGCGAGCGTCCGCCTGTTCAACGACACGTCCCACCTGCGCTGAGCGAGGCGGCCGCACGGGCCAGCGCCTCGACGCGCCCCCAGTCCCGGCCGGCCACCGCGTCCTTGGGCAGCATCCAGCTGCCCCCGACGCAGCCGACGTTGGGCAGCGCGAGGTAATCCGGCGCGGAGGCCGGCCCGATGCCGCCCGTCGGGCAGAAGCGGGCCTGCGGCAGCGGGGCGGCGAGCGCCTTGAGGTAGGCGGTGCCGCCCGCGGCCTCGGCCGGGAAGAACTTCATCTCCCGCACCCCGCGCTCCAGCAGCGCCACCACCTCCGACGTGGTCGACACCCCCGGCAGGAACGGCACCCCGGACGCCCGCATCGCCGCCAGCAGTCCGTCCGTCCACCCCGGGCTGACCAGGAACCGCGCCCCGGCCGCCACGACCTCCCCGACCTGCTCCGGCGTGATGACCGTGCCCGCCCCGACCACCGCGCCCGGCACCTCGGCGGCGATCGCGCGGATCGCGTCCAGCGCGACGGGAGTCCGCAGCGTCACCTCGATCGCGGGCAGCCCGCCCGCGACGAGTGCCCGGGCGAGCGGGACCGCGTCGGCGAGGTCGTCGACGACCACGACGGGCACGACGGGCGCGAGATCCAGCACCGACGGCACCGGGGCATGGGGGGAGGAGGGCAGCGGTGAACTCATGACCTCATCGTGCCGCCGGGAAGCACTCTGCGCAATCAGCGTTGCGGCATACGCAACGCACGTCCGACGGCCGGCTCAGTGGATCTCCGCCACCAGCACGTCCAGCGACCACGGCTTCCCCGCCTTAGCCGGCGCCTGCGCCTCCACCTCGTACCCCAGGTCCCGCAGCGCCTCCACCAGCTCCGCGGGCCCCTCGGGCGTGCTCGCGGACGCCAGCAGACTCCGTACGATCCGCCCCTTGGTCGCCTTGTTGAAGTGGCTGACCACCTTCCGGGTCGGTGCGTGCAGCACCCGCACGGTCGCCGTCCGCCCGGCGACCTCCCCCTGCGGCTTCCAGGCCGTCGCGTACGCCGACGAGCGCAGGTCCAGCACCAGCCCGTCCCCGGCCGCCTCGGGCAGCACCTCGGCCATCGGCGCCCGCCAGTACGCGCCCAGCGCCCCGAGCCCGGGAAGCCTCACGCCCATCGAGCACCGGTAGGAGGGAATCCGGTCGGTCACCCGCACCGCGCCCCACAGCCCGGAGAACACCAGCAGCGAACGGGCGGCCCGCTTCCTGGCGGCCGGGTCCAGCGAGGCCAGGTCCAGGGCGTCGTACAGCACGCCGGTGTAGACCTCCCCGGCCGGACGCGCCCCCGCCGTCCGCAGCTCCGTGTTCTTGGCGACCTCGCCGCGCAGCCCCTCGCTCAGTCCGAGCACCTCGCGCGCCTTCTCCTCGTCACCGGCGCACAGCTCGACCAGTTCGCCGAGGACGGTCTCCCGGGCCGGGGCCAGCCCCGGAAGGGACAGCGACTCCGGCTTCAGCGGGGCGCCGCGACCGGACGCGGCCTTCCCCTCCGACGGGGGCAGCAGGACAAGCACACGCACTCCTTCACTACGAGCTCCTGGGCACCGAGGCTCCTGGTCAGGGTACGGCGTACCCCTCCCGTGCCTGGTCGACGGCCCGTACGAGGTCCCCGGCGTCGTCGGCGTGGCAGCGCACGACCCGGACCTCGCGCCGCCGGCCCAGGAAGGTGACGTAGGGGACGGGCTCGGCGAGTTCGACGGTGACGGAGGTCTGCGCACCCACGGCGAGATCGAGCTCACCCTCCGTCCGCTCGTGCGTGGTCCGCAGCTCGCGCCGCACGGAGGCGATCCGCCCCAGCGGTATCCGCACGTCGACGTGCACGGCCTGGCGCACGCGCAGCGTGCCGGCGTCCGGGTCCAGGACGTGCGGGCGGACCACGGACGCGGCGTGCAGCCCGACGACGAAGACGATGGTGTACACGTCCAGGACCAGCACCACGAGGTGCACGGTGGGCCAGTCGCGCAGCAGCACGGACATCATCACCGTCTCGATCACGCACACGAACGCCAGCCCGAGCGTCATCGCGCCCTGCCCCCGGGCGTACCCGAAGACGGACCTGCCGGCCGACGCCCCGTCGGTCCGCCGGGCCGCCCACAGCCACAGACTGGCCAGCATCCGCAGCTCGTGCCGGACGAGGGCGTACGGGACCCTCATGACCGCCGTCCCCTCGACGCGATCTCCATGGCCTGCCGGATCGCCTCCGCCTGGCCGGGCGCGAAGTCGGCGTACATGGCACCCAGGAAGCCGTGGCCGGAGTCCAGCGTGACGTCCTCCTCGGGCAGCAGCTCCGCGGGCAGGCAGTCGGCGAGCACCTGGGCCGCCTCCGCCACGCGCGGGTCGTCGACGCCGGCGTCCGCCAGCTCGTCGAGCAGCGCGTAGGCGTGGTGGGCCCGCGCCATCGCCTCCGGCGAGCCCAGGGCACCGCGCAGCGCGGCCAGCAGCCCCTCCCGGTCCTCCGGCGCCACGGTGCTCTCCAGCAGCGCCAGCATCTCGCGGTCCCGTACGGCCATGGGGGAACCGGAAACGTCCCCCATACCGGCGAAGAGCTCGGCCAGCTCCGCCGAGACCGGCCCCTCGGGCGGCAGCGCGCCCCCCGTCCCCAGCAGCGCCCGCAACCGCGCCCGGCGGTCCCGGATCGCCGCCTCCTGCCGCGCCAGATCCGCGTCCAGCTCCTCGAGCACCTCGGCCAGATCCTTCCCCGCCTCGTCCGCGAGCACGTCCCGCACCTCCGCCAGCCCGAGCCCCAGCTCGGTCAGCCGGCGGATCCGGGCGAGCACGACGACGTGCCTCAGGGTGTACGTCCGATATCCGTTGGCCAGCCGCTCCGGCTCGGGCAACAGGCCCTGGTGGTGGTAGTGCCGCACGGTCCGCGTGGTGACGCCGACGGTGTCGGCGAGTTCTCCGATTCGCATGACTCCAGTGAAGACGTTGACGTTGCGGCAGGGTCAAGCGTGGCGGGTCCGGCGGTGCGCGCCGCCCTCGCGGGCCTGGGCGTCGTCCGCACGGCGACCGCCTTCGTCACCTTCCTGGACGAGTCCCTGACACCCGGCGTCATCGCCGCCTTCGCCCTGATCCTCACGGGCTCGGTCCCGGCGACGGCGGCCGCGGGCCCGAGCCGGCGCGCACGCCCGGTACCATGGTCGGTACGGCAGACGAGCCGGGCGGGCGGCCGCGTGGAGTCCCTCACGGGACTTCCCGAGGAACGTCCGGGCTCCACAGGGCAGGGTGATGGCTAACGGCCACCCGGGGTGACCCGCGGGACAGTGCCACAGAAAGCAGACCGCCCGGCGCTTCGGCGCCGGGTAAGGGTGAAACGGTGGTGTAAGAGACCACCAGTGCCCAGGGCGACCTGGGCAGCTAGGTAAACCCCACCCGGAGCAAGGTCAAAAGGAGACACCCCGGTGTCTCTGCGCGGACGTTCGAGGGCTGCCCGCCCGAGTCCGCGGGTAGACCGCACGAGGCCGGCGGCAACGCCGGTCCTAGATGGATGGCCGTCGCCGGCGGGCCCGCGAGGACCCGCCGGAACAGAACCCGGCGTACAGCCCGACTCGTCTGCCGCCACCTGCGGCCTCGCCTCGGAAAGGGCCTCTGGGCCGGTGCGTCGTGATCACCGAAGAGCCCGGGCGTGCCCGGGCTCCGTGCCCGTCACCCTCGCCTCGCTCCTGATGCGGGCGTGACGTTCGAAGACGATTTCCGGACCGACGGCGTGCCCTCGGGGTCGGTGTACACGCAGGTACCGAAGTCGCTCCACCCCGGCTGGAGTTCGTCCCACTGGCCATGGCTGTAGTAGCCGGTGTCGGTCCCGCTCAGGGTTATGCCGCCGTCCTTCTGGCGGCCGATGTACCGCTGGTAGCCGCCGTCTCCGGCAGACTGGAACACGTGCAGCTCGGCGCGCCCGTCCTGGTTCTCGTCGGTCGCACGCACCGCGGCGACGAAGAACGGGACCTGAACGCGGATGGCGCCGCTCCGGCTGCCGCTCAGGTCCCGGGCGAGCGGTCCGTAGCGCACCTCGTGCACGAGCAGGTTCGAGCGGGGACTGTCCCCGGTGTCCTCCTGGCTGTGGAACAACGCCAGATCGAGATAGCCGTCGCCGTCGAAGTCGCCGAACGTGCCCCGGGTCTCCAGGTCCGGCGTCAGCAGGCCTCGGACCTTCTGCCACACGCCGAGGGCCTCGTCGACACCGACCTCGACGCGGTCGTCGGCCCGGCTGAAGAGGACGGAGGCCTCTCCCGAGCGGTGGGGGTCGTGTATCTCGTCCAGGCGCCCGTCCGCGTCCACGTCGGCGGTCAGGCCGGTGTTGCCGGTGTCGGTGCACACCACCGTCGGTGCGTGATCACCGGGCTCGGGTCCGGAACCGGCGAAGAGCGCTGTGGCGACCGCGCCCAGAGCGGCTCCCGCGCTGATGACGAGCCGCCTTCGCCCGCGTGTGTACGGCCGTCTCGGCAGTGGGGCGAACACGCTGCCGGCACCGACCTGTTGAGGACCCACGGGTTCCGCCATGGCGGGAGCCTAGTGTCCTGCGCCAGTAGTTGATCGTCAGTGGTCGCGTGACCCTGAGCGGAACAGGACCCGGCGTACAGCCCGACTCGTCTGCCGCTCCCCGCTCCCCGCTCCCGGCGGTCCGCTGTCACGGAAACTTCACGATCAGCCGCATTCCCACACCCCGACGGCCCGGTCATCACGAGGGCCGAGGCGTGAACAGCGGTCGCCGTACGTATAGTTGGCTGGAATTCGACAGCTCGTGCGGACGAGGAGGCCGGTGTACCTCATACGGCCGACGGGATGTGACGTCGCGTCAGTGCGGTCCCTGCCCGCATTCCCGTCCCCGGCCGGGCCTGCCCGGCGTCATCCCGGGTACCACAGCGGGACGCGCGAGCGATGAGTTCACGACGAACTCGGATTGCTGACGGACTATTCAACAAGCGAGGCCTTCTCGCACACCAGGGTGATTAGCATGAGCCGTACGTGGTCGGAAGATCGCCTTCCTGTTGGCTGATCTCCTTCCCGGCCCGCGGCTGCGCTGTGCCGCCGCCCTGATTCCCCTGCTCTCACGGACCGAGGGACCGCTCCATGCCAGTGCCTGCTTCGCCCAGCCAGCATCCACCGGTGGGCGTGCCGCGCACCTCGTTCGCCGCACGGTCGGCCGTGCTGGTGACGAGCGCCGCCGCCGGCGGCGCGGCGGTCGCCATGGCACCGTCCGACGCCTCCACGTGGGCCCTGGCCGTGGTGGTGGCCGGTTGGGTGTGCGTGGCCGTCACCGTCCTCGTCGACCACCGGCTCGTCCACCGGGCCCGCGGCACAGCCGCCGAGCGGGAGTCGGAGAACAGCCGGCTCAAGGCGGAAGCGGCCCGGCTGTCGGCCGAGATATCGCACCTGGCCGGTGCGACGCTGCCCGCCGTGGCCCAGCGGCTGCGGGAGGGCGCGAGCGCGGCCGACGTGCTGGGCAGCGTGCCGCCGCCGTCCGACCCGCAACTGCAGCGGCTCACGCACACCTTCGCCGCCACCGTCGAGGAGGACGTGCGGCGGACGACCGCCCTGGACGGCGAATACCGCAGGATGCGGAACGAAGTGGAGCAGGCGGCGGTCGAGTACGAGCGCTTCGTGGGCGAGACGCTGCCCGCCGCGGTCGCCCGGCTGCGCGACGGCCGGTCCGCCGACACCGTGCTCGCCGAAACCGACCTGCCCCAGCTGCCGGCGTTGCGTACCCCGGCCGAATCGTTCATCCGCGAACTCGCCCACAGTGAGCGGCGCGCCGCCGCGGCACAGGCCGCCTCCGCCAAGGCACTCAGCCGCGTCCAGGCCAAGGCCGTGCGGATGCTCGCCGACCTGCGGGAGATGCAGGAGCGGCACGGCGAAGAGGTCTTCGGCGACCTGCTGAAGCTGGACCACAGCACCTCCCAGCTGGGCCTGATGACCGACCGGCTGGCGCTGCTCATGGGCGGCAGGTCCAGCCGCGCCTGGAACAAGCCGATCGTGATGGAGAGCATCCTGCGCGGTGCCGTCGGCCGCATCGCCGCCTACCAGCGGGTGCGCCTGCACTGCTCCACCCGCGCCGCGGTCTCCGGCTTCGCCGCCGAGGGCGTGATGCACCTGCTCGCCGAGCTGATGGACAACGCCGCGAACTTCTCCCCGCCCATCGACGAGGTGCACGTCTACGTCGAGGACCGCAGCGCCGGCATCGTCGTCACCATCGAGGACAGCGGCCTGAAGATGGCCGACGCGGCGATGCGGCGCGCCGAGGAGGCCGTGAGCGGCCGCGTCACCGACCTCGCGTCGCTGCAGGGCACCCGGCTCGGCCTGGCCGTGGTGGGACGGCTCGCGGCGAAGTACGGCATCAGCGTCAACTACCGCCCCTCCTCACGCGGCGGCACCGGCGTCGTCGTCCTGCTGCCCCTGGATCTGCTCGCCCAGCAGCGCGACCTGGTCCCGCACGAGACGGCCCCCCGGCCCGACGCGTCGTCCGCCCCCGCCGCGCTCGCGCCCGCCCCGGCCCCGCTGCCCGACGGCATCGCCCGCCCCGCGGCCGCGGCGCTGCCCCCGGCCACCGAGCACTCCGCCGCACGGCTCGAACTGCCCGCCACCGTCCGTCCGCCGGCCGCGGCCCTGCCCCCGGTCACCGAGCGCACCGCACGGCCCGAACCGGCCGACCACGGACGGCACCGGCGGCCCGACGGCACCACGCCGAACGGTCTGCCGGTCCGGGCCCCCGGCCGCACCATGGCCGAGGCGGAGCGCGAACGCGAACAGCGTCAGTCGGCGTCCGGACAGGCCGGTGACGCACCGTCGACGCGGCGCCCGGCACGCGACGCGGGTACGCGGTTCGGCGCCTTCCACCGTGCCCGGCAGCAGTCCTCGGACGGCACCACCGGACCGGGTGCCGGGTCGCAGCCGCCCCCGGCTCCGTAGTCCCACCCCTTCCCGTGCGGCGTCAGTCCCCACTTCCCGTACGGCGTCCGGGGCGACGGCGCCCCGTCCCGCCCGAGCTCGTGAGATAGGAGGAACGGGCCGGTGACCGGTCAGCCGGACACCACCGTCCCATCACCCATCATGCAGACCACCGACAACAGCCTCAGCTGGCTCCTGCACAATCTCCTGGAACAGACCCCCGGCGCACGTCACGCCCTGGTCCTGTCCCGGGACGGCCTGAAGCTCTGCTGGAGCGAGCACCTGACGCTCGACCAGGCCGACCAGTTGTCGGCGATCTGCTCCGGCATCCAGGCTCTCGCCCAAGGGGCCTCCGTGGAGTTCGGCGACGGCACCGGCGGCGTCCGGCAGTCGATGACCGAGTTCCACGGCGGCCTGCTGTTCATCGTGGAGGCCGGCGAGGGGGCGCACCTCGCCGTCGTCGCCAGGGAGGACGCCGATCCCGGAGTGATCGGCCACCAGATGACGGAGCTGGTCGAGCAGCTCGGTGAACACCTGCGGGCCGAGCCGCGGGACCAGGCCAGGGGGAGCGGCACGTCGTGATGCGCAAACCCGTCGACACGGGTGATCCGGACCGGCTCTACACCGTCACCGGTGGGCGGAGCCGCGCCGACGAGTCCTTCGACCTGGTCACCCTCATCGTCAGCGAGAGCGGGCCGGTGTCGGGGATGCAGTCGGAGCACGCCCGGATCCTGGAGCTGTGCCGGCACCCCATCGCCGTCGTCGAGATCGCCGCGGAGCTCGGGTTGCCGGTCATGGTGGTGCGGATCCTGCTCGGCGACCTGCTGGACACGGGCCGCATCACCGCCCGCCATCCGCGCGCGGCGCAGTCCGTCGCCTCCCTGCCTGATTCCGCCCTACTCCAAGAGGTGCTCCATGGGCTCCGCAACCTCTGAGCCGCCCTCCCACCGCACACCGCTGAACGACACCGCGGAGACCGGTCTGAAGATCGTCGTCGTGGGCGGTTTCGGCGTCGGCAAGACGACGCTGGTCCGCTCCGTGAGCGAGATCCGGCCACTGAACACCGAAGAGGTGATGACCCAGGCCGGCGTGGGCGTCGACGAGACCAGCGCGGTGACGGCGAAGACCACCACGACGGTCGCGTTCGACTTCGGGCGGATCAGTCTCAACGACCGCATGGTGCTGTACTTGTTCGGAGCGCCCGGCCAGGAGCGCTTCTGGTTCCTGTGGGACAGGCTGTTCTCGGGAACACTGGGCGCCGTGGTCCTCGTGGACACGCGCCGGATGGACGACTCCTGGTACGCGATCGACAGGCTGGAGCACCACCGCACACCCTTCGTGGTGGCCGTGAACCGGTTCGACGAGGACGCCGACCGGTACTCCCTGGACGAGATCCGCCAGGCGCTCGCCCTGCCCGCCCACGTGCCGATGGTCGACTGCGACGCACGGGTCCGGCACTCCGGCAAGGACGTGCTGATCACCCTCGTGAACCACCTCCACGACATGGCCATCGCCGAGGAGGCGACACTGTGACCGACCCTGGCGGCCCCTACGCGCACCCGGCGCCCGCGGGGTGCCCCGCGCACTCCGGCGCGGTGCGCCTGACGGGGCTCGAGTACCAGCAGACGCCGTCGCAGCTCTACCGCGCGCTGCGCCGGGACCACGGCCCCGTCGCACCCGTGCTGCTCGACGGCGACATCCCGGCCTGGCTGGTGCTGGGCTACTCCGAGCTCACGTACGTGACCAGCCATGACGAACTGTTCGCGCGGGACTCGCGGCGCTGGCACCAGTGGGAGAACATCCCGCCGGACTGGCCGCTGCTGCCCTTCGTCGGGTACCAGCCGTCGGTGCTGTTCGCCGAGGGCGAGGAGCACCGGCGGCGGGCCGGGGTGATCACCGAGGCGCTGGAGGAGGTCGACCAGTTCGAGCTGTCCCACGACTGCCTGCTCATCGCCGACGACCTCATCGCCCGGTTCGCCGGCAGCGGCCAGGCGGAGCTGATGGCCGAGTACGCGCACGCCCTGCCGATGCGCACCGTGGTGCAGCTGTGCGGGATGCCGACCTCGGGCGAGGACACCCGCCGGCTCGTCGACGACCTGCGGATCTCCCTGGACGCGGGGGAGGGCGACGACCCGGTGGCGGCGTACGGGCGCGTGGCGGAGCGGCTGCGGCAGCTGGTGGAGGACAAGCGGGCCGCCCCCGGCCCGGACATCACCTCGCGCATGCTGACGCACCCGGCCGGTCTGACGGACGAGGAGATCGTCCAGGACCTGATCTCCGTGATCGCGGCGGCGCAGCAGCCGACGGCGAACTGGATCTGCAACACGCTGCGCCTGTTGCTGACGGACGAGCGGTTCGCCGTGAACGTGTCGGGCGGCCGGCTCAGCGTGGGGGAGGCGCTCAACGAGGTGCTGTGGCTGGACACGCCGACGCAGAACTTCATCGGGCGGTGGGCCGTACGGGACGTCCAGCTGGGCGGCCGGCAGATCCGGGCCGGCGACTGCCTGGTGCTGGGGCTGGCCGCGGCCAACACCGACCCGCAGATCTGGCCGGAGGGGCACGTGGGCGCGGAGAACGCCGCGCACCTGTCGTTCAGCAACGGCGAGCACCGCTGCCCGTACCCGGCTCCGCTGCTGGCGGACGTGATGGCGCGGACGGCGGTCGAGACGCTCCTGGAGCGGCTGCCGGACCTGGTGCTGTCGGTGGCTCCGGAGGAACTGACCTGGCGGCCGTCGATCTGGATGCGTGGGCTGTCGGCGCTTCCGGTGCGGTTCACACCGGTGGTGCAGTAAGGCGGGTTCCCGGTCCCTGACCGCGGGCCTGCGGGTTCCCGGTCACATGGCCGCGGGCCTGCGGGTTCCCGGTCACATGGCCGTGGGTCGTCGCGGGTTCCCGGGTCCACGGCCATGGGCCCATATCTCGACGCCTGCCGGCAGACGCGGACGGACCGGCAGGCGCGGTCGGACCGGCAGGCGCGGACCGGCCGGTACGGAGGTCAGCCGCTCACGGGGGTGAACCGCACCGGGAGGCTCTGCGGTCCACGGGTGAACACGCCCTGCTCGGCCGGCTCGAAGCCGTCGGCGAGGCGCACGTCCGGCATGGCGTCGAGGAGCTGGTCGACGCCGATCTCCACCTCGGCCTTGGCGAGCAGCGCGCCGACGCAGAAGTGCCGGCCGAGCGCGAACGCGAGATGGTCGGCGGCGGCGGAGAAGGCGGTCGTGGTGGTGAGGTCGTCGCGGAAGATGTCGAAGCGGTCGGGATCGCGGTAGCGGCTCTCGTCGCGGTTGGCGGCGCCTATCAGGCAGGTGACGGTGGCGCCCGCGGGTACCGTGCCGCCGCTCAGCGTCACCTCCGTCGCCGACTGCCGCATGATCATGTGAACGGGCGGGGTGAACCGCAGCGTCTCGGCGAAGGCGCGCGGGATCAGCGAGCGGTCCGCGCGGACGGCGGCGAGCTGGTCGGGGTGGAGCAGCAGGTTCGCGAAGATGCCGGCGATGGCCTTGTCGGTGGTCTCGCCGCCCGCGGCGAGCAGCAGGCTGCAGAACGCCTTGACGTCCTCGTCGCTCATCCGCACCCCGTCGACCTCGGCGGCGCACAGCGCGGACAGCAGGTCGTCGCCCGGGTTGTCACGGCGGTCCCGGATGATCGGCAGCATGTACTCGGCGAACTCCACCCGGGTCCGCTCGCCGGCCGCCGTCACCTCGGGGTCGCCCGAGAGGTTCCCGAGGAAGGCGATGACGGCCGTGTACCAGTGGTGGAAGCGCGTGTGGTCGGCCTTGTCCAGGCCCAGCATGTCGGCGATGACGTTGACCGGGAAGCGGGTGGCGTAGTCGGTGACGAGGTCGGCGGAGCCGGTGTGCCGGAAGGCGTCGATCAGCTCGCGGGAGTTGCGCTCGATGACGGGCAGGAACGTCTGCTCCAGTTCGCTGCCGCGGAAGGCGGGGGCGACGAGGGCCCGGCGCACGGCGTGCTCCCGCCCGCTGAGCTGGAGGATCGTCTTGCCGTGCACGGGTTCGAGCTGCCAGGCGTAGTTGTCGGTGGTGAACTCGCCGGCCTTGTCCTTGAAGACGCGTTCGACGTCTTCGTAGCGCGACACGATGTAACTCCGCGTCGCCTCGTGCCAGATGAGGGGCGCGGTGTCCCGCATCACCCGGTAGGCGGGATAGGGGTCGGCGGCGAACTCGGGCGAGAGGATGTCGGGCACCTGCTGGGCGGTGGACATGGGACTCGGCTCCCTGGGGATCGTGACATCGCTTACCGGGCAAGGCTATTGATCATTGCTCAGGTACGACAGGGTGGTGAGGCCGCGATGATCCGCGGAGGGCGCGACGGCAAGCGTGCCGACGGCGATCAGCCGCTTGTCCGTGAGGGTGTGCAGGGCCGGGATCAGCGAGCCGGGCGGGAGCGGCCGGTGGACTCGCCCTTCGGGCCATGCCGGGCAACGCTCTCTGCAGTTCTGACGGCGATCTCACCGACTGTGGCCGGCTGCCTCTTCGGCGTCCTCCAGCCGGACGGCCGGCCGGCCTCGCCCGAACGGGGCGGACCTGGCTTCCGCATACCGCTCTGAGCAGTTCGCCTTCGCCGATCGCGCCCCCGGGAGCATGAAAGGATCCTGGCCCAGACGTTGATCCGAGGAGTCGCAGTGGCTGTCATCCACCACACCACGATGAGACCCGGCAAGTTGGAGCTGCTCACCGAGTGGCTGCCGACCCAGCCCTGGTACCGGGGCGGACCGGAGGCGGAGCTCACGAAGGCCGGCGGCTTCCGTCTGGACGACCCGGACGGGGAGGTCGGCATCGAGTTCATGATCGTCACTGATGCCTCGTCGGACGAGCCGGGCACCTACCTGCTGCCGCTGACCTATCGCGGTGCTCCGCTCGACGGCGTGGACGAGGCGCTGATCGGGACTTCCGAGCACGGCGTCCTCGGGACGCGCTGGATCTACGACGGAGTTCACGACCCGGTGCTGGTCGCACGCCTGACCGCGCTGCTCCGCGGCGAGACGGTCGCGCAGGCGCAGAACGAGAGCGACACCCCCGACCCGTCCGTACGGGTGCGCGTCGCCGACCTCGGAACCGCGGTGCCCGTGGTCCACCGGGTGCTCCCTCATCCCGTGTCCGCCGACGTGTCCGGGACGGTCGTCGTGTCCTGGCAGCGCCCGGACGGGACGCGCGCCGAGGGTGTCGTCGCCTCCGCCTAGGGTGCGTATCGAGGCGTGATCGGTCTGCGGGATCGGCTTCCTGGCGGGTCCTGGACCGGTGGCGCCACCGGGTGTCGGCCCCTACTGGCCTCAGGTGTCCCTCTGCTCCCGTGGAGTGACAGGAAGTGTTGTGCACGGCACGTGAGCCGTCCGGTCCGCACCCTCACGCCGCACCCTCAGGCGAACGCCGGCATCACCCGCTCGGCGATGAGCCGCAGCTGCGTGTCCACGTCCGCCGCCCCCGCCAGGTCCCGGCCCGTGAAAGCCTTCACCAGGGTGCGGTCGGTGATCGCGCAGATCATGTGGTTCACGCCGCTGGGCGCGATGTCCCGCTCGATCTTCGCCAGGCACTCCTCGGGCGTGCCCGCGACCGAGAGGCGCTCGGCGATCTCCGGGGTGGTCAGTTCGACACCGCGGGCCAGGTCGCCGGCGCCGATCGCGTCGACGACCGGTTTCAGCTCGGCCGGGTCCACGCCGTTGCGGAGCAGTTGTTCCTCGGGCATCGACGAGGCGTAGATACCGACCATGCTGCGCGCCGCCTCCTTGGCCGCCGCCGAGTCGGGGCCGGTCGCGAAGACCACCCAGGCGCCGATGTCCAGGGACCGCCAGTCCTTGCCGGCCCGCTCCGCGCCCGCCCGGATGTGGTGCACGGCGTAGTCGTAGGCCTCGCGGGTGTAGCTCAGGGCGTGGTGGCAGCCGTCGGACAACTCCCCGGCCGCCTCGAAGGACTTCGGCCCCCGCATCGCGCCGAGCTTCAGCGGCAGCCGGGCCTGCAGGGGACGGGCGAACGTGAACAGGCCGTCGTACGAGAAGAACTCGCCGTCGTGCGTGATGGCGCCCTCGTCGAGGAACGTGCGCATCACGTGCAGGGCTTCCTTGACGCGGGAGAGGGGCCTGGTGCGGGCCCAGTCGATGCGGTACTGGGCGAGCAGGCCGAAGTTGCCGCTGGACAGGACGCCTTCGGCGCGGCCGCCGGAGAGTTCGTCGAGCGTGGCGAGGGCCTGGGCGATCAGGGTCGGTTCGCGCAGCGTGACCGGGGAGACGCTGGGGCCGAGACGGATGCGGCTGGTGCGGCCGGCGGCCGCGGCGAACAGGAGCCACAGGTCCTTGTGCCAGGTCTCGTCGGCGGCGTAGCAGGCGTGGAAGCCGAGTTCGTCGGCGAGCTGGATGGACGCCAGGGAGTCGGTCAGTGGGTAGTCGGGGAGCATCGCGTAACTGAACTTCACGGGCGCCACCTTCCGGTGCGGGAAACGGTGTGCGGCTGTCTGGTGCTCTGCCATCCCGAGGATGTGAGGTCCGGTCCGTCGCTGTCCATAGGCCAAGCTCTCGAAACATTCGATGAGTTGCCTCGTGCTTTCTGGTCGGCTCGTCGCAGGAGATTTTCTTTAGTGGACTTGTGATGCCATGTGGTGGCCTGGGCTGGCAATACGTTGGATCAGCGTCGCTGAAGGGCGAGCGAAGGTTTCGAAATATTTACCGAAACCATTGACGCTTGACGGGTGCAGATCAACACTGCTGCCGTTGTCACCCCCACGAGAGGAAGCACCCGCCATGAACGTGCTCGTCCGACCCGGGCGCCGCAGAAGCGGCCCCGTCACGCTGCTCGTCAGAAGTGCCTGGGCCTTCGCGCTGGCCGCGCTGGCCGCGTTGATGCTGCCGGGCACCGCCCACGCCGGCACGGTCGTCACGACCAACCAGGAGGGCACCAACAACGGCTACTACTACTCGTTCTGGACCGACAGCCAGGGCACCGTCTCCATGGACATGGGGTCCGGCGGCCAGTACAGCACCTCGTGGCGGAACACCGGCAACTTCGTCGCGGGCAAGGGCTGGAGCAACGGCGGACGCAGGACCGTGCAGTACTCGGGCACCTTCAACCCGTCCGGCAACGCGTACCTGACGCTCTACGGGTGGACGTCGAACCCGCTCGTCGAGTACTACATCGTCGACAACTGGGGCACCTTCCGGCCCACGGGCGAGTACAAGGGCACCGTGACCAGCGACGGCGGCACCTACGACATCTACAAGACGACGCGGTACAACGCCCCGTCCGTCGAAGGCACCCGCACCTTCGACCAGTACTGGAGCGTGCGGCAGTCCAAGCGCACCGGTGGCACCATCACCACCGGCAACCACTTCGACGCGTGGGCGCGGGCCGGTATGCCGCTGGGCAACTTCAGCTACTACATGATCATGGCGACCGAGGGCTACCAGAGCAGCGGCAGCTCCAACATCACGGTCGGTGGCACGGGCTCCGGCGGTGGCGGTGGCGGCGGGGGTGGTGGCGGTGGCTGCACCGCGACGGTGTCGGCCGGGCAGCGGTGGGGGGACCGGTACAACCTCAACGTCTCGGTCAGCGGGGCGAGTGACTGGACCGTGACGATGAACGTGCCGTCCCCGGCGAAGGTGCTGTCCACCTGGAACGTCAACGCGAGTTATCCCAGTGCGCAGACGCTGTCCGCCAAGTCGAACGGCAGCGGCAACAACTGGGGTGCCACCATCCAGGCCAACGGCAACTGGACCTGGCCCTCGGTCTCCTGCAGCGCGGGCTGACCACACCTGACACGAGAGGAGGACCCACTCGTATGCGCACCAGACCACGCCCGTCACTGCGTTCCCTCGTCACCGGGGTGGCCGTCGCCACGCTGGCCGCCGCGGGCACCGTCGCCGCCGAGGCCGCGCCCGCGCGGGCCGCCGCCTGCAACGGCTACGTCGGGCTCACCTTCGACGACGGCCCGTCCGGCAACACCCAGGCCCTGCTGAACGCGCTCCGGCAGAACGGGCTGCGGGCCACCATGTTCAACCAGGGCCAGCACGCGGCCCAGAACCCGTCGCTGGTCCGGGCCCAGGTCGACGCCGGCATGTGGGTCGCCAACCACAGCTACACCCATCCGCACATGACTCAGCTGAGCCAGGCGCAGATGGACTCGGAGATCTCCCGGACCCAGCAGGCCATCGCGAGCGCGGGCGGCGGCACACCGAAGCTGTTCCGGCCGCCGTACGGCGAGACCAACGCGACGCTGCGGTCGGTCGAGGCCAAGTACGGGCTGACCGAGGTGATCTGGGACGTCGACACCCAGGACTGGAACAACGCCAGTACCGACGCGATCGTGCAGGCCGTCTCCCGGCTGGGCAACGGCCAGGTCATCCTCATGCACGACTGGCCCGCCAACACGCTCGCGGCCGTTCCGCGCATCGCGCAGACCCTGGCGAGCAAGGGCCTGTGCTCCGGCATGATCTCACCGCAGACCGGCCGCGCGGTCGCCCCCGACGGCGGCAGCGGTGGCGGTGGCGGTGGGGGCGGTGGCGGTGGCTGCACCGCCACGCTGTCGGCCGGGCAGCGGTGGGGGGACCGGTACAACCTGAACGTCTCGGTCAGTGGCGCGAGTGACTGGACCGTGACGATGAACGTGCCGTCCCCGGCGAAGGTGCTGTCCACCTGGAACGTCAACGCGAGTTATCCCAGTGCGCAGACGCTGACCGCCAAGTCGAACGGCAGCGGGAGCAACTGGGGTGCCACCATCCAGGCCAACGGCAACTGGACCTGGCCGACGGTCTCCTGCAGTACGGGCTGAACCGGGCACGTGGTGCGGCACGGCGGTCCCGGCCGCCGTGCCGCACGAGCGTCCGCCCGCCGGCCCCAAAAGGACGTGCACGCCCCCGAGGCACTGGGATACGTTCATGCCTGTTCGAAGGGGGACCGACATGGCGAAGCTGAACCAGATCATCGCTGTCGAAAAGGGCGTCAAGAGCAAATCGCTCCAGGACATCACCGCGGCGCACCAGAAGGTGCAGAAGCCGGCGCTGCTCGCCGGGATCGCGCGTACGTACCAGCCGAAGGACGAGGAGGGCGAGCAGCTGCCGCCCGAGTCGACGCGGGTGCAGGTGCGGGCCGAGGACGTGCTGCGCGAGATGTCCGCGTCGCTGACGCGGCTGTTCGACGTGACCGCGACGAAGGACTGGGCGAACTGCGCGGCCCGCGCGGACGTCACGGTCGACGGGCGGACGGTCGTCGCGGACGTCCCGGTCAGCTACCTGCTCTTCCTGGAGAAGCAGCTCACCGACCTGCACACCTTCGTCAAGAAGCTCCCCACGCTCGACGCCGCCGAGTCCTGGTCCCAGGACCCGTCCACGGACTGGTGGAAGACCGACCCGGTCCGCACGATCCGGACGAAGAAGGTCCCGCGCAACCACGTCAAGGCCGAGGCGACCGACAAGCACCCGGCGCAGGTCGAGGTGTACTACGAGGACGTGCCCATCGGGTACTGGACGACCGTGAAGTTCTCCGGGGCGCTTCCGGCGCGGCGGGTGAACGAGCTGCTGGAGCGGGTCGAGAAGCTCCAGCAGGCCGTGAAGTTCGCCCGCGAGGAGGCCAACGGCGCCGAGGTCACCGACCAGCGGGTCGGCGACGCGGTGTTCGGCTACCTGTTCGGCTGAGGCCGGGCACGGGTAGCCTCCACAGATGCCCCCGCGTGCGAGCGCGGGGGTGCGCGACAGGCGCGGGCCGGATTGAGGACCGGTTCGCGCGACGAGCGCAAGCTGAAACTGAAGTTCAGCCTGAAGAGGCGCGGGCGACGATCGTCCGGGCCGTCAATCTCAGACTCTCGCTCCAGCTTCAGTATCGCCGCCGATCGCCGGATCGACCGGGGACGGACGAACGCCGTCGGATGCGAGTTCGACTCTCGCCTGCACCTCTCCCACGGTGCGGTAGTTCAAAGGAAGAACACGACGGCCTGATGACTGATCCGTCCTCTTAAACGCCGCCGGCGTGCGCAATTGGGTGGCATCCCCAGGGGCCCGGGAGCTGGATACGACTCCCGGGCTCCGCCACGTTCAGGCGGCCGGCGTCCCCGGCGTCCCAGGTACCACCGGTGCTCCCGGCGTCCCCAGAGACCGCTCCGCCACCCGCGCCAGATGCCGCCCGAACACCTCCCGCGCCTGAGGCGTCAGCGTCCGCAGGGCCACCAGCGCCGTGATCACGACGTCGCACAGCTCCGCCTCGACGTCCTCCCACGTGTGGGTGACGCCCTTGCGCGGGTTCTGGCCGGTCGCGCCGATCACCGCCTCGGCGACCTCGCCGACCTCCTCGGACAGCTTCAGCATGCGCAGCAGGAGGCCCTCCCCGCCGCCGACGGGCTGGTCCGTCTCCAGCCACCGCCACAGGTCGTCGATGGTGTCCCAGAGACCGGCGGGCGGGCTGCCGTGATCGTCGTCGCTCATGCGCGGCAGCCTGCCACGGGTGGCGCGGCGCGCGGTATGGGACCGCCGCGTCAGTCGAACAGCGGTTCCTGCTGCTCCTCCGCCGCCTTCCGCACCCGCTTGTTGCGCGCCCCCACGACCACCGTCGTGGCCGCGGCCGTCGCCGCGAACGCCACCGGGACCATCCAGTTCCGGTTGACGGTGTGGCCGAGGGCGTGGTCCAGGGAGAGGCGGCCCGGTCCCGTGACCGCGAGGCCGACGGCCGTCAGACCGAGCGACGCCGCGTACTCGTAACCGCCGGCCTGGGCGAAGAAGCCGCTCGGGACGTGCACCGCCGCGGCGCCCGCCATCGCTCCGGCCGCTGCCGCACCCGCGGCCGGGGTGGCCAGTCCCAGTGCCAGCAGCGCCCCGCCACCGGCCTCGGCGAGGCCCGCCGCGGTGGCGCTGGCCCGGCCCGGCGCGTAGCCCATGGCCTCCATGGCCTGGCCGGTGCCCTCGATCCCGCCGCCGCCGAACCAGCCGAGCAGCTTCTGCGCGCCGTGCGCGGCCAGGACGCCGCCGGTACCCAGTCGGAGCAGCAGCAGCCCCAGATCACGCCGGTCAAAACAGTTCACGTCGACTCCCTCGCAGACGGCGGCGGCTCATCTCCCCACCGTCGCCCGCCCGCGCCGCGCGGGCCCGCCGCGGACGCCGTTCGGGTGGTGGACCCACGCGGCGGGCCGGTCACCCGGTCGGGCGGGAGGGCAGGAGCCGGCCGGGCCGGGGCCGGTCGAGCCCGGGGGCTGGGGCCGGTCGAGCCGGGTGGCCGGTCGGGTGGCGAGGGCCCGGGGGCGGTGTGACGCTGGCCGGCATGACCATTCAGACGACGCGACTCAGCGACCCGGCCGTCCGCGCCTTCGTCGCCGCAGTCAACGCCCACGACCGCGAGGCCTTCCTCGCGCTGCTCGCGCCGGACGCCACCATGGCCGACGACGGGGACGACCGGGACCTCGCCCAGTGGATCGACCAGGAGATCTTCTCCTCCCACGGCCACATGGAGGTCGACAACGAGTCCAACGGCGGTCGCGCCCTCATCGCCCGCTACAGCAACGACACCTGGGGCGAGATGCGTACGCGGTGGAGCTTCACCGTGGGCGAGGACGGGCGGATCGCGCGGTTCGAGACCGGGCAGGCGTAGTCGGCGCGGGGCTGACGTACCGGTCCCGGCTCCGAGCCCCGCCTCACCGCGGGCGGTCGTACGCCCCGCACAGGGTGCCCTGGCCCGGCTGTGGTTCGCGCCCCGCGCGCCGTGCCGATACCCGGGTTCCGTTCCGTCGCGCAGGCCGAGGAGAACGTCGCGCAGGCCGAGAAGAGCGCGGGCGCGCCGGCGAAGGGGCCGCTCGGCGGGGAGCAGAGGGCGGACGCCGACCGGACCGGGGGCGCTGACCCAGGCGGTGATCTGCGCGGCAGCCGTTCCGCCCACCGGTGCGTACCCCGCGGTCGCCCGCGGGATCCACCCCCACCCGGTGCGGCGGAACGGCTGCCGCCTCCCCCCTCGGAATGGTCCGCGGAGTTACCGAAGCTCAACACTCCAAGTGTGAAGCTCTCGTGAAGGAGGGTTGAGCATATGTTCGTCACCGGCCGCAATACAGCGGACCGGGAAATTCCGATTGTGTGGATCGGGGTGGGGGCCTCAGCCCCGCCCCACGTACGGCATCGCCGTCGCCATGACCGTCGCGAACTGCACGTTCGCCTCCAGCGGCAGCTCCGCCATGTGCCGCACCGTGCGCGCCACGTCGGCGACGTCCATCACGGGCTCGGGTGCCGTCTCCCCGTTGGCCTGGAGCGCGCCGGTCTGCATCCCGGCCGTCATGTCGGTCGCCGCGTTGCCGATGTCGATCTGGCCGACCGCGATGCCGTAGGGCCGGCCGTCCAGCGACAGTGACTTGGTCAGGCCCGTCAGCGCGTGCTTCGTCGCCGTGTACGCCACCGAGTGCGGGCGCGGCGTGTGGGCCGAGATCGAGCCGTTGTTGATGATCCGGCCGCCCCGCGGGTCCTGCTCCTTCATCTGCCGGTACGCCGCCTGCGCGCACAGGAAGGCGCCGTTGAGGTTGGTGTCCACGACGTGCCGCCACGCCTCGTAGGGCAGTTCCTCGACCGGTACGCCGCCCGGACCGAACGTCCCGGCGTTGTTGAACAGCAGGTCCAGCCGCCCGAAGCGGTCGCGTACGGCGGCGAACAGGGCCGCCACGTCGTCGGGTTGTGACACGTCGGCACGGACCGGGAGTGCCGTGCCGCCCGCCGGTGCCAGTGCGGCCGTCTCCTCCAGGGGCCCGGGGCGCCGCCCCGCCAGGGTCACCGACCAGCCGGCGGCCAGCAGTTCGACGGCGACCGCCCGGCCGATGCCGGAGCCGGCGCCCGTGACGACGGCGACGCGCTGCGCCCCTTCCCCGCCGGTCTGTTCCTCTCCGGCTTGTTCCTTGCCGTTCTGTTCCTCGTCAGTGGTTCTCACGGTGTTCATGAGTCGGCAGCGTACGGGCCGGCGATCATGCGGAACTCACCCTTCCGACATGAGATCGCCATGTCCGCGCCAAGGGTGTGCCGCTCCCGGCCCGTCGAATGCCCCTTGCAACCACCGCAAGGGGAGGAACGGATGACACCCGCGAACCACCAGGCCCAGCCCTCGCACGTGCCCGAGCTCCGCGCCGCCGCCCGGCACCTGGGCCGCCGCCGCTTCCTGACCGTCACCGGCGCCGCCGCCGCGCTCGCCTTCGCCGTGAACCTGCCGGCCGCCGGCACCGCGAGCGCCGCCGAACTCGACGCGGCGCGGCTCACCGACGACCCCTTCACGCTCGGTGTCGCCTCCGGCGACCCGCAGCCCGAATCCGTCCTGCTGTGGACGCGCCTGGCCCCCGTCCCGTACCAGGCCGACAGCGGACTGCCCGCCGAACGCGTCACCGTCGAATGGGAGCTGGCCCTCGACGAACGGTTCCGCCGCGTCGTCAGACGGGGCAGGGCCACCGCCCACCCCGAGTTCCACCACGCCGTCCACGTCGAGGTCGACCACCTCGCCCCCGGCCACGTCTACTACTACCGCTTCCGCGCCGGCCGCTGGGTCAGCCCGGCCGGCCGCACCCGCACCGCGCCCGCCGGGCGCAGCCGGGTCTCCGGCCTCACCTTCGGCCTGGTCTCCTGCCAGCGCTACGACCAGGGCCACTACACCGCCTACCGGCACCTCGCCCAGGAGGACGTGGACGTCGTCCTCCACCTCGGCGACTACCTCTACGAGTACGCCGTCAACGACGTCGGCGGCTCCCGCGCCTACCCGGTCGGCACCCTGCCCGCCCACTTCAACCACGAGACGGTGACCCTGGAGGACTACCGCCTGCGGTACGCCCTCTACAAATCCGACCCCGACCTGCGGGCCGCGCACGCCGCGCACCCGTTCGTCGTCACCTGGGACGACCACGAGACCGAGAACAACTACGCAGGCGGGACACCCGAGAACAGCGTCCCGCCGGAGGAGTTCCTCATCCGCCGGGCCGCCGCCTACCGCGCCTACTGGGAGAACATGCCGCTGCGCCGCCCGCAGCTGCCCGACGGCGCCGACCTGAAGCTCTACCGCCGCCTGCACTGGGGCCGGCTGGCCCAGTTCGACGTGCTCGACACCCGCCAGTACCGCTCCAACCAGGCCTACGGCGACGGCTGGCAGTTCCCGGGACCGGAGTCCGAGGACTCCTCGCGCACGATGACCGGCGACGCGCAGGAACGCTGGCTGATCAACGGCTGGCACCGGTCGGACGCCCTGTGGAACGTGGTCCCCCAGCAGGTCACCTTCTCGCAGCGGTTCAACTCCACCGCCTCACCGTCCAAGGTCTCCATGGACTCCTGGGACGGCTACCCGGCCTCCCGCGAACGGGTGCTGGCCGGCGCGCAGGCCGCCGGTGTCGAGAACCTGATGGTCCTCACCGGCGACGTGCACGTGCACTACGGCTTCGACATCAAGCGCGACTTCGACGACCCCGGCTCCCGGACCCTGGGCACCGAGATCGTCACCACCTCCGTCACGAGCGGCCGCGACGGCTCGGAGAAGCCGTCCAACTGGGACACGCTCATGGCCGCCAACCCGCACCTGAAGTTCTTCGACGGGCGGCGCGGCTACGCGACCGTCTCCCTCGACCGCCGGCTGGCGCGCGTCGACTTCAAGACGGTGTCCCACGTGACCACCGAGGGCGCGCCGCTGACGACCGCCGCGTCGTTCGTGACGGAGGCGGGGGAGCAGGGCCTCAAGCCGGCGTGACGACCGGCGCGCCCGTCTCGCCCGGGTAGCGGACGCCGACGCGGTCCCGGATCGCGTCGAGCGTCCGCATCACGGCCAGGGTGCCGTCGAGCGGGACCAGCGGGGACTCGGTCTCGCCGGCGCGCAGGGCGCGCATCACCTCCCGCGCCTCGTGGTGGAGGCCGGCCCGGGGTCCGTCGGCCGGGTCGGCCCGGAACTCCTCCGGCTCCCGGCCGTCCCGGTGCAGCACGAAGCTGTCCGGGAAGAAGAAGCCGTCCGGGACGTCGATACGGCCCTGGGAGCCCGTGATCGAGGCGCTGTTGGGCGTACCGCCGGTGATGGAGCAGTGCACCGAGGCGAGAGCGCCGCTCTCGTAGGAGAGCAGCGCGCCCGTCTGGAGGTCGACGCCCTCCTCCGAGAGCACCGCCCGCGCCGCGATGTCCGACGGCTCACCGAGCAGCAGCTGGGCGAACGACACCGGGTACACGCCCAGGTCGAGCAACGCGCCGCCGCCCTGCGCCGGGTCCCGCAGGCGGTGCGCGGGAGGGAAGGGCCCCGCCAGCCCGAAGTCCGCCTGCAGGCTGCGGACCTCGCCGATCACGCCGTCGTCGACCAGCGCCTTCAGCCGCCGCACCATCGGGTTGCAGTACATCCACATCGCTTCCATCAGGAAGCTGCCGCCCTGCCGGGCGAGCGCGACCAGTTCCTCCGCCTCGCGCAGGTTCAGCGTGAACGGCTTCTCGCACAGCACGTTCCGCCCCGCCTCCAGGCACAGGCCGGCGGCCGCCCGGTGCGCCGAGTGCGGGGTCGCGACGTACACCACGTCGACGTCCTCGTCCCGCGCCAGCGTCTCCCAGTCGCCGTACGCCCGCGGTATCCCGAACCGCTCCGCGAACGCCTTCGCCGACGCCTCGGTCCGCGAGGCCACCGCCACGACCTCCGCGTCCGGCAGATCGACCAGATCCGCCGTGAACCTCGCCGACATACCGCCGGTCGCCAGAATTCCCCAGCGCACCTTCTGCCCGGTCTCCACTGACACCCTGCCCCACCCTCGTTCAGGTTCGTTCAAGTCTGTTCGTTCAAGTCCGTACGAGCTGAGAGCATAGGTGCCGGATCTGTCGAAGAGGGAGGGGCACATGCCCGAGCGCGGGCCGTCCATACCGCACGAGTCACCGGACACGACCACCGCACCGGACACCACACCGAAGACCACCCGGGCCACGCAGGCCACGAAAACCACGCAGGCCACGCAGGCCACGGAGATCACCACCAAAACCACGCAGACCACGCAGACCGCACAGGCGGCCGGTCCGGAAACGGGACCGGCCGCCCGCACGCTGCGTGCCACCCGCCGCACCGGGCTGCTCGTCACCCTCATCCTCGGGAGCCTGACCGCGACGCCGCCGCTGGCGATGGACATGTACCTCCCCGCGCTCCCGGAGGTCACCCGGACCCTGGGCGCATCCGCCGCCACCGTCCAGCTCACGCTCACCGCCTGCCTGGCCGGCATGGCCCTCGGCCAGCTCGTCGTCGGACCGATGAGCGACAAGTGGGGCCGCCGTCGCCCGCTCCTGGCCGGCCTCGCCGTCTACGTCGTCGCCACCGCCCTGTGCGCGATCGCCCACTCCGTCGAACTCCTCATCGCCTTCCGGCTGGTGCAGGGACTCGCGGGCGCCGCCGCGATCGTCATCTCCCGGGCCGTCGTCCGCGACCTGTACGACGGCATGGCCATGGCCCGCTTCTTCTCCACCCTCATGCTGATCTCCGGTGTCGCCCCGGTCGTCGCGCCGCTCATCGGCGGGCAGATCCTGCGCGTGACGGACTGGCGGGGCGTGTTCGTCGTGCTCACCGTGGTCGGGGTGGTGCTGGGCGGGATCGTCTGGGCCAAGCTCCCCGAGACCCTGCCGGCCGCCGAACGGCACGCCGGCGGCGTCGGCGACACCCTCCACGCGATGCGCGGCCTGCTCGCCGACCGCGCCTTCACCGGGTACATGCTCGCGGGCGGCTTCGCCTTCGCCTCGCTGTTCGCCTACGTCTCGGCGTCCCCGTTCGTCATCCAGGAGATCTACGGCGCCTCCCCGCAGACGTTCAGCCTGCTGTTCGGCATCAACTCGATCGGCCTGGTGGTCGTCGGTCAGATCAACGGCAAGATCCTGGTCGGACGGGCCCGCCTGGACCGCGTGCTGGGCCTCGGCCTCCTGATCGTCATCGCCGCCGCGACCGCCCTGCTCCTGATGTCGCTGGGCGTCTTCGGCGAGGTCGGCCTGGCGCCGGTCGCCGTCGCGCTGTTCGTGCTGATGTCCGCGATGGGCATCAGCCTGCCCAACACCCAGGCCCTCGCCCTGATGCGGGTCAAGAAGAACGCCGGTTCCGCCTCCGCGCTGCTCGGCACGTCCTCCTTCCTCATCGGCGCCATCGCCTCCCCGCTCGTCGGGATCGCGGGGGAGGACACCGCCCTGCCGATGGCCGTCGTCCAGCTGGTGGCGGCGCTGGTGGCGCTCGCGTTCCTGGTGGGGATGTGCCGTCCTGCCGCCGGACAGACGGTAGGAAAGGCAGTAGGACGGGCGGCGGGACAGGCGGCCGGGCCTACGGCGGGACGGACGGCGGCCGGGCGTGCGCCCGGGAAGGGAGAAGAGAGCTGAGCGCTCCGAGACTGCGCAGCGACACACCGGAGCGGGCCGGACTCGACCCCGAGCAGCTCCGCCGTGTCGTCGAGGAGGTGCACGGCCTCACCGCCGGCGAGCGTCCCTGGGCGGCGGGCGCCGTCGTGGCCGTCGGCCGCGGACCCGTGCTCGCCGTCGAGGAGGCGGCGGGCTGGGCCGTGCGCTACGCGTCCTACGACCCGCGCACCGACACGGGCGTGGAGCTGCCCGCCCGCTCCCGCGTGCCGACGGCCGTCCGTACGCCCTTCGACCTGGCGTCCCTCACCAAGGTGTTCACGGCGGTCGCCGCCGTGCAGCAGATCGAACGGGGCACCCTCGGCATCGACGCCGAGGTCGGCGCCTACCTGCCGGACTTCCGCGCGGCCGCCGCACACCGCGTCACCGTACGGCAGCTGCTCACCCACACCTCCGGGCTGCGGCCCGAACTGCCGCTGTACGACTGCGCCGACGACGAGGAACGGCTGCGGCGGCTGCGCGCGGAGCCACCGGTGGGAGTGCCCGGCACGTACTGCTACTCGGACCTGAACATGCTCCTCCTCCAGCAGGTCCTGGAACGCGTCACCGGCCGCGGCCTCGACGTCCTCGTCCACGACGGGATCACCCGGCCACTGGGCATGACGGCGACGCACTTCGGGCCGTGCCCGGGCGCGGCGGCGACGGAGGACCAGCGGCGGCCGTGGGCCAAGGCGGACCGCGGGATGCTGCGCGGCGTCGTCCACGACGAGAACGCGTGGGCGCTCGGCGGGGTGGCCGGCCACGCGGGGCTGTTCTCCACGGGCCGGGACCTCGCGGTCTTCTGCCGCACGCTGCTCGCGGGCGGCTCGTACGGGCCGGCGCGCATCCTCGGCCCCGACTTCGTGGAACTGCTCCTGACCGAGCCGGGGCTCGGGTTCGCCCTGGACCAGCCGTGGTTCATGGGCGGGCTGGCGGGGCGCGGCGCGGCCGGACACACCGGCTTCACGGGCACGATGCTGGTCCTCGACCGGGCGACGGACACGTTCGCGATCCTCCTAGCCAACACGGTCCATCCCCGTCGCCGCGCCCCCGACAACCGGCCCCGGGCGGCGCTGGGGACGCGGGTGGCCCGCGCGGTGCGGGCGGTGCGGGAGACCTGAGCGGGGCGCCCGCGGCGGCCTGCGCGAGCCGGGTCCGTGGGGGAGGCCGCCCGCATCCCCGCCCCCGCGCCCCCGCGCCCCTGTATCCCCGCATCCCCGCGCCCCCGCTCACCGCCGGCCCGCCCAGCCCGCCCAGCCCACCCGGCCCGCCCCGTAGAATCACCGGGTGAACGACCCCGCCACCCCCGCCGACGCCCTGCGTGCCGCCCTCGCCGACCTGGTCGACGGGCTGCCGCCCCGGCAGGCCGCCCAGGCCGTGGAGCGGCTGATCGCCAGCTACCGCGGGGCCACCCCGACCGACGCCCCGATCCTGCGGGACCGCGCCGACGTCGTCGCCTACGCCGCGTACCGCATGCCGGCGACCTTCGCGGCCGTGCGGTCGGCGCTGGCGGCGTTCGCGGACACGGTGCCCGGGTGGGCGCCCGGGAGCCACGTCGACATCGGCGGCGGGACCGGCGCGGCGACCTGGGCCGTCAGCGACACGTGGGAGGGCGTTCGCCCGGTGACCGTGCTCGACTGGGCCGAGCCCGCGCTCGCCCTCGGCCGGGAGATCGCCGCCGCCCGTCCCGCCCTGCGCGACGTCCGCTGGCAGCGCTCCCGGATCGGAGCGGCGCTCACCGTCGAGAGCACCGACCTCGTCACCGTCTCCTACGTCCTCAACGAGCTGACCGGCCCCGACCGCGACGCGCTCGTCGACGCCGCCGCCACCGCCGCGCAGGCCGTCGTGATCGTCGAGGCCGGCACCCCCGACGGCTACGCCCGCGTCATCGAGGCCCGCGACCGGCTGATCGCCGCCGGCTTCCAGGTCGCCGCCCCCTGCCCGCACAGCGCCGCCTGCCCCATCGTGCCCGGCACGGACTGGTGCCACTTCGCGGCCCGGGTCAGCCGTTCCTCCCTGCACCGTCAGGTCAAGGGCGGCTCGCTCGCCTACGAGGACGAGAAGTTCAGCTACGTCGCCGCCACCCGGTTCCCGGCCGGCCCCGCCCCCTCCCGGGTGGTCCGGCGTCCGCAGATCCGCAAGGGCCAGGTCCTGCTCGACCTGTGCGAGACGTCGCCGTCCAGCCCGCACGAGCGGCTCGGCCGCCGGACGGTCACCAAGCGCCACGGCGACCTGTACAAGGCCGCCCGCGACGCGGACTGGGGCGATCCCTGGCCCCCGTCGGAGGCGTGAGCGGGCACGGCGTCCGGCCGGACATGACGGCCAACCCCCGGAGCCAGTAGGGTCGTCGGCCGAAGGACGGGGAGGGGCGGACGGCGGCACCGCGGAACGGCACGGCCGGCGAGCTTCCCTCCAGGACGACGGCCGGGGCGGTGCGGACGAGGGCGGCGGTTCGCACCGGACCGGTGTCCGGCGCCGCCTCGCGGCCCACGACGGCACCCCGCGCCGGGCCGGCCCGCCCGGCGGACCGACGACCCTGGAAGTGAACCTCCCCCGTGGAACGTGAAATGGACCGTGGCACGACCGGCGGCGCGGACCGCCCCCTGCGGATCGTGATCGCCGAGGACGACCCCCTGCTGCGCGAGGGCCTCGCCCTGCTGCTGCGCGCGGAGGGCCTGGACGTGGTCGCCACCGCGGACACCGCCGAGTCGGTGCTCGACGCCATCGACGAGCACGAGCCCGACGTGGCCATCCTGGACGTACGCATGCCGCCCACGCACACCGACGAGGGCATCCGCGCGGCCGTCGAGGCCCGGCGCCGCCGCCCCGCGCCGGCCGTCCTGGTGCTGTCCGCGTACGTCGAGCAGTCCTTCGCCACCGACCTGCTCACCGGCGGGGTCGGCGGACTCGGTTACCTGCTCAAGGAGCGCGTCGGGCGGGTCGAGCAGTTCATGGACGCGCTGCGCAGGGTCGCGGCCGGGGGCACCGCCATCGACCCGGAGGTCGTCGCCCAGTTGTTCACCCGGACCCGCCAGGACACCCGCCTGGAGCGTCTCAGCCCGCGCGAGCGGGAGGTGCTCGCCCTGATGGCCGAGGGCCTGGGCAACAGCGCCATCGCCGGACGGCTCGTCGTCACCGACGGCGCGGTCCACAAGCACATCCGCAGCATCTTCGCCAAGCTCGACCTGTCCCCGGCCGACCAGGTCGACCGGCGCGTGGCGGCCGTCCTGCACTACCTGGAGAACGCGCGGCCGCAGCCCCACTGACCGGCGGGGTGCGGCCTGCCGCACCCCGGGCCGGTCCGACGGCGGCCTCCCGGGCGCCGCCGACCGGCCGACGCCTGCCGCCGACGCCCTGCCGGCGCCGCCCGGAGGGCCGTCCGCCTACCCCTCCCTCACGACGTCCCGTCGCTCGCGGCGGCCTCCTCCCGGTCCTTCTGCTGCCGCTCCTGGAGCCTGCGCAGCAGTTCGCGTTTCTGCGCCTGCGGGTCCGGTCCGCCGCCGATCCGGCCGGTCCGGTCGCCGCCGCGCAGGGCGTCGCGGGTGAGTTTGCGGCGCGTGCCGCCGACGCCCAGCATGTTTCCGGCTCCACCTCGGGACATGACTCTCCCCTCTCGGTACGAGCGTGAAGACGAGACGTGCCGTCTCGACTGTTTCCACGACCCACTGTCCGGCGAGACGCACCGTCTTGTCAACCTGGTAAATTCGATACATGGCCGTCCAGAAAGCAGTCCCCACCCAGACAATTGCCCCCGACCGGCAGAACCCCGACGCCACCCGTCGCAGCCAGCGGTCCCGCCAGGCCATCTACGACGCCGCCCTCGCGCTCGTCGCGGAGGTCGGTTACCCGAAGACCACCATCGAGGGCATCGCCGCCCGCGCCGGCGTCGGCAAGCAGACGATCTACCGCTGGTGGTCCTCGAAGGCGGACGTCCTGCTGGAGGCCTTCCTCGACCTGGGCGAGCGGGCCGTGCAGGCCGCCGGCGAGGAGGCGTACGCCATCCCGGACACCGGCGATGTCGCCGCCGACCTCAAGACCGTGCTGCGCGCCACCGTCGACGAACTGGGGGATCCGAAGTTCGAAGCCCCCTACCGCGCCCTGGCCGCGGAGGGCGTCGTCAACGAACAGCTCGGCCGGGAGTTCGTCGCCCGGCTCCTGGAGCCGTCGCTCCAGCTCCACGCCGACCGGCTGCGCGCCGCCCAGGAGGCCGGCCACGTACGGCCGGATATCGATCCGCGCATCGGACTGGAGCTCTTCGTCTCCCCGCTCGCCCAGCGCTGGCTCCAGCACACGGGGCCGATCTCCCACGCCTACACCGACACACTCGTCGACTACGCGCTCCACGGGCTCGCGCCGCGATGACCGGCGGAGCCCGGCGAAGAGACCCGGCCAGGGAAACCCGACACGGGAAACCCGACACGGGAAACCCGACACGGGAAACCCGACACGGGAAACCCGACACGGGAAACCCGACCGGGGAAGTTTGTCCCTTCCCGACCCCGAAGCGCGGAATGGTGCGACCATAGGGCATGCTGGTGCGCACGACGGCGAGGCGAAGGGGATAGATGAGCGCGGAGTTCGGCGGTCGGAGCGGCCTGCAGGGCAAACTCTCCCAGTGGCTGCGCGGACGCCGCCCCAAGGAGGCCCCCGGTGACGGTGGCCGGGAGGACCTGCTGCTCGCCGCCGCCGGTGCGGGACTGCCGCTGGCGCCCGCCGCGCACCCGGCCGGATACCGCTGCTCCTGCGACCGCGTCGGCTGCCCCACGCCGGCCCGGCACCCGGTGTCCTTCGCCTGGCAGACGCAGTCCACCACCGACCGCGCGCAGATCGAGCGCTGGGCCCGCCACCAGCCCGAGGCCAACTTCATCACCGCGACCGGCATGGTGCACGACGTCCTCGACGTCCCCCTCCAGGCCGGTCGCGAGGCGCTTCAGCGCCTGCTCGACGCGGGTATCGAGGTCGGCCCGGTCGCCGAGAGCGACGACGGCCGCATGCTGCTCTTCACCCTCACCCGCGGCACCCCCGAGGACGAGGACGAGTGGTGGCCCTGCGAGCTGGACTGCCACCCCGAGACGATGGACGAGCATCCCGGTCTGCGCTGGCACTGCCGGGGCTCGTACGTCCTCGTACCGCCCGCCCGGCTGCCTGGTGAGGACCGGACGGTGCACTGGGTGCGCGGCCCCGAGCACCCGCTGCCGGACCCGCTGACCCTGCTGGAGACCCTCACCGACGCGTGCGCCCGGCACGCCGGCGAGGAGAGCGACCAGGCGGGCGAGGCCTGGCCCCTGCGCCGCTGAGCCGGCGCGGTGCCACCCGCCGCCGCTACTCGCCCTTCGCCGACGTCAGACCCTGGACCCGTCCCAGGACCGACACCTGCCCGGCGCCCGAGCCGTCCGCCGGGTCGAGCGCGATCTGGTTGGAGACGAACTCCATCGTCAGGGACTGCTTGATCTCGCCGTCCGTCAGCGCCAGCACGTCCTTGTTCGGCGCCGGCACCGACGTGCCCTGCGCGGCGGTCCGCTTCTCGTAGTGCCGCGTGGTGAAGAACACCAGCGCCCCGCCGTCCTCCGTACGCAGCGCCAGCGGCGCGTAGTCGCCGTTCGTCAGCGGTTCGTCGATGAACTGCGTGACCAGGCCGGGGCGGATCGACCGCTTCTCCCGCGACTGCCGCCAGGCACTGGTGTGGGTGCCGTCCGCGAAGGCCTTCCCGCCGTCCTTCAGATACGTCGTGTAGCCCTTGCTCAGGCCGGCGGGCGGGACGGCTAGGCCGGTGGTGTTCGCGGGGACGGCCTCCGCCCAGCCGTCCCGGTCGGTCTTGAACTCGGGCATCTTCCCGGGCGCGACCAGCGTCAGGTACGCGGCCTGCCAGGTCTCCTCCAGGCCGTCCCGGGTGAAGACCAGCACCCAGCGCGAGTCGCCGCCCTTGTTGCCCTTGGCGTCCGCGACGAACCAGCGCGGCCAGCCCGCCTTCTTCGGGATCGTGAACTTCGCGTCCGTCAGCTCCAGCGGCGTGTGCGAAGCGTTGCCGCCCGGGTTGTTGGCCCGGCCCGCCTTCAGCCGCGCCGAGTCGATGGCGGCGAGGGCGCCGGTGGTGTGCTCGGCGTCGAGGGAGGAGTCGTACGCCTTGTCGGCCGCGTTGTACGCGGAGGTGAACTCCTGGAGCGCCTTCGCGGCCTCGGCCCGGGTGGTCGCGGGGAGCACCTCGCGCTCTCCGTGCACCACCACGCAGCCGCTCGCCGTCAACGACAAAGCGGTCGCCGAGGCGGCTATGAGCGCGCACTGGTCAAGCCTGCGGGGCCTACGAGGGCCGCGATCCCTGCTCATCAGGTCTTCTTCACCTTCCCCTTCCCGGAGGCGAACCCTACCGGGGCGAGGCGGCGCGCGAACCCCGGGACCGGGTACAGCGGCCACACCGTGACCTCCCGTCACGGCACGCGCCTCGGGACGACCAGCACCGCCCCCGTGCGCGGGTGCGGCAGCACCTCCACCGGCTGGTCGTAGACCTCGGACAGCAGCTGCTCGGAGAGCACCTGTGCCGGCGGCCCGTCGGCCGCGACCCGGCCGGCGCACAGCACCGCGACCCGGTCCGCGTACGCCGCCGCCAGGGAGAGGTCGTGCAGTACGACGACCACCGCGTCCCCGGCCCGCGCCCGCTCCCGGCACAGCCGCAGCACCAGTTCCTGGTGCCGCAGGTCCAGAGCCGCGGTCGGTTCGTCGAGCAGCAGCAGGGAAGCGCGCTGCGCGAGCACGCGGGCCAGCGCCACCCGGGCCCGCTCGCCGCCGCTGAGCGCGGAGAACGGCCGCCCGGCGAAACCGGTCACCTCCGTGCGCGCCATCGCCTCGGCCACCGCCGCGTCGTCCTCGTCCTCCCGACCGGTCCCCGCCCAGGGCGCCCGGCCCATCCGGACGACCTCCTCCACCGGGAAGGGGAAGGACAGCGACGCCGACTGCGGCAGCACGGCCCGGCGCAGCGCGAGTTCGGGCGCGGACCACTCGGTCACCGGGCGGCCGTGGACGCGTACGACGCCCTCGGCGGCCGGAAGATCGGCGGCCAGCGCACCCAACAGGGTGGACTTGCCCGCCCCGTTGGGTCCCACCAGCGCCAGCACCTCGCCGGCGCGGACGCGGGCGCCCACTCCGTCCAGGACCGGCCGCCCGCCGAGACGCACGCGCAGACCGTCGGCCTCGGCGAGGACGTCGCCGGGCGCGGCCGGGGACGGCGGCGCCGGACGGGACGGCACCAGCCGCGGGAACCTCACGCCCCTCATGCCCAACCCCCCTGCCTGCGCCGGGTGCGGCGCAGCAGCCAGAAGAAGAACGGGCTGCCCAGCAGCGCCGTCAGCACCCCGAGCGGCAGCTCGGCGGGGACCGCGACCGTGCGGGCGGCCAGGTCGGCGGCGAGCAGCACGAGCGCGCCGAGCAGCGCACTGCCCGGGATCAGGAACCGGTGCCCGGGACCCGCCGCCATCCGCAGCAGATGCGGGACGACCAGCCCGACGAAACCGATGACCCCGGCCACGCTCACGGCCGCCGCGGTCAGCAGCGCGATCACCAGGACCAGCACGATCCGCAGCCGCTCCACGTCCACGCCCAGGTGCCGGGCCGGGCGTTCACCGAGCGCGAGCAGATCGAGCCGGCGGGCGTACAGCGGGGCCAGCCCGAGGCCGAGCGCCGCGCACGGCAGCACCGCCAGCACCTTCGGCCAGGTCGCCTGCGCGAGCGAGCCCAGCTGCCAGAAGGTGATCTGGTTGACCGCCGCCGTGTCCGCGAAGAACAGGAACAGCCCGATCAGCGCCCCCGCGAAGGCGTTCACCGCGATGCCCGTGAGGATCAGCGTCACGACCTCCGTACGGCCGCCCGACCGGGACATCGCGTACACCACCAGGACGGTGACCAGGCCGGAGACGAACGCGAAGACGGACACCGTCCAGGTGCCGAGGAAGTCGATGCCGAACGCGATGGCGGCGACCGCGCCGACCGCCGCGCCCGAGGAGACGCCGATGACGCCCGGCTCGGCGAGCGGGTTGCCGAATACGCCCTGCATCAACGCGCCCGCGCAGCCCAGCGAGGCGCCGACGAGCAGCGCCAGCACGATCCGGGGGAACCGCACGTTCCACAGCACCGACTCGGCCACCCGGTCCAGTTCCGTGCCGCCGAGCCCGATCCGGTGCGGCAGCGAGCCGAGCACGTCACCGACCGGGACCGGGTAGGCGCCGGTACCGGCCGCGACCGGGACGAGGAGCGCGAGACCGGCGACCAGGGCGGCCGTCAGCAGCCAGGCGGCGGTGCGCCGGCCGCGGGGTGGGGGCGGGGCCGGCTCGGCGGACGCCTCGGGGAGCTCGGGGCGAACCGGCTTGCCCAGTACGGTCATCGGGCGCCGCCCTCGCCGTACAGCTGGGCCACGACCGACTTCAGCACCTGGTCGGTGCGCGGGCCGTAGTTGAGGAGCACGCCGTCCTCGACCGAGACGATCCGGCGGTCCAGGCCGGCCGGGGTCTGGGCGACACCGGGGATCTTCACCAGCCCGTCGACGCCGCCGACCGACTCCAGGCCCTTGCTCATCACGAGGATCGCGTCGGGCGCGGCCTCGGCGAGTGCCTCGGTGGTGATCGCGGTGAAGTCCTTCACCAGGCCCGAGGCGGCCCCGGCGTCCACCGCACCGGCCGCCTCGATCAGTGAACCGGCGCCGGATTCCCTGCCGCCGATGAGGTAGACGGAGGCCGAGCCGCGCAGGTAGAGGAAGGCGACGCGCGGCCGGTCGCCGTCCGGAACGTCCTTACGGACGGCCGCGATCCGCTCCTCCGAGCGCCGGGTCAGTTCCCTTCCGGCCGCCGGTACGCCGAGCGCGTCGGCGACCGCCTGGATGCGCGGGCCCACGTCGTCCAGGCCCTTGGCCGCCTCGACGGACACCACCGGCACACCGGCGGCGCGGATCTGGTCGACGGCCTCCTCCGGCCCGGTGGTGGTCTCGGCGATCACGAGGTCCGGCCTGAGCGACAGCACGCTCTCGGCGGAGACGTCGTGGCCCCGGGTGACCACGGGCAGCTTCGCCGCCTGGTCGAAGGTGGCGGTGACGTCCCGGGCGACGACCCGGTCACCGAGCCCGAGCGTGAAGACGATCTCGCTGAGGCTTCCGGAGAGGGGGACGACGCGCCCGGCCCGTTCCACCGTCACCTGCTCGCCGTCGGCGGAGCGGACGGTCGCGGGCAGTCTCGGCTCGGGTCTCTTCGCGAGCGGCTCGACCCGGTCGGTGACGGGGGCCGCCGCCGCGGCGGCCCCCGGGCCGGACCCGGCGCCGGACGCCGCGCCGGAGGAGCCTCCGCATCCGGTGGCGGTCAGGGTCAGGGCGAGCGCGGACAGCAGTGCTCCCGCCAGTCGGTTCCGCAAGCGTCGCACGGTGGTGTCCGTTCCTCTCGTCGACCGCCAGTATCAGTCAGCCAGAGCTTAGGTTAGCCTTACCTTCGTTCGCTACCGGCCCCCCGATGCGGAGGACTTCGCATGCCCGCCCGCCTTCGCGCCCTGGTCACCGTGGTGTGCGCGGTGGTCCTCGGAGCGCTGCTCCCCGCGACCGCCGCACACGCCGAGAGCCGGACCGTGCAGGGCGGACGGCTCGACTGGGGTATCAAGTCGTCGTTCCAGAGCTACGTCACCGGGCCGGTCGCCAAGGGGAGTTACTCCTTGACCGGGGGAGCGGCCACCGTCGGTGGCAGCGCCTTCCGCTTCCACTCGGCGTCCGGCGCCTACGACGGCGAGACGGGTGCCTTCCGCGCCGCCTTCTCGGGCGGCGTCCACTTCCTCGGCCACCGCACCGGCACGGGCGCGTACCAGCTCGACCTCACCATCAGCCGTCCCACCGTGAGCATCACCGGCTCCACCGGCACGCTCCACGTGGACGTCGTCAGCAGGGCGAAGGACACCGGGGCGGTCACGACGTCCCGTCAGGTGCCCTTCGCCTCCCTCTCCCTCGGCGGCATCGACATGAAGGGCGGCGGCACCGCCGTGGCCCTGAACAACCTGCCCGCCACCCTCACCGCCCAGGGCGCCGCGTCCTTCGCCGGGTACTACACCGCCGGGACGGCCCTCGACCCGGTGAGCCTGTCGGCGGACGTGCGGGCCCCCGCACGGCAGCAGCGGAAGCAGCCGTCGAGCACGCCCACCGGGTCGGCCAAGTCGCCGGACGCCGCACGCACTTCGAGCGGCGCGGTCAGGGACGGCGCCGTCGACTGGGGCGTGCGCCGCACCTTCCGCGAGTACGTCACCGGCGACATCGCCGACGGCAGGTGGACCCTGTCCGCCGGCGCCCAGGACGGCGGCGCCCTCTTCCGCTTCCCCGGCGGCGAGGGGACGTACGAGGACGGCGGCCTCACCGCCGCCTTCGAAGGCGCGGTGCGCTTCACCGGCGCGCACGGCCTCGACCTGACCCTCAGCGGAGTACGGGCCACGGTCGAGGACGGCCGGGGCACGCTGTATGCCGATGTGAAGAGCCCGGACCTGACCGGCACGAAGGTGCCCCTGGTCACCTTCACCGCCGGAAGCCTGAAGCCGGCCGGCGGCCTGGTGCGGGTGACCGAGGCGCCCGCGAAGCTCACCGCGCGCGGCGCCGAGGCCTTCGGCGGCATGTACCGGGCCGGCACCGCCATGGACCCGGTCTCCCTGGCCGTCGCCCTCACCGCCGACGCGAAGCTGCCCGCACTGCCCGACCTGGGCAGCGCGCCCACGGCGGGCGCGAGCCCGCAGCCGAGGCAGTCCGAGCGGGCGGAGCGGCCGGATTCCGGGACCTCCGCCGAACCCGTCGCGAGCGCCACCGACGACGGCGGCTTCCCCGCCCTGCCCGTCTCCCTCGCGGCCGGCGCCCTGCTGCTGGCGGCCGCGGCCCTCGGGGCCGTCACCGTCCGCAGGCGCCGCGCCCGGCCCGCCGCGTCCGCCTCGGACGAGGGCTGAATCCACGACCCCCGGCCGCCCGCCCGCGGCCCCACCACTCAAGGAGAACCGAGTCATGCCCGTCGGACGACGCCGCTCCACCGCACTCGCCGCCGCCGTGGCGACGGCCGCCGCACTCGGCGCCACCGCCCTCGCCACAGTCGGCGCGACCACCGCCTCGGCGGCCGAAGTCCCGCTCAAGGACTACGAGCTGACGTGGGGCATCAAGGAGACGTACCGCAATTACGTCGCCACCTTCGCCAAGGGCAGCTTCACCCCCGCCGACGGCGCGACGCAGGCCGCCGGCAACGGCGCGTTCACCTTCGTCGACGGCACGGGCACCTACGAGTCGACCGGGCACACCGTGGACCTCGCCTTCGGGGGAAGCCTCGCGATCGAGTCCACGGCGCACCGCTTCGCGCTCACACTGTCGGACGTCAGATTCGACAGCAAGGACGCCGAGATCACCGCCGACGTGACGCGCGACGGCACCACGCAGGACGACGTACCGCTCGCCACGGTCGCCGTCACCCGCGAGATGAAGGACATGGCGACCACACTGACCGAGGAGGCCGCGGAGGTCTTCGGCAGCGCCGGCTACAAGGGCGCGGCGGGCGACCCGCTGACGGTGGCGCGGAAGACACCACCGGCGCCCGGCCCCACGCCCAGCACGGACGCCCCCACCACCGAGCCCTCCACCACCCCCTCACCGACGGCGACGCAGACCCAGCCGGAGGACCCGGAGCCGACGGCCACCGAGACCACCTCGACGGCGCCGGGCCCGAGCGTGACCGCGACCGCGAGCACCGGCTCGTCCCCCTCCGCCACCGCCCCCGCCACCGCGGCCCCCGCCAAGGGCGAGATAGCCGACGGCACCCTCGGCTGGGGTGTGAAGGAGTCCTTCCGCACCTACGTCGTCGACGGCCACGCCAAGGGCAGGGTGACCGTCTCGGGCGGGGCCACCCAAGCGGCCGGAAACGGCGCCTTCACCTTCAAGGACGCCACCGGCACCTACGACACGGACGCCGACACACTCACCGCCTCCTTCCAGGGCGCCGTGAACTTCAAGGGCCACGAGACGAACGGCACGTACGGCCTCGACCTGACCCTGAGCAACCTCAAGGCCACCCTCGACGGCGGCACCGGCACACTGACCGCCGACGTGAACAGCCTGGGCACGCGGACCAGGGGCGTCGTCCTGGCCGACCTCAAGGCCAAGTCCGCCGATCTGACCGCCCGGAACGACGTCATCACCGTCGACGGCGTCGCCGCCACCCTCACCGCCGCCAGCGAGCAGGTCTTCGGCAACTACCGGGCCGGCACCGCGCTCGACGCGGTCGACCTGTCCGTGGCGCTGAGCGAGGACGCACAGCTGCCGGACGGCGACGGCACGACCGGCGGCTCGGGCGCCAGCGGCGGCTCCGGCACCACGGGCGGCACCGGCGGCGCGTCCGGCTCGACGACCGGAGGCACTGGTTCCACCATCGGCGGCACCGGCACGACCACGGGCGGCTCGATCGGCGGCGGCAGCCTGGCCTCCACCGGCGCGGACATCCCGGGCCCGGCCCTGGGCACGGCGGCCGGCGTCGCGGTCGCGGTCGGCGCGGGCGCGGTGTTCGCGGCGCGCAGGCGGCGGACGCAGGCGTAACGGACGCAGGCGTGACGGACCGTGCGTCCCGGCCCGCACCGTCTCCCGGCCCGCACCGTCTCCCGGCCCCGGCCCGGAGACCCGCGCGGCCGGGACGCGCCCGCCGCCCCGGCGATGCTTGAATGCGCCGGTGACTGACTACGACGTACTGCGCGTCTTCTGCGCGCCGAACGGCGGCTACGGCAACGAGCTCGGCGTCGTCCGGGACGGCTCCGTGCTGCCGGACCGGGCCGAGCGGCAGGAGCTCGCCGCGAAACTCGGCTTCAGCGAGACCGTGTTCGTCGACGACCCCGAGCGCGGCGTCGTCGACATCTACACACCCACCCTGCGCCTGCCGTTCGCCGGCCATCCCTGCGTCGGCACGGCCTGGCTGCTCGACGTGCCCGAACTTGTCACCCCGGCCGGAGCGGTGGGCGCCCGGCTGGACGGCGAGTTCAGCTGGATCGAGGCCCGCCCCGAGTGGGCGCCGCCGCGCACCCTGCGCCAGTACGCCACCGTCGCCGAGGTCGACGACCTGCGGGTGCCGCCACCGGGGGAGTGGATCTACGCCTGGGCCTGGGAGGACGAGGCGGCCGGGCGCATCCGTGCCCGCGCCTTCCCGGGGCGGGACGACGGGATCGACGAGGACGAGGCGACGGGCGCCGCGGCGCTGCTGCTGACCGAGCGGCTGGGGCGTGCCCTCAACATCACCCAGGGTGTCGGTTCGCAGATCCTCACGGCCCCGCAGCCCGAGGGCTGGGTCGAGATCGGCGGACGGGTACGCCTGGAGCGGTGACGGCGGTGACGGCGGTGACGGCGGTGACGGCGGTGACGGCGGTGACGGCGGCCCGGCGCCGCGCCCGCGGACCGGCCGCCGTCGTGCCGGCCCGGCCGGTCCTCCTCACGCCGACAGCGGGAACTCCTCGCCCAGCCCCTGGAAGACCGCCGTGTTCAGGGCGAAGGCCCGCTTGCACTCGGCGACGACCCGCTGCTTCTCCAGGTCGTCCGCGGGGATGCCGTCCAGCAGCTCGCGGTACTCGCGCTTGAACGCGGCCGGGTTGGTGATCTCCTCGAAGACGTAGAAGCGGACCCCGTCGCCCTTCTTGGCGAAGCCCCACGTCCGCTCCGCCTTGTCGCGGATGATCTGCCCGCCGGACAGGTCGCCGAGGTAGCGCGTGTAGTGGTGGGCGACGTACCCGCCGGGCCACTGCTCGGCGCACTCGCGCACCCGGGCCGCGTACTCCTCGGTCGCGGGCAGGGCGGTCAGCCCCGTGCGCCACCGCGGGCCGCGCAGGTGGGCCAGGTCCCGCTCCAGCGAGGCCAGCCTCATCAGCTCCGGCCGGACGAACGGCCCGGCCACCGGGTCCGAGGCCAGCCGCCCGGCGCCGCCCTCCAGTGCCTCGTAGACGAACCACAGCTGCTCGGTGTAGCGCGCGTACGCGTCGACGCCGAGCCGGCCGCCGAGCAGGTCGCTCATGAAGGTGGAGGTCTCCGCCTCCACGTGCTGCTCGTGGGAGGCCGTGCGGATGAGGGTCGAGAAGGAGTCCATGAGGCCGATTTTCTATGGTTAGGCTTACCTAAGTCAATACTTTTCCGACGCCCTGTCGGTAAAAGCGTACCCGGACGCGCGAAGGCCCGCCCTCCGAGGAGAGCGGGCCCGGGGAAGAGACGCGGTGGGGCTACGGAAGGGTGAGGATCTCGGCTCCCGAGTCCGTCACCACCAGCGTGTGCTCGAACTGCGCCGTCCGCTTGCGGTCCTTCGTGACGACCGTCCAGCCGTCGTCCCACATGTCGTACTCGTGCGTCCCGAGCGTGAGCATCGGCTCGATGGTGAACGTCATCCCGGGCTGGATGACGGTCGTCGCGTGCGGGCTGTCGTAGTGCGGGACGATGAGCCCCGAGTGGAACGACGAGTTGATCCCGTGGCCGGTGAAGTCCCGCACCACCCCGTACCCGAACCGCTTCGCGTACGACTCGATGACCCGGCCGATGATGTTGATCTGCCGGCCCGGCTTGACCGCCTTGATCGCGCGGGCCAGCGCCTCGCGGGTGCGCTCGACCAGCAGTCGGCTCTCCTCGTCGACGTCGCCGACGAGGTAGGTCGCGTTGTTGTCGCCGTGCACACCGCCGATGTACGCCGTCACGTCGAGGTTGACGATGTCACCGTCGCGCAGCACCGTGGAGTCGGGGATGCCGTGGCAGATGACCTCGTTGACCGAGCTGCACAGGGACTTGGGGAAACCGCGGTAGCCGAGCGTCGAGGGGTAGGCGCCGTGGTCGCACATGTACGCGTGCGCCACCCGGTCCAGCTCGTCCGTCGTCACGCCGGGCGCGATGATCTTCGCGGCCTCCTCCATCGCCCGCGCCGCGATCCGGCCGGCCACGCGCATGGCCTCGATCGTCTCGGGCGTCTGCACCTCCGGTCCGGTGTAGGGCGTCGGCGCGGGTTTGCCCACGTACTCGGGCCGGCGGATGTTTCCGGGTACGGAACGGGTGGGAGAAAGCTCCCCTGGTACGAGCAGCGACTGGCCAGACATGTCAGCGAGTCTAACCAGCGGGCCTGCGAGAGCATGTCCCCGGCAGGTGGGTGAAAGGAGCCGGTCATGGCCTTGTTCAAGAAGCGCACGGTCGGAAAACCGGGCGAGTGGTACTACTGCCTGGAGCACCGGAAGGTCGAGGAGGGGCCGGACTGCCCGGGCAAGGACCGTTTCGGGCCGTACGCGTCCCGCACGGAGGCCGAGCAGGCGATGCAGACCGCCCGCGAGCGCAACCTGGAGTGGGAGAACGACCCCAGGTGGCACGACGCCTCCGCCGAGGGGCGCGCGGACGAGGGCTGACAGGGCTGACAGAGCTGACAGGACTGACAGCCGTTGCCCGGACGTCCGGTCACCAGCGGGACGGAGGCGGGGCCGTCAGGTGGTCGGCCAGGCGGGAGAGGCGGTCCCGGAAGCGGCGGCGGCCCCGGGGCGGCGGCACCGCGTTCTCGCCGGCCGCCGCACTGACCAGGTGCTGCACCGTGTCCAGGTCCAGCTCGGCGCCGTCCGGCACGGCCAGCGTCTCGTGCGCCAGGGCCGTCAGCTCCCGCTCGCCGGTGCCGAGCGCCAGCACCGTCGCGCCGGCCCGGCGGGCGTCGTGCACCCGTTCCAGCAGCGGGGCGCCCGGATCGTCGGGCGTCACCACGAGCAGCGTCTCCCCGCGCCGGGCCGCCGCCAGCCGCCCGAGACCCACCGCGAGGTGCGCCGGGTCCGACGGGCGCGCGTCGTGCCGTACGAGCGTGGGGGCCAGCTCCGGCGTCCCCGACCAGGCGGCCTCGTCCACCAGGTGCGCCGCCAGGTGCCAGGGCTCGTACCCGGCGGAGCCCACCAGCAGCAGCCCGCCGCCGTGCGGGACCACGGACCCGCGCAGCGCCCCCGCGAACCTCCGGGTGGCCCCCAGCCACTCGGTTCCGGCGAGCACGTCCCGCAGCAGCGCGACCCGTACGGCGTCCATGGGCCCGCATCCTGCCGCAACCCGGCCCGCCAGGCCCGGGATTCGCCCGGAATTCGCCCGACCCGGGGACGGCCCGGGAACGGCCCGGGAACGGCCGGAGGACTGCCCGGGACTCCCCGGAGACGGTCCGAGGGCGCACCGGGGACGCACCGGGGACGCACCGGAAACGGCCCGACACCGGGTGGAACCCGAACCCGTCCGGCGGCCGGTACGGACGTAGGGTCGGCCCCATGACCTCTACCGACAGTGCTGCACAGAAGGCCCCCGCCAAGGACCCCTGGGACCTGCCCGACGTCTCCGGGCTCGTCGTCGGCGTACTCGGCGGCACCGGCCCCCAGGGCAAGGGCCTCGCCTACCGCCTCGCCAAGGCCGGCCAGAAGGTGATCGTCGGCTCGCGCGCCGCCGAGCGCGCCCGGGCCGCCGCCGAGGAGATCGGGCACGGCGTCGAGGGCGCCGACAACGCCGAGACCGCCCGCCGCAGCGACGTCGTGATCGTCGCCGTGCCCTGGGACGGCCACGGCAAGACCCTCGAAGCCCTGCGCGAGGAACTGTCCGGCAAGCTCGTCGTCGACTGCGTCAACCCGCTCGGCTTCGACAAGAAGGGCGCCTACGCGCTCAAGCCCGAGGAGGGCAGCGCCGCCGAGCAGGCCGCCGCCCTGCTGCCGGACAGCCGGGTCGCCGCCGCCTTCCACCACCTGTCCGCCGTCCTCCTCCAGGACCCGGAGATCGACGAGATCGACACCGACGTCATGGTGCTCGGCGAGGAGCGCGCCGACGTGGAGATCGTGCAGGCCCTCGCCGGGCGCATCGCCGGCATGCGCGGCGTCTTCGCCGGACGGCTGCGCAACGCCCACCAGGTCGAGTCGCTCGTCGCCAACCTGATCTCCGTCAACCGCCGCTACAAGGCGCACGCCGGGCTCCGCGTCACCGACGTGTGAGGCGATGGGGGACACTGGTGGGTGCCGGCCGCGCCGGCGCAGTACCCGCACGTGTCCCCCGACAGGAGCCCGCCCCATGCCCCGCCTCGCCCTCTACGCCCTGGCCGTCTGCGTCCTCGCGGTGGCCGCCGCCGTCGTCTCCTTCGTGCAGGGCAGCGTCGTGATCGGCGTCGTGTGGGTGCTGCTGTCCGGCGTGTCGTCCAACATGTGCTGGTACTACGTGAAGCGGGGCCGCGACGCCCGGCGCGCCTCGTCCGTCACGGGCTGACGGTGCACAGCTCGTCCGTCTGCCAGAAGCGGTACAGCTCGAAACCGCAGTAGGTGTCGATCTCGCCGATCCCGAGGGAGCGCAGGATCGCGTCGATCGCGTCGAAGAACACGCCGTTGAGGGCCGGGATCCACAGCAGCGCGAACACGATCAGCAGCCCGAACGGCGCGAGCGGCTCCACCTGCCGCCGCACGTTGTACGACAGCCAGGGCTCGATCACCCCGTAGCCGTCCAGGCCCGGCACCGGCAGGAAGTTCAGGATCGCGGCCGTCACCTGGAGCAGAGCCAGGAAGGCCAGCGCCATCCGGAAGTCCCGCGGCACGCCGTCCAGCGCGTCCAGCCAGAACGGCGCCGTGCAGACGATCGCGAAGAGCACGTTGGTCAGGGGACCCGCGGCCGAGATCAGACTGTGCCGCCAACGTCCCCGGATGCGCCCGCGCTCGATGAAGACCGCACCGCCGGGCAGACCGATCCCGCCCATGATCACGAACAGCACCGGGAGCACGATGCTCAGCAGGGCGTGCGTGTACTTCACCGGGTTCAGCGTGAGGTAGCCCTTCGCGCCGACCGAGATGTCCCCGCTGTGCAGGGCGGTGCGCGCGTGCGCGTACTCGTGCAGGCACAGCGACACGACCCACGCGCCCGTCACGAACAGGAACACCGCCACGCCGGGCTGCTCGGCGTACCCGGTCCAGGTGGCCCAGCCCGTGACCGCGGTGACGGCGACGATCCCGAGGAACACGGGACTGATCCGCCGGTCGCTGGGGCGGGAGGTGGCGGTGGTCATGGGACTCCCTGGCTGTCGGACACACATGGGGCCTGCGGGGCCGGCCGGGGGACCGGCGGGACTGCCCGACCGTACCGGGCGCACCGGGAAAACGTCTCGCGGGCGGCGGGAGGTTCCGGAACAACGGCGGGAGGCTCCGGGACGTGGTCCCGCCGGCGCCCGGAGCCGGTGGTCCCGCCGCCGGTACCCGCGGCTCCACGCGCCGCACCGTCGAAACCCCGTGACCGGCTTCGACGGCAGCGGGGACAATGGACCCCGTGCGCTATCGCATCCTCGGCACCACTCAGGTACTCCGCCCCGACGGCACCCTCGTCCCGGTAGGCGGGGCGCGGCTGCGCGCGCTGCTGACCGTGCTCGCGCTCAGGCCCGGCCGGGCCGTGCCGGCGGGGCTGCTGGTGGAGGAGGTGTGGGACGGCGACCCGCCCGCCGACGCACCGGGCGCCCTGCAGGCGCTGGTCGGGCGGCTGCGCCGGGCGCTCGGCGCGGACGCGGTCGCCTCGGCCGACGGTGGTTACCGGCTCACCGCCGCCCCCGACGACGTCGACCTCCACCGCTTCGACCGGCTGGCCGGCGAGGGCACCCGCGCCCTCGCCGACGGCGACCCCGCCAAGGCGGCCGCAGCGCTCGACGACGCCCTCGCCCTGTGGCGCGGTCCGGCCCTCGCCGACCTGCCCGACCGCACCGCCGAGGCGGCCCGCTGGGAGACCCGGCGCCTGGACACCCTGCGCGCGCGCCACACCGCCGCCCTGGCCCTCGGACAGGCCGAGCCCTCCCTGCCCGAGCTGACCGCGCTGTGCGACGAGCACCCCCTGGACGAGCCTCTCCAGGCCCTTCGGCTGCGCGCCCTGCGCGACACCGGCCGCGCCGCCGAGGCGCTGGCCGCCTACGAGGCCGTACGCCGGCTGCTCGCGGACCGGCTCGGCACCGATCCCGGGCCCGAACTGCGGGCCCTGCACGGGGCGCTGCTCAATCCCGGGGCGCCCGAGAAACCCTCCGTGGCCGCGACCCCCGTGGCCGCGATGCCCCCCATGCCCCCCATGCCCCCCATGTCCGCGACGCCCGCGACACACGAGACCGGCGGGATACCTTCGGCGTCCCCGGCATCCCCGGCGTCCCCGGCGTCCCCGGCGTCCCCGGCGTCCTCCCCGCCGTCCCTGCCGTCCCCGGCTCCCGCCGCCCCCGGAGCGCCCGAGCCCCCTGTCGCCGCCGCCGCGGCGCCCCGCCCCCGTGGCAACCTCCGCGCCCGGCTGACCTCGTTCGTCGGCCGGGCCGCCGACCTGGAGGCCCTCCGTTCCGACCTGGCCACCACGCGGCTCGTCACCCTCCTCGGGCCCGGCGGTGCGGGCAAGACCCGGCTGTCGCAGGAGGCCGCGGAGGGCGCCGGGGAGACGGCGCGGGACGGCGTGTGGCTGGCCGAACTCGCGCCCGTCGACGACCCCGACGCCGTACCGGAGGCCGTCCTGACCGCGCTGGGCGCCCGCGAGACCGTGCTGTACGGCGCCGGCGCCGAGGAGATGCGGGCCGTCGCCGCCACCGACCGGCAGGCCACCGCCGTCGAGCGCCTCGTCGAGCACTGCGGCCGGCGCCGCATGCTGATCGTCCTGGACAACTGCGAGCACGTCGTCGACGCCGCCGCCCGCCTCGCCGAGGAACTGCTCGCCCGCTGCCCGAACCTGACCGTCCTCGCCACCAGCCGGGAACCCCTCGGCGTACCGGGTGAGCTGCTGCGCCCGGTGGAGCCGCTGCCCGAGCCGGCCGCGCTGCGGCTGCTCGCCGACCGGGGCGCCGCCGCCCGCCCCGGCTTCCGTACCGACGCCGACGAGGAGACCGCGGCCGCCTGCGCCGAGATCTGCCGCCGCCTCGACGGCCTGCCGCTGGCCATCGAACTGGCCGCCGCCCGGCTGCGGATGCTGACCCCGCGCCAGATCGCCGACCGCCTCGACGACCGTTTCCGCCTGCTCACCTCCGGCAGCCGCACCGTCCTGCCCCGCCAGCAGACACTGCGCGCGGTCGTCGACTGGTCCTGGGACCTGCTCGACGGGCACGAACGGGACGTGCTGGGGCGCCTGTCCGTCTTCGCGGGCGGCTGCGACCTCGCCGCCGCCGAGGCCGTGTGCGGGCCCGCCACCCTGGACGCGCTCGGCTCCCTGGTCGACAAGTCCCTCGTCGTGGCCGCGCCGTCCGGGAGCGACGGGATGCGCTACCGGCTCCTGGAGACCGTCGCCGAGTACGCCGGTGAACGCCTCGACGAGACCGGAGGGCGACCCGCCGCCGAGCGCGCGCACCTGACGTACTACCGGGAACTCGCCCGCACCACGGACCCGTTGCTGCGCGGCCCGCGGCAGCTCGCCGCCGTCGAGCGGCTGGAGCGCGAGTACGAGAACCTGCGCACCGCCCTGCGCCACGCCGTCGCCGAGCGCGACGAGCAGGAGGCGCTGAGCCTGGCCCTGTCGCTGAGCTGGTACTGGCAGATGCGCGACATGCGGGTGGAGGCCCGGAACTGGTTCAGCGAGGTCATGACCCTCGGCCCGGACCCGTTCGCCGAGCCGGTCCGCCGCGCCGAGCCGGTGTGGGAGCGGTGCACGGCCGCCCCGCCCCCGATGACCGGCGAAGTGCTCGCCGAGGCCCGCCGCGGCGTCCACCTGGCCCATCTCGCCTGCATGGACACCGAGCTGGACGCCTGGCAGAGCCCGGCGGCCAAGCGGAAGCTGCGCGCCATCACCGAGACGTACGAACCGGGCATGCCCCAGACCTGCTTCCCTCCCGGCCTGCTCTGGTTCTTCGCCGTGGTGCTCTCCGGCGACATGGAGCGGCTGCGCGAGATCATGGACGGCGCCGTGCGCACCTGCCGCGAGACGCCGGGATACGACTGGGCGCTGGCCGGCAGCCTCCAGATGCGCGCCAACTTCCTCGCCAACCGCGCCGAGTGGGCGGGCGACGCCACCAGTGACGCCGACGAGGCGCTGGAGATCTACCGCCGCCTCGGCGACGCCTGGGGCACCGCCGAGGCCCTCGCCGCCCGCGGCGAGGCCCGGGAGCGCAAGGGCGAGTTCCGGCTCGCCGCCGCCGACTACCGGGCCGCCGCGCAGCACGCCGAGCGGCTCGGCGCGCACGCCCAGGTGGACGTCCTGGAGGCCCGCCTCGGCAGTGTGCTGCTGGAGGCGGGCGACGGCGAGGAGGGCGAGCGCATCCTGTACGCCGTGGTCGACCGCGCCGACGTGGCCGGGCACAGCGGCGCCATGCCGGCCGCCCGGCTCTTCCTCGCCGGCTGGCTCGGCATGACCGGCCGGACCGCCGAGGCGCGGATGCAGCTGCGGCTGCTGCGCAAGGACTTCGTCATCTCGCACTTCATCGTCTTCGACGCCTTCATCCTCGCCGCCGAGGCGTGGATCGCCACGCTGGAGGACCGGCACGAGGAGTGCCTGACCAAGATCCGGGAGTCGTTGGAGCGGGCCGAGGACCCGCTGTCCGCGGCCATCGCCCCGCACATGCGCTCCGGCTACCTGACCATCGCCGCGATGGCGCTGGCCCGCGTGGACGGCGGGCGCCGGGCCGTGGACGCCGCACGCTGCATCGGCGCCGCCGAGGCGATGCTGCCGCCGGACCACGTCCCGATGGGCCTGGAGCGGGACGCGCGTGACCGGGCCGCCGAGCGGGTCCGCGAGGTGCTCGACTCCGAGGCGTACGAGGCCGCGTACGCCGAGGGCGGCGGTCTCTCCGTGGAGGAGGCCACCGCCCTCGTCTGAGGCGAACGCGACTCAGCTCTTCGTACGGAACTTGTGGATGGCGACCGGCGCCATCACCGCCGTCAGGGCCGCCGACCAGCCCAGCGTCACCCACAGGTCGTGCGTGACGGGGCCGCCCACCATCAGCCCGCGCGCGGTGTCCGCGAGGGCGGAGAGCGGGTTGTAGTCGGTGAACGACTGCAGCCAGCCCGGCATCGAGTCGGTCGGCGCGAAGATCGACGAGCCGAACTGGAGCGGCATCAGCACCAGGAAGCCCATCCCCTGCACGGACTGCGCGTTCTTCATGATCACGCCGAGGGTGATGAACACCCACATCAGGGCCGAGCCGAACACCGCGGACAGACCGACCGAGGCCAGCAGCCCGGCCCAGTTGGTGATGTCGAAGCCGACGAGAACGGCGACGACCATCAGCACCGCGGTCGCGAACAGCATCCGCAGGAGCTCCACGGCGATCTTGGCGAACAGCACCGAGCCGCGGCCGATCGGCAGCGACCGGAAGCGGTCCATGACACCGGAGTTGAAGTCCTGGTTGAAGCCGGTGCCGACTCCCTGGGCCATGGTCATGCCCATCATGGCCATCAGGCCGGGGACGACGTACTGCACGTACGCCTCCTGTCCGCCGCCCAGCGACTGCCCGATGGAGCCGCCGAAGACGTACACGAACAGGAGCGTGAAGACGATCGGGAACAGGATGGCGTCGAACATCGACTCCGGGTCCTGCCGGATCCACAGCAGGTTGCGGCGGACCAGGGCGCTGGTGTGCCGCAGATGCCCGCGCACCGAGATCCGGGCGTCGCCGGCCGGCCGCACGGGAACCGGGGAGGCGGGAGCTGTGGGGGCGGTGGTGGTGGCGCTCATACGGCGACCTCCTCGCGGGCGTCGGCGGGCGCGGTGTCCTGCGGGGCACTGGCGCGGTGGCCGGTGAGGGACAGGAAGACCTCGTCCAGGCTGGGCAGTTCGGTGGTGATGGAGGCGATCGTGATGCCGCGCGCGGTGACCGCGCCGACCACGGCGGTCAGTTGCTCGTCGCTGAGGATCGGCACCAGGGCGGCGCCGCGCTCCGTGTCCACGGTGGAGCTGGCGAGCCCGGTGATGCCCAGCTCGTCCAGGTAGGAGGCGAGCGGGCGCAGCTGGAGCGGGTCGGCCGGGCGGATGCGCAGGGTGCGGCCGCCGACCTTGGCCTTCAGCTCCTCGATGCCGCCGTTCGCGATGACCTTGCCGCGGTCCACGACGGTCAGCTCGGAGGCGAGCTGCTCGGCCTCCTCCATGTACTGGGTGGTGAGCAGCACGGTGACGCCGTCGCCGACCATGCGCTTGACCTCGTCCCACACTTCGTTGCGGGTGCGCGGGTCCAGACCGGTCGTGGGCTCGTCCAGGTACAGCACCGCCGGGTGCCCGATCATGGAGGCGGCGAGGTCGAGGCGGCGCCGCATGCCGCCCGAGTAGGTGGCCGCGGGCCGCTTGCCCGCCTCGGTGAGCGAGAACCGCTCCAGCAGCTCGTCGGCCCGGGCGCGCGCGTCCTTGCGGGACAGGTCGAGCAGCCGGCCGATCAGGTAGAGGTTCTCCCAGCCGGGGAGCTTCTCGTCCACGGACGCGTACTGCCCGGTGAGCCCTATCACCCGCCGCAGCTGCCGCGGCTGCCGTACGACGTCGTAGCCGGCGACGTGCGCCCGGCCGGCGTCGGGGGTGATCAGGGTGGACAGGATGCGGACGAGGGTGGTCTTGCCGGCGCCGTTCGGCCCGAGCACACCCATCACGGTGCCCTCGCGCACATCCAGGTCGACACCGTCCAGCGCCTTGGTCTCGCCGTAGTGCTTGACCAGCCCCCGCACGGTGACCGCGCTGCCCGCGGCCGGGGGGTTGTCGTCGATTCGCTTCATGCCGACGACGTTGTCAGCCCCCGCCGACAAACCACCGACATCCGGCCGACACCGGCCCCGGGGTATCGCTATCCCCCGGGGCCGGTGTTCGGTGCCGCGATGGCTCAGTGGACGGAGTGCTCGTCCTGCGGGAACGCTCCGCCGACGACGTCCTCGGCGTACGCCTTCGCCGCGTCGCCCATGACCTTGCGCAGGTCGGCGTACTGCTTGACGAACTTCGGCACCCGGCCGCCGGTCAGCCCGAGCATGTCGGTCCACACCAGCACCTGGGCGTCGGTGCCGGGTCCGGCCCCGATGCCGACCGTCGGGATGTGCAGCGTCCGCGTCACCTCCGCGGCCAGCTCGGCCGGCACCAGCTCCAGGACGACCGCGAAGGCACCCGCGTCCTGCACGGCCTTGGCGTCGCGCAGCAGCTGCTGGGCCGCCTCCTCGCCCCGGCCCTGCACCCGGTAGCCCATGGCGTTGACGGACTGCGGGGTGAGGCCGATGTGCGCCATCACGGGGATGCCGGACTCCACCAGCAGTTCGATCTGCCGGTGCGAGCGCTCCCCGCCCTCCAGCTTGACCGCCCCGGCACCGGCCTCCTTCACCAGCCGGGTCGCCGAGCGCAGCGCCTGCACCGGGCCCTCCTGGTAGGAACCGAAGGGCAGGTCCGCGACGATCAGGGCGCGGCTGGTGCCGCGTACGACGGCGGCCGAGAGCATCGTCATCTCGTCCAGCGTGACGGGCACGGTGGTGTCGTAGCCGAGGTGGCAGTTGCCCGCGGAGTCGCCGACGAGCATGACCGGTATGCCGGCCTCGTCGAAGACGGACGCGGTCATCGCGTCGTACGCGGTGAGCATGGGCCACTTCTCGCCGCGCTCCTTGGCGGCGGTGATGTCCCGGACGGTGATACGACGGTTGCTCTTGCCTCCGTACAGCGCCTTGTTCCCGTCGGCGGGCTTGCGCTGAGGCGTCTGGGCAGCCGAGAGCTGCGTCATGGCAACGGCTCCTTCATGTCATCTCGAGGCGCCCTGACGGCGTCCCCGGATCCCTTCCATGGTGGCACCTCGTGAGCCCCGGCGGCTAGGGGCCCCCGTCGCGGGGCGCGCGAGGGGGGATGTCGCGTGCGGGGGGAAGGCCGCGCACGGGGAACGTCGCGCGCCGGGAAGGACGCGCGGGGAAATTAGCGCGAGGGGGAATTCGCGCGGGGAAAGGGGAGGGAGGGAAAGGGGAGGGAGGGGGTGAAATGTGCCCGTTGTGTCACAGGGCCGACCGTGTCGACGGTCACCGGAACTCCGGACTCCGCCTCGTGCGTCCTCGTGCCCGTACGGCCGTCATGGGACGGCAGGATCGGAACCGATCATCCCCTAGGGTGCTGAGTCACGGGGGGCGACGGTGTGCACGGCAGTCAGTGAGGCAACGGTATGGCGCAGCAGGCGTACATGACGGAGACGGACAACGGCGACTCGGGTCCCGAGCGCCGGGATACCCGGATTCGGCGTCTGTTCGACCGGCTGGTCACCGGCTGGCGCGGCGACCGGCGGATCTGGCGCCGGGGCCTGGTCACCGCCGCGGTGGCCCTGCTCCTGGCCGGCGTCATGGCGGCCCACTCACGCATCCCCAACGCCATCGGCAACCTCGGCAGCCTCACGGAGACCTTCCTGCCGTGGTTCGGCCTGCTGGTCCCGGTCCTGCTGGTGATCGCCGTCGTCCGCAAGTCGGCGACGGCGCTGATCGCGCTGGTGCTTCCGGTGAGCGTGTGGCTCAACCTCTTCGGCGGCCTGCTCTTCGACAAGACCGGCGCCGGCGGTGACCTCACGGTGGCCACGCACAACGTCAACGCCGACAACGCCGATCCCGCCGGCACCGCCCGCGCCGTGGCCGCGGCCGACGCGGACGTGCTGGCCCTGGAGGAGCTGAAGGCGTCCGCCGTGCCGACGTACGAGCGGGCGCTGGAGCCGAAGTACCGGCACCACGCGGTCGTCGGCACCGTCGGGCTGTGGAGCAAGTACCCGGTGAGCGACGTGAAGGCCGTCGACATCCGGCTGGGCTGGAAGCGCGCGATGCGCGCCACCGTCGCCACCCCGTCCGGCCCGGTCGCGGTGTACGTCGCCCACCTGCCCTCCGTACGGGTGAAACTGGAGGCCGGGTTCACCGCCCGGCAGCGGGACAAGAGCGCCGAGGCCCTCGGCGAGGCCATCTCCCACGAGAAGCTGCCCCGCAAGATCCTGCTCGGCGACCTCAACGGCACCATGAACGACCGCGCGCTCACCGCGATCACCTCCCAGATGCGCTCCCCGCAGGGTGCCGTGGGCAACGGCTTCGGCTTCAGCTGGCCCGCGTCGTTCCCGATGGCCCGCATCGACCAGATCCTGGTCACCGGCGTCGACCCGGTGACCAGCTGGACCCTCCCCGAGACCGGCAGCGACCACCTTCCGATCGCCGCCCGTGTGAAGGTCGACACAACGGCTTCCTGAGATTCGCCGGTGGAATACTCGCCCTGAGAGGCTTTGTTCCGTACGGGAACATAACGACGTCCGGATGGGGCGTCCAGACAGACGCCCATCCCGTACGGACACCCCCGCTCTCGAAAGGCGAGACCCCTCATGCCCCTGGCCCTGCTCGCCCTTGCCGTGGGCGCCTTCGGCATCGGTACGACCGAGTTCGTGATGATGGGCCTGCTGCCCGACGTCGCGGAAGACCTGAACATCTCGATCCCCAGCGCCGGCCACCTGGTCTCGGCCTACGCGCTCGGCGTCGTCATCGGCGCCCCGCTGCTCGCGGCGGCGACCGCCCGGATGTCGCGCCGTACGGTCCTCATCGCCCTCATGGTCCTCTTCGTGGCCGGCAACGCGCTCTCCGCGGTCGCGCCCGGGGAGGGCTCCCTCCTGGCCGCCCGTTTCGTCAGCGGTCTGCCGCACGGTGCCTTCTTCGGCGTCGGCGCGGTGGTCGCCACCGGGATGGTGGCGCCGGAACGCAAGGCCCGCTCCGTCTCCCTGATGTTCCTCGGCCTCACGGTCGCCAACATCGTCGGCGTGCCCGCGGCCACGGCCATGGGCCAGCAGCTGGGCTGGCGGGCCACCTTCCTCGGCGTGAGCGCGATCGGCGTCGCGGCGATAGCGGCACTCGTCGCGCTGATCCCCCGCGAGAACGCCCCCGCACCCACCACCGGCCTGCGCGGCGAACTGGCCGCCCTGCGCTCCCTCCCCGTCTGGCTGGCGCTCGGCACGACGGTCGCGGGCTTCGGCGCGCTGTTCTCCGCGTACAGCTACATCACCCCGATGCTCACGGACGCCGCCGGGTTCGCCGAGGCCAGTGTGACGCTGCTGCTGGCGCTGTTCGGCGTCGGCGCCACCGCGGGCAACCTGCTGGGCGGCCGGCTGGCCGACCACTCCCTGCGGGGCACCCTCTTCGGCGGCCTCGCCTCGCTGGTCCTGGTCCTCGCCCTCTTCCCGCTCCTGATGCGCACGGAGGTCACCGCGGCCGTCGCGGTGGCCCTCCTGGGCATGGCCGCCTTCCTCACCGGCTCCCCGCTCCAGCTGATGGTCATGGAGAAGGCGTCCGCGGCCCCCTCGCTGGCCTCCTCCGCCAACCAGGCCGCCTTCAACCTCGCCAACGCCGGCGGTGCCTGGATCGGCGGCCTCGCCCTCGCGGCGGGCTTCGGCGCCACCTCCCCGGCGACGGCGGGGGCGGCGCTGGCGGTGCTCGGTGTGGCGGTCGCGGGCGCGGCCTACGCGGTGGACCGCCGCCGTGCCGCTTCCGCTCCGGTCGCCGGGCGGGAACGCGTGGTCGCGGGCCATGTGCCGGAGCCCGCGGAAACGGTCTGCCGGTAACGTCCGGCGCCCGTCTCCCAGGGACAGGTGCCGGGAGGGCCCGGGCCGGGCCCTCCCGGCGATGGCGACCTGCGGTTTTCTCCGCGCGACCGGCCCGGGTCCGCCGATCGCCGCGGGGGCCCGCCCGGTGGGGGAGGGCAGGAGCGCGAGGAGCGGGAGATTGCTGGGGCGGAAAGTGTGTCAAAGGCCGACAAATAGCCACTCGTCGTGAGACGGACGGTCACGTGTGACGCCCGGTGTGCGCCCTCCGGCACACGCCGGGTCGTCCGGGAGACGGACACGGGACCTCACACAGGACATCCGACGAGGGGAAGTCGCCGATGAGTGAGTCCGTACAGACCGGCCCCAGGAGCAAAACCGGGGACAAGGTCAGAACAGAGGCCGCCGCGACGGCCGGGCAGGCCGGACAGGCCGCGGGCCAGGTCGCCGGAACCGCGGCGGAACAGGCCAGGCACGTGGCCGACGAGGCCCGGCAGCAGGCCGGTACGGCCATCCAGGACCTGCGCGGCCGTGCGATGACCGAGGCCAACGGCCAGACCAGGCGCGCGGCCGGCACGCTGCGGCAGTGGGCGGACGACCTCGCCGACCTCGCCGAGAACGCCCACAAGGAGTCCGCGGTCCGCGGCCTGGCGACGCAGGCGGCCGACCGGGGTCACCGTGCGGCCGGCTACCTGGAGAGGCAGGGGGCCGAAGGCCTCGTGTCCGACCTCCAGGGCTTCGCCCGCCGGCGTCCCGGGGCCTTCCTCGGTGGCGCGCTGCTGGCCGGACTGGCCGTCGGGCGCCTGGCGAAGGCGGGCAGCGCCGCCCGGTCGGACGGCTCCGGACAGGGGCCGGCCACCGGTTCGGCGGGCCGCGACGGCCTGGCCGCCGCCCCGGACACCGCGCCGCTGCCGCCCGGCCCCGCGCCGGGTGCCCCGCCGCGGGTGGCCCCCGCCAGCGCACCGGTCCCACCCGCCACCGGTATACCGCCGGGCGGCGCGCCGGGACGTGCGCACCCGGGGGTGTGAGATGGCCACCGTCCGACCCGCGCCCCGACCCGCCCGCCCCACCGAACCGCACGTCGACGACAGGTCCGTCGGGCAGCTCATGTCCCGCGTGACCGCGGACCTGCAGACCCTCTTCCGGCAGGAGATCGAGCTGGCCAAGGCCGAGATCAAGGAGGAGGGAACGAGGGCGGGCAAGGCCGCCGGAATGTTCGGCGGAGCCGGTTTCGCCGGCTACATGGTCCTCCTGTTCCTCTCGCTGGCCGCCGTGCTGGGCCTGGCCAACGTCATGGACGGGGGATGGGCGGCCCTGATCGTGACCGCGGTGTGGGCCGTCGTCGCGGCCGTGCTGTACATGAAGGGCCGCACGGGGATGCGCACGGTCTCCCCGAAGCCCGAGCGAACCGTCGAGACCATGAAGGAGAACGCGGAATGGGCACGTCACCCGACCAGATGAGGGCCGAGATCGAGGCCACGCGCGGCCAGCTCTCCACGGACGTGGACCAGCTCGCCGAGCGGACCAGTCCCCGGCGGGCGGTCCGCCGCCGCCGGGCCAGGATGCGCGGCGCGGTATCGGGCGTGCGCGACCGGGTCATGGGCACGGCGTCGCACACCGTCCACAGCGTCACCGGCACCGCGCACTCCGCCGCCGGTTCGGTCTCGGACACCGCGCACTCCGCGGCGGGTTCGGTCTCGGACACCGCGCACTCCGCGGCGGGTTCGGTCCAGGAAGGCACCGGGCGGGCGGCCGAGGCGGCGCGCGGCGCGGCCGGCCAGGCGGGAGAAGCCGCACAGCAGGCGCCCGAGATGGCCCGCCGCCAGACCCGGGGCAACCCGCTGGCCGCCGGCCTGGTCGCCTTCGGCGTCGGCCTGCTGGCGTCCTCGCTGCTGCCCGCCTCCCGGACCGAGCAGGAGAAGGCCGCCGAGTTGATGGAGCGCGGCGGCGAGGCCCTGGAGCCGGTGAAGCAGGCCGCCGCCGAGTCCGCGCAGCACCTGAAGGAAGGCGCCAAGGAGGTGACGCAGAGCGCGGCCGCCGAGGTGAAGGACAGCGCGGCGCAGGCCGCCCGCACCACGCAGGACGAGGCCCGCGACCGCGGCGGCGAGGTCGCCGGTCAGGCGCGGGACTCCGGCCGGCACCTCAAGGACGAGGCCCGGCAGCGGGGTCCCGGCTCCACCTAGCGGGTACGACGGAGGAGCCCCGAGCTCCTGACGCATACGACGGGAGCCCCGAGCCCGAGTCCCGAGCCCGAGCCCCGAGCCCCGAGCCCTTGTCCGGCCCGCCCGGCCGGAGGCCCGGGGCTCCGTCCTGCTCGGGGCCCGGGGCCCGGGGCCCGGGGCTCGGGGATCGCCCCGGCTCGCCCCGCCCCGCCCCGGCTCGCCCCGGTACTCCGTCCGGGCGGATGCCCGGCCCGACCCGGCCCCGTCCGTCCCCGATGCGGGCAGGCGCGGGTGACGGCTCAGGCATCGCTGTCGTGCCGTACGCGACGGCGCAGGGCGGCAGCCACCGGCAGTACGGTGCCGACCACGGCCAGGAGAGCCGAGACGGCCGTGACGGACCCCACCGCCGCCCACGGCACGGTGATCGGTGCCGTGCCGAAGAGCTGGTGCAGGGCGGCCCCCAGGCCGAGGAGGTTGATCCCGCCGGCGAGGAGCGCCAGGGTCACCCCGACCGCCGTGACCAGGAGTGCCTCGGCGACGAAGAAGTGCAGGATCTGCCGTGGGGTGGCCCCGGTCACGCCGAGGACGGCCAGGTCGCGACGCCGGTCCGCGGTCGCCATCAGCAGGGTGTTCAGGATGGCAACGAAGCAGAACAGGACGACGATCACGGCGGTGGACCGCTGCCGGGTCTCGGTGAGCCGGCGCGCCTGCGCGGCCTCGGCGGCGACCAGCCCCTCCCGGGTGGTCAGCCGAGCCCCACTGCCCGCGAGCACCGCCCGTACCCGTGCGAGGGCGGCCGTACGGTCCGTGCCCGGGGCCAGGGAGAGGGAGGCCCGGCGGACCAGGCCGTCGCGGGCGAACAGGCCCGTCCCGGCGAAGCGTTCCGGCAGGTACGCCACGTCCTCACCGGGCAGCGCCGCATAGGTGGCGGCCACTCGCAGGGAGACCTCGCGGCCGTCCGCGAGCGTCGTACGCACCCGGTCACCGACCTTCATCCGCCACCGGTCGGCCACGGCCATGCTTCGCTCGTCCAGGTCGTCCAGGGACCCGTGCACGACCTTCAGGCGGGTCGACCGGCGCAGCGCGTCGGGGGCCACCGCGAGCCCGTCGTTCTCCTCCCACCGCCCGTCCCCGTCCGGGAAGTAGACGGTGGTCAGCACGGGTGCCGCGACGCGCACTCCTTCCACCCGGGCGACCCGCTCCGCCACGCTCGGGCTGAAACCGGCCGTGCCGTCCGGGACCACGGCGTACGGCGCGCCCACTCCCGCGCGGAACCCCTCGTCCCGGGCGGCTCCCAGCGAGTCCGTGGCCGTGAGGAGCGACAGCGCGAGCCCGACCGTCAGCAGCACCGGCGCGGCGGTGGCCGCCGTACGCCGGCGGGACGTGAGCGCGCTCTGCCGCACCACCAGGGCCGCGGGACCCGGCAGCCGCCGCAGCGGCCACATCAGCACCCGGACGACGGGGCCCACGGCCGACGGCGCCAGCGCGGCGGTCGCGAGGACGGGTATCAGCAGCGAGACGACGTACGCGGTGGGGGACAGGACGGTCCGCGGCGCGACCAGCCCGATCCAGCAGGCGACACCGGCCCCGCAGGCCAGCCCCGCGACGCCCAGGACGACGCGGCCGGGTGTCACCGCGGCGTTGTCCACCGTGCCTTCCCGCAGCGCCTCCACCGGCCGTACCCGCGAGGCCCGGCGCGCGGCGGCCACCGCACCGCAGAAGGCCACGAGCAGGCCGGTCAGGAAGGCGGCCCCGAGCGGCGCGAGTACGCTCCAGCGCGCGGAGAGTTCCACCGCGAACCAGGGCGGCGCGATGTCCATCGTGATCAGCAGCCCGGTCAGCGGCCGGGTGCCGAACAGACCCAGGACCCCGCCCAGCGCCGAGGCGAGGCACCCCACCAGCAGTGCCTCCGCGCGGACCATGCGGCGCACCTGCCGTCCGGTGGCGCCCACGGTGCGCAGCAGGGCGATCTCCCGGCGCCGCTGCACCACGGCGAAGGCGAAGGTGGAGGCCACCACGAACACCGCGGTGGTACCGGCCACCGCGGCCATCACCGGCAGCAGGGTGAGGGTGTTGTCCAGGGCCTCCCGGTCGTTCGCGGCGTCCGCGTCGGCGCGGTGCAGGCCGGCACCGGTGAGCACCTCGGCCTCGGACTCCTCGCGGACCACCGTGCGCACCCGCTCCACCGGTCCCAGCGCGACCAGGGCGTCGATCCGGGGTGACAGCCGTGCCGCCTCGGCCGCGGTGAAGAAGACGGCGTCCTCCCAGCCGACCGGCGCCACGGTGCCGACGACGGTGTAGCGCCCCGGGCCGGCGGCGGCCGTCAGCACGGTCACCGTCTCGCCGGCGCGCGCCCGCCCCGCCGCGACGACGATCTCGTCTCCCGTACGGGGGGCCCGCCCGTCACGCAGCACGTACCCGCCGAACTCGGCCACCGGCCAAGGGTGTCCGACCTGTTTCTCCGGACCGTCCGCGAGCTGCGCGTAGAACGCCCGGTCCACGACCGTGGCCCCGGTCGCGGCCACCGCCCGCAGCAACGGCCGCGACAGGCCTCTGGCCTGGGCCGGCGACCGTACGCCGAGATCGTGCTGCGCGGAGTCCCACCGCGGGTCGACGGGCAGTACGACGGCCGGTGCGTCGGCGAACCGGTGCGGAGGACGCTCCGGCGGCTCGGCCACGGCCAGCAGCACCACGCCCAGAGCGGTCAGCTGCGCCACCGCGAGAACGAGGGCGACCACCGTTCCCAGGAACGACACCCACCGGGTACGCAGCGTGCCCAGCGCCACCCTCAGCATCGCGCACCCGCCGCTTCGGCCGCGGGCCGGCCCAGCGCCGTCATCCGCTCGGCGACCGCCTCCGGGGTGGGCGAATGCAGCTCTCCCGCGAGGCGTCCGTCGGAGAGGAAGACCACGCGGTCGGCGAAGGCGGCGACCTGGGGATCGTGGGTCACCATCACCACCGTTCCCGGCTCCCGCCCGCCGGGGGAGTGCACCAGGTCCCGCAGGACGCGCAGGAGTTCGCGCCCCGTGGTGAGATCGAGAGCCCCGGTCGGCTCGTCGGCGAAGAGGACGGCCGGCCGGGACACCAGCGCGCGGGCGACGGCCACCCGCTGCTGCTGGCCCCCCGAAAGGTGATGCGGACGGCTGCCGGCCCGGTCCGCGAGTCCCACCTGCTCCAACGCCCGCCGCACCTCGCCGCGAGCCGGGCGCCGCCCGGCCAGCCGCAGGGGCAGCGCCACGTTCTGCCCGGCGGTCAGCGAGGGCAGCAGGTTGTACGCCTGGAAGACGAACCCCGTCGCGGTCCTGCGGAAGCGGGTCCGCTCCGTCTCGCTCAGCGAGGACAGGTCGGTGCCGGCCAGGACGACGCGCCCGGAACTGGGCCCGTCCAGGCCGGCGGCGCACTGCAACAACGTCGATTTGCCCGACCCCGAGGGTCCCATCACGGCGGTGAAGGTGCCTCGCGGGAAGCCCACGTCCACCGGGCCGAGGACGGTCACCTCCGTCCTCCCCGAGCCGTACCGCTTGGTCAGCGCCTCGAGACGTACCGCGTCGTCACTCATGCCGATCCCCCTCGACCGCACCTATGTGGACGGCGTCCACATTTCGTGCCCGCGCGAACCCGGAAGCCGGGTGCGGGATGCGTCGTAGACTAGCCCGCGATGTGTACGCCGTCCACATCGCGGGAGAGCGGAAGATCCGCGGAGAAAGGAGCGCACCATGGCCCCACGGGAGACCTACCGGCACGGAAACCTGCGCCACGCGCTCATGGTGGCGGGCGTCGGACTCGCCCGCGAGGGCGGCCCGGACGCGGTGGTCCTGCGTGAGGCGACCAGGCGGGTGGGCGTCGCACCGAACGCGGCCTACCGCCACTTCGCCGACCGCCGCGCGCTGCTGAGCGCGGTCTCACAGGCGGGCCTGGCGGAGCTGGCCCGCACGATGGAACGGCAGCTGGCGAAGGCCCCTTCCCCGCCCCGCGCGCGCCTGCGCGCCCTGACCCGCGGCTACCTCTCCTTCGCCCAGGCCGAACCCGGCCTGTTCCGCGCCGCGTTCGCGACGACGGGCATGGCCGAAACCGACACGGAGGAAGCGGCCGGAGCCGACGGCCGGACCGCCTACCGCCTCCTGTCCGAGGCCCTGGACGACCTGGCCGCCTCGGGCGACCTGCCCCCCGAACACCGCCCAGACGCCGAGTACTTCGTCTGGTCCACCGTCCACGGCATGGCCGTACTCCTCATCGACGGCCCCCTGCGCGGCCTGCTCCCGTCGGAGGCGGAGGAGGCCGAACGACGGGTGGCGGACGCGATCGAACGAGGTCTGTGCCCCACGCGGGGGTGACGGAGTAACCGTATCCAGTCACTCGACGTCGCCCGCCCGTCTTCTACCGGGACGCCCATCGCTGCACCCGGCAACCGCGCGTCCTCGAACTGTGAGTGGGCCCCGGATACGGAGATCCGGGGCCCACGTTTCACTGTTGTCAGCGCATGTCAGCGCATGTCAGCGTGTCGGCAGTGCGGCTCAGAAGCTGGTGGTGCGCGCGTGGCCCTCCGCGGCACCGCCGGGCGTCACCGAGGCGCCGAGACCGCCGTTGACGGCGAGCGGGCCGGCCTCCGCGTAGAGGCCCGCGCCGGCGGTACCACCGACCGTGATGACGGCCGCGCCGGCGTCGATGCCGATCTGGCCGCCGGACACCTGGTCCAGGTCCGCGTCGGAGATTTCAGCCGTTTCGACCTGGGGGACGAGGTTCATGGCAGGTCTTTCCTTTCGTATGCACGAATTCAGAGCGGCGAAGCACGCCTGGAATCCGGAGTGGGGATCCGGAACCGCTCACCGGCGTGCCGCGCACTGATCCAAGCACGCCGGTGATCTTCCGACCAGCCGCGCGCTGTCGGGATCTCCCGCGCGGCGTCGCCGTATTCATCAGTGTGCGAATGCCGTTATGGAAATGGCCCGCGCCTTCACAATACCCGTCGGTAGTGGGTGCCCTCCGGGCCCAGGACGCGCATGGTGGACCCGGTTCGCCTCTTTCCCCCGCGTTCCATGCGGCCGTGTGATGAACGGTGTGTGGGTCCGAGGGACGTTTCGGGTCGGACTCCGGCACAAGGGGGTGTGACACGACGGAGGGGGTTCGACCGGGGTCGAGCAGCCGCTCGGAGCTGTGCCGGAAGGCCGGACGGCCGCGGCCGGCCCAGCGGAAGAGCCCGCCGGCAGGCCGGCGGGCTCTCGCGAAGTGCTGAGGTCAAGGTGCCATCAGGTCAGTGCCTTCAGGTCAGTGCCGTCAGGTCAGTGCCGTCAGGTCAGTGCCATCAGGTCAGATGGTCGGAGTCTCGTCGATGACCTCTTTGTGCGGTTCGACGATGAACTTCCAGCCGTCGCTGGGCTCCATGAACCGCACTCGGGTCGGATAGATGTCCAGGGCGCGGCGGTCGCGGATCTGGCCGCTCGCGTTCTTCCGCGCCCGGGCCGGCTCCTCGAACAGGTCGACCTTGACGTCCGGCACCGTGATGACCTGCTCGCTCCAGCGCTGGACGATTCCCGCGCCGAAGGCGTCCCGGGCCGCGGAGTAGAGCGACTCCAGGGATTCCTTGCTCCCGTTGGGAACGAAGAGGGCGAGGTTCAGGAGTACGCCGGCATTCTGGAGAACCTCGATCTCTTCCCCAGTCTTGTCGGCAACCCAGACCCCGGGCTCCTCGGCATTGTCCGGGAGAACGCGGATTTCCTGACCGAATATCGTCCTCGCGGTGAAGGAGCCCCCCTCGAAATTCTTACCCGGCTCCGTCAGGGAGGCCGGGGCGTAGCAGTCGAGAGGAAGGCCGTCCATCTCCGCCGAGACGAAGATTTCGTCCTGAGGACTCAATCCCGTAAGCTCTTCGGCCGTAAGACGTCGAGCCGTGACCTTCTCGGTGTTCACACCATTCCCCTTTTTTCGCGGCGTTCTGCGAATTCACCGAAACTCTACCACGAAAACGATCACTCATCTCTCGTGCAATTCCACCTGGAATAACGAGCGAACACAGCCGAATGGGAACAAGGAGACAGAACCGCGCCACTCGCGCCGGGCACTGCCGCCGAAAGCCCAGCCAGCCTCCCCATTCACATGGGGAGGAGGCCATCCGACCGGCCTGTCCCTACAGCACCGGCAGCGACTTCCGCAGCTCGAACGCCGTCACCTGGGACCGGTACTCCTCCCACTCCTGCCGCTTGTTGCGGAGGAAGAAGTCGAAGACGTGCTCGCCGAGGGTCTCGGCGACCAGGTCGCTGCGTTCCATCAGGGCGAGGGCCTCGCCGAGGTTCTGGGGGAGGGGCTCGATGCCCAGCGCGCGGCGCTCCGAGTCGGAGAGGGCCCAGACGTCGTCCTCGGCGCCCGGCGGGAGTTCGTAGCCCTCCTCGATGCCCTTCAGGCCGGCGGCCAGCAGGACGGCGTAGGTCAGGTACGGGTTGGCGCCGGAGTCGATGGAGCGGACCTCGACGCGGGCCGAGCCGGTCTTGCCGGGCTTGTACATGGGGACGCGGACCAGGGCCGAGCGGTTGTTGTGGCCCCAGCAGATGTAGGAGGGGGCCTCGCCGCCCGCGCCGGCCGTGCGCTCGGAACCGCCCCAGATGCGCTTGTACGAGTTCACCCACTGGTTGGTGACGGCGGAGATCTCCGCCGCGTGCCGCAGTAGGCCCGCGATGAAGGAACGGCCGACCTTGGAGAGCTGGTACTCGGCGCCCGACTCGTAGAACGCGTTGCGGTCGCCCTCGAAGAGGGAGAGGTGGGTGTGCATGCCCGAGCCCGGGTACTCCGAGAACGGCTTCGGCATGAAGGTGGCCTGCAGGCCCTGCTCCAGCGCGACCTGCTTCATGACCAGGCGGAACGTCATGATGTTGTCGGCCGTGGAGAGCGCGTCCGCGTAACGCAGGTCGATCTCCTGCTGGCCGGGGGCGCCCTCGTGGTGGGAGAACTCCACCGAGATGCCCATCGACTCCAGCATGGTGATGGCCTGGCGGCGGAAGTCCATGCCGATGTTCTGCGGGGTGTGGTCGAAGTAGCCGGAGTTGTCCGCCGGGGTCGGCACCGAGCCGTCGACCGGCTTGTCCTTCAGCAGGAAGAACTCGATCTCCGGGTGGGTGTAGAAGGTGAAGCCCAGGTCGGAGGTGCGGGCCAGGGCGCGCTTGAGGACGTAGCGCGGGTCGGCGAAGGACGGGGAGCCGTCCGGCATGAGGATGTCGCAGAACATGCGGGCCGTGCCCGGGGCCTCCGCGCGCCAGGGCAGGACCTGGAACGTCGACGGGTCCGGCTTGGCGATCATGTCGGACTCGTAGACCCGGGCGAAGCCCTCGATCGCGGAGCCGTCGAAGCCGATGCCCTCGTCGAAGGCCTGCTCCAGCTCGGCCGGGGCCACGGCGACGGACTTGAGGAAGCCCAGTACGTCCGTGAACCACAGGCGTACGAACCGGATGTCGCGCTCCTCCAGCGTCCGGATCACGAACTCCTGCTGCTTGTCCATCTTCCGCTTCCCCATCCTCGCTGGTCAGGCCGCCTGTATCCGGTACGGCGGAAGGCGGCCCCGCACCCGAGCATCACACCACAGCACGGTTTCGTACGCGTTGCGGGCCTCGATCGGCCCACCGGCCCTCCCCGCAGGGTAGAGGCCACCTGTTCGATCGGGCCATTCCTGGGCTCCCCCCGGCGACGGATCCTGTGATCTCCCTACGATTCATCCCTCCATCGCCATTACGATCAGCGGACTCCACCGCCCCCCTTTTCCCGAAAGGGCACACCTCATGGGTTCCGCGAAGAAGACCAGCAACACGGCGAGACAGGCACGCATAGCCGAGATGCGGCGCGCCGAGGAGGCCCGCGACCGCCGGAACCGGATCCTCACCATCGCGGTCAGCGCGGTGGTCGTCGCCGGTCTCGTCGTCGGCGGGGTCGTCCTCGTCCGGTCGCAGTCCGACGACTCCTCCTCCGACACGGCGTCCGACGGCAAGACCTCCGGCGAGTTCGTCGCCGGCGAGGACGGGGTGCAGACCTGGAAGGGGACGCTCGGCCGCAACCACGTCACCGAAGCGGTGTCCTACCCGGCCGAGCCTCCGGTCGGCGGTGACCACGACCAGGTCTGGATGAACTGCGACGGCGACGTCTACACCAAGCCGCTGAAGAACGAGAACGCCGTGCACTCACTGGAGCACGGCGCCGTCTGGGTGACGTACACCGACAAGGCGCCGAAGGCCGAGGTGGACAAGCTGGCGGCGAAGGTGAAGAAGACGCCGTACTCGCTGATGAGCCCGGACGACAAGCAGAAGGACCCGATCATGCTCACCGCCTGGGGCCACCAGCGCACGGTGACGGGCGCCGACGACCCGAACGTGGACAAGTTCTTCGAGAAGTTCGTCCAGGGCGAGCAGACCCCCGAGCCGGGCGCCGCCTGCACGAACGGACTGTCCGAGTGACACCGAAACAGGCCGGCTGGATCGCGGGGGCCGCCGCGGCGGTCCTCGTCCTGGCCGGCGGCATCACCTACGCCGTCGCCGGGGACGACGGCGCGGGCCGCGTCCCGTCCGCCGACTCGGCGGACGCCGGCTTCGCGCGGGACATGGCGGTGCACCACCAGCAGGCCGTGGAGATGTCGTACATCGTGCGCGACCGCACGAAGGACGAGGAGGTGCGGCGGCTCGCCTACGACATCGCGCAGACGCAGGCCAACCAGCGCGGCATGATGATCGGCTGGCTCGACCTGTGGGGGCTGCCGAAGGTGTCGTCCGACCCGCCGATGACCTGGATGGGCATGGGCGACGCGCCCTCCGCCGGCGAGGGCTCGCTGATGCCGGGGATGGCCACCGACGCCGAGATGGAGAAGCTGGCGACGCTCGACGGCAGGCAGGCGGAGGTCTACTACCTCCAGCTCATGACCGAGCACCACAAGGGCGGCGTCCACATGGCCGAGGGGTGCGCCGACCGGTGCACCGTCGGCGTGGAGAAGCGGCTGGCCCAGGGCATGGTGGAGTCGCAGGAGTCGGAGATCCGGCTGATGACGGACCTGCTGGCGGAGCGGGGCGCGAAGCCGCGGGCGTGAGGCCGCGGGTGTGAGGCCGCGGGTGCGAGGCGGTCGGCGGTACGCACGCCGGCCTGCCCGGTCGCGGCTCAGCCGACGCGGAGGACGTGCTTGCCGCGTACGCCCCCCTGCTCCAGCGCCCGGTGGGCGGCGGCGATGTCGGCCAGCGGGCGCACCGTGTCCACCACGGGACGCAGGGCGCCGCTCTCCGCCAGGGCCGTCAGTTCGGTGAGCAGGGCGCGAGTGGGGTTGCCGCTGAAGAACCGTACGCGGCGCGAGCCGAACGCCGTCGACGCCAGCAGGTAGGCGATCGACGCGGCCGGGTGCGCCAGGTCGAAGGCGATCGCCACCATGCGGCCCCCGGGGGCCAGCAGCCGGCGGTAGGCGCGCAGTCCGGTGCCGACCGCGTCGAGGACGACGTCGAACCGGCCGAGACCGGCCGCACCGGTGGTGGCGTAGTCGAAGGCCTCGTCGGCGCCGAGGTCACGGACGAAGCCGAGGTTCCGGGCCCCCGCCAGAGCCGTGACGTGGGCCCCGTAGGCCCGGCCGAGCTGGACGGCGACGCTGCCGACCCCTCCGGCGGCCCCGCGGACCAGGAGCCGCTCACCCACCCGGAGGCGGGCCTTGTCCCGCAGGGCGGTGATGGCCGTCGTGCCCCCGGCGGGCAGGGACACGGCCTGGACCGGATCGAGGGCGGAGGGGGCGAGGGCCACCCGCTCCGGAGGTACGGCCACGAACTCCGCGGCGCTGCCGAACATACGGTGGCGGGGCAGCAACCCCCACACCCGGTCGCCCGCCGCGACCCCGGACCCGGGCGGCCCCGGGGTCACGACCTCGCCCACGAAGTCCATGCCGGTCCGCTTGGGGAAGCCCCGTCCCGTCAGTCCGGTCACCAGCCTGACCTTCCCCGCCCGTCCGGCCAGTTCACCGCCGTTGACACTGGCGGCGAGGACCCGCACCAGGATCTCGCCCGGTGCGGCGACCGGCCTGGGCACGGTGCCCTCGTACAGGACCTCAGGGGGGCCGTACCCGTCGTACAGCGCCGCGCGCATCTCACTCATGTCCCGAACGCTAGGCCCGTAACCGGACGGGGTCGTCCACTTCGGCTAATGTGAGAGACATGGCCGCTGCTTCTTCTCGGATGCCGCCCGGACTGCGCGCGGACGCGAGCCACAACCGCGACCGCATCCTGGAGGCCGCCCGCGGCCTGTTCGCCGCCCGGGGCCTGGACGTGCCGATGGCCGCCGTGGCCCGCCGCGCCGGCGTCGGGGTCGCCACGCTCTACCGGCGTTTCCCCACCCGCGAGTCGCTCGTCACGACGGTCTTCGCCGACCAGCTCACGGTCTGCACGGGCACCATCGACGAGGCGCTCGCCGACCCCGATCCCTGGGCGGGCTTCTGCGGGGTCGTCGAGAAGGTGTGCGCGCTGAACGTCCTGGACCGGGGTTTCGCCGCGGCGTTCCTCACCCGGTTCCCGGACGCGTCGGAGTTCGAGGAGACCCGGGTGCGCGCCGAGGAGGGCTTCGCGGTGCTGGCCCGGCGGGCGAAGGAGGCCGGGCGGCTGCGCGCCGACTTCGACCGGAGTGACCTCACGCTCGTGTTCATGGCCAACAACGGCATCAGCGCCCGGTCGACGGAAGCCGCCCTCGCGGCGTCCCGCCGGCTCGTGGCCCTCCTGCTGCACTCCTTCCGGGCGGACTCCGCCGGCCCGGCGGCGGCCCCCCTGCCGCCCCCGGCGCCGCTCGGCCTCTACCACCTGCCGTGGCCCAGGAAGACGGCCACCTGACCGGGGGCCCGCCCGTCGACCGGGCCCCTAGCGCTGCCGCTTGAGGTCCGCCAGCAGCTGGTGCAGCGGCTCCGTTTCCCGGCGCCGGTACTCCTGGACCGCCCAGCCGTTGCCGTCGGGGTCCTTGAAGTACATGAACGTGGCGCCGTCGTCCGGGGAGTACTGCACCGGCTCGGAGACGTCCAGGCCGCGCCCCACCAGCTCGGCGTGGGCCGCCTTGATGTCGGCGACGCACAGCTGCAGGCCCTGGTACGTGCCGGGGGCCGGCGCGGTCTGCCCCTGCGCCATGTCCCAGATGGCGTCGCCGAGGGCGATCGAGCAGCCCGAGCCCGGCGGCGTCAGCTGGACGATGCGCATCCCCGGCATGACCTCCTGGTCGATGTCGACGTGGAAGCCGACCTTGTCCCGGTAGAAGTCCCGGGCGCGGTCGATGTCGGTCACGGGCAGCGGGATCACTTCGAGGGTGAAGTCCATGGCCTGGCTCCTTCGGTGTCCTTGCCGAGCACGATGTCGGTTTCAGTTGTCAGTGTCAGTGTCAGCGCCGGTTGCCGGTTGCCGGTTGCCGGTTGTCTTGTCGGTCTTCGCTGTCAGTAGTGGTATCGCGCCTGGACGATGACCAGCTGGCCGTCGACCGGCTTGTACACCAGGCGATGCGTGTCGTCGATGCGCCGTGACCAGTAGCCCGACAGGTCGCCCTTCAGCGGCTCAGGCTTGCCGATGCCCTTGAACGGGTCACGTGTGATGTCGGTGATCAGTTTGTTGATCCGCTTGGTCACCTTCCGGTCGCTCTCGGCCCAGTGGACGTAGTCCTCCCAGCCGTGCGACGTGAAAGTGATCTTCACGGGCGCTCCGTGTCCGGATCGATCAGTTCACGCCGCCGCGCACCGCCGGATTCGGCCTCGGCGATGGAGTCGAGCAGGCGGCGGGCGTTCCTGGGGGAACGCAGGAGATGCACCGTCTCCGTCCAGGCCGTGAAGTCCTCTTCGGACATGAGTACGGCGTTCCCCTTGCGGGAGGTGATGTGTACCGGGGCATGGTCTTCGTTGACCTGCTCTATCAGAGGGAACAGGTTCTGACGGGCCTCACTCGCGGTAATGGACATACCGGTGCCTCCCTTCGCGGCTTGTACAAGATATCGTACGACTGTGGAGCGGTCTACCGGAACGGTCACCGGAGACCGAGACCGGTACGCCCCGGCGCCCGCGCACGCCTTCCCGGTTACGCTCAGGCGTACGACCTTGATCCCACGGTTCGAGGGTCCGACAGTCCGTGGAGCCGTGGAGCCGTGGGTCCGTGGGTCCGTGGGTTCGACGAAACGCCAGTCCGACAGGAGGCCGGGATGACGGCGCCGGGGCGCAGGAGCAGTACCTTCACGCGGCTGCTGCGGCACGGCTTCACCGATCCCTCGGCCGCCGAGCGGCTGCTGGACGGCGTGGAGCTGGCCCCGGTCCGCGACGACCCGGTCCTGCTGGAGGCGCTCGGCGCCACCGCCGACCCGGACCTCGCCCTGCACGGCCTGGTCCGGCTCCTGGAGGCGCAGCCGGACCCCACCGCCCGCCGGGAGCTGCTGGACACCCTGATAGCGGCCAAGCCGCTGCGCGACCGTCTCCTCGGTGTGCTCGGGGCCTCCGAGGCGCTCGCCGACCACCTCGCGCGGCACGCCGGTGACTGGCAGGCCCTCGTCACCTACGAACCCCGTGACCTGCACCGCGGCGTGGAGGACTTCGAACGCGGCCTCGCCGGGGCCACCGACCCCGTCTCCCTGCGCGTCGCCTACCGGCGCTGCCTGCTGTCCATCGCCGCCCGCGACGTGTGCGGCACCATCGACGTCGCCGAGACCGCCGCCGAGCTGGCCGACCTCGCCACCGCCACCCTGCGTGCCGCCCTCGCCCTCGCCGAGGCCGCCGCGCCCGAGGACGCGGCGCTGTGCCGGCTCGCGGTGATCGCGATGGGCAAGTGCGGCGGACACGAGCTGAACTACGTCTCCGACGTCGACGTCATCTTCGTCGGCGAGGCGGCGGAGGGCGTCCCCGACGTCGACGAGACCAAGGCGCTGCGGGCCGCGACCGCACTCGCCTCGCACCTGATGCGGATCTGCTCCGAGACGACCGTCGAGGGCTCCATCTGGCCCGTCGACGCCAACCTCCGTCCGGAGGGACGCAACGGCCCGCTGGTGCGCACCCTCAGCAGCCACCTCGCCTACTACCAGCGCTGGGCCAAGACCTGGGAGTTCCAGGCGCTGCTCAAGGCCCGCCCGGTGGCCGGCGACCCCGGCCTCGGCGCCGAGTACGTCGCCGCCCTCCAGCCCCTGGTGTGGCAGGCCGCCGACCGCGAGAACTTCGTCCCGGACGTGCAGAAGATGCGCCGCCGGGTGGTGGAGACCATCCCCGTCGCCGAGGTCGACCGGCAGCTGAAACTGGGGCCCGGCGGGCTCAGGGACGTCGAGTTCGCCGTGCAGCTGCTCCAGCTGGTGCACGGGCGGTCCGACACCTCCCTGCACAGCGGCACGACGCTGGACGCGCTGGAGGCACTGGCCGCGGGCGGGTACGTCGGCCGGGCCGACGCCGCCCAGCTCGACGAGGCGTACCGCTTCCTGCGCTCCATGGAGCACCGCATCCAGCTCCACCGGCTGCGGCGCACCCACCTGGTGCCCGAGGACGAGCCCGACCTGCGGCGCCTCGGCCGCTCGCTGGGCCTGCGCAACGACCCGGTCACCGGGCTGCTGCGCGCGTGGAAGCGGCACGCCTCCGTCGTACGCCGGCTGCACGAGAAGCTGTTCTACCGGCCGCTGCTCGACGCCGTCGCCCAGCTGGCGCCGGGCGAGGCCCGGCTCAGCGCGGAGGCGGCCCGGGAACGCATGGTCGCCCTCGGATACGCCGACCCGGCCGCCGCGCTCCGGCACCTGGAGGCGCTGGCGTCCGGCGTCACCCGCAAGGCGGCCATCCAGCGGACCCTGCTGCCCGTGCTCCTCGGCTGGTTCGCCGACTCCGCCGACCCGGACACCGGCCTGCTCAACTTCCGCAAGGTCTCCGACGCGCTCGGCACGACGCCCTGGTACCTGCGGCTGCTGCGGGACGAGGGAGCGGCGGCCGAGAACCTCGCCCGCGTGCTCTCCGCCGGGCGGCTCGCCCCCGACCTGCTGATGCGGGCGCCCGAGGCCGTCGCACTGCTCGGGGACGGCAACGCCGGCGGGCTGGCGCCGCGCGGGCGGCTCCAGCTGGAGCAGGAGGCACTCGCCGCGGTCCGCCGCGCGGACGGCGCGGTACAGGCGGTCACGGCGGTGCGCGGGGTCCGGCGCCGGGAACTGTTCCGTACGGCCGCCGCGGACATCGTCGGCTCCTACGGCACCGACGCGCAGCCCGTCGAAGCCGACCAGGGAGCCCTGGTGGACCGGGTCGGCGCCGCCGTCTCCGACCTGACGGCGGCGACACTGGCCGGGACGCTCCGGGCGGTCGTGCGGGAGGGCTGGGGCGACACCCTGCCGACCCGGTTCGCGATCATCGGCATGGGCCGGTTCGGCGGGCACGAGCTGGGCTACGGCTCGGACGCGGACGTGCTGTTCGTGCACGAGCCGCGGGACGGGGTCGACGAGCGGGAGGCGGCGGACGCGGCGAACAAGGTCGTCTCCGAGATGCGCCGCCTGCTCCAGGTGCCGAGCGCCGACCCGCCCCTGCTCATCGACGCCGGTCTGCGGCCCGAGGGCAAGTCCGGGCCGCTGGTGCGGACCCTGAAGTCGTACGAGACCTACTACCGGCGCTGGTCGCTGGTGTGGGAGCGGCACGCGCTGCTGCGGGCCGAGTTCGTCGCCGGCGACGCGGATCTCGGGCGGCGGTTCACCGAGCTGGTCGATCCGCTGCGGTACCCGGCGGACGGGCTCGGGGAGGACGCCGTACGGGAGATCCGGCGGCTCAAGGCCCGGATGGAGTCCGAGCGGCTGCCACGCGGCGCGGACCCCAAGCTGCACGCCAAACTGGGGCCGGGCGGACTGTCCGACGTCGAGTGGACCGTACAGCTGTTCCAGCTGCGGCACGGCCACACCGAGGCGGGGCTGCGGACCACCCGGACGCGCCGGGCCCTGGCCGCCGCGTGCGACGCCGGCCTCGTCTCGGCGGAGAACGCCGGGACGCTCGACGAGGCGTGGGTACTGGCGACGCGCGTCCGCAACGCGGTGATGCTGGTGCGCGGACGGGCCGGGGACACGTTCCCGAGCGACCCCCGCGAACTGGCGGCGGTGGGCCGCTACCTCGGGCACGGCCCCGGCCACGCGGGCGACATGCTCGACGAGTACCGCCGCACGGCCCGCCGGGCCAGAGTGGTGATGGAGGACCTGTTCTACGCCTGAACCCTGGTGATCCAGGGTCCAGGGCCCCTCGCCGGGCCGTGCCGCCGCGCGGGAAAGCGGCTCAGACGACGATGACCCGGCGCCCGCGCGTGTGACCGGCCTGGCTGTCGATGTGCGCCGCCGCGGCCTCGGCGAGCGGGTACGACTTCTCGACCGGGATGTGCAGCCGTCCCCGTGAGATGAGGCCGACGGCCTCGGCGAGCGCGTCGGGCACGCTCCCGGCCACTCCGGAGAACCGGACACCGGACTCCGGCGCATCGAGATCGGCGATGGACACCACCCTCCGGGGATCCCCGGTCAGCTCGACGAGCTCGCGGATCACACCCGAGCCGGCCAGATCGAGAGCCGCGTCGACCCGGCCGAGCCGCCGCACCCGCTCGACCCAGCCCTCCCCGTACGTCGTGGGGAGGGCGCCCAGGCTCCGCAGGTAGTCCTGGTTCGCGGCCCCGGCCGTGCCGATCACCGTGATGCCGCGGTCGCGGGCGATCTGCAGCACCGCCGACCCGACTCCCCCCGACGCACCGCTGACCAGCAGCGTCTGCCCGGGCTGCACACCGACCTCGCGGATGACGCGCAGCGCGGTCTCCACGACGGAGGGGTACCCGGCCGCCTCGTCGAACGTCAGCCCCTCGGGCATCCGGGCCCAGGCCCCCAGCACGGCGAACTCGGCGTAGGTGCTCGAACCTTCGCCGAAGACGTGGTCGCCCACCTCGATCCCTTCGACGCCCTCACCGATCTCGTCCACCACCCCCGCGGCGTCCAGCCCGACTCCGGCGGGCAACCGGATCGGATGGGCGCCCAGGACCTGGCCCTCCCGGACCCTCCAGTCGACGGGGTTCACGCCCGCCGCCCGCACGGCGATGCGTATCCGGCCGGGGCCCGCGTGGGGCTCCTCGGCGTCGATGAGTTGCAGAACGTCCGGACCGCCGAACTCGGCGAAGCTCACTTTTCTCATGCCGGCGACCGTAACACTAACGGTTAGGTTTTAGGAACGGTTGCGGTTTTGTATTTGGTAGTGTCAGGCGCATGACCGTGCAGTCCGGACGCCGTGAGCGCAAGAAGGCCGCGACCCGCCAGAAGATCGCCGACACCGCCCTGCGGCTCTTCCTGGAACGCGGCTATGACGCGGTGGGCATCCGGGACGTGGCCGCCGAGGCCGACGTGGCCGTCACCACGCTCTTCTCCCACTTCGGCTCGAAAGAGGCCCTGGTGTTCGAGCAGGACCAGGACTTCGAGCGACGCCTCACGCAGGCGGTCACCGGCCGTGCGCCGCACGAGTCGCTCGTCCCCGCACTGCGCCGCGAGGTCCTGGCGCTGGTGCGGCACTGCACGGCGGACGGCGCCGCGCCGATCCGGCGCATGATCGACGGATCACCCGCCCTGCGGAAGTACCAGGAGTCGATGAGGCTGCGCCACGCGGAGTCGCTGGCGGCGGCCCTCGCCGCCGATCCCGGCCTGTCGCAGACCACGACGGCCTGCCGGGCGATCGCGAGGTTCGCGATCGACGCCTATTCGCTCGCCCGTGAGGCGGCCGATCCGGAAGCCGCGGTGGACGAGATCTTCCGGATGATCGAGGCGGCCTGGGAGGTCACCCGCGCCCCCGGGAACGCCTAAGGAACCGGCCCGTCAGAAAGGGTGAAGGGCGGTAGAGGGCGGGGCGGTGGAGGTCGGTCCTACGCCCGTGTGGGCGAAGGCACCGCGCCTCGCCGCGCCACCACCGTCCGCGGCAGCGCGTGCGGCAGGCGCCCGTACCAGGCGGCCGCCACCGCGTACCCGAACCCCAGGCACAGCACCCCGCCCACCGCGTCCAGCCAGAAGTGGTTGGCGGTGGCGACGATCACCACCAGGGTGAGCACCGGATACACCAGCCCCAGCACCCGCACCCACGGAACCGAGGCCAGCGCGAAGATCGTCAGCCCGCACCACACCGACCACCCGATGTGCATCGACGGCATCGCCGCGTACTGGTTCGACATGTTCTTCAGGTCGCCGGACGCCATCGACCCCCACGTCTCGTGGACCATCACGGTGTCGATGAAGTGCTCGCCGTTCATCAGGCGGGGCGGGGCGAGCGGATACAGGTAGTAACCGACCAGGGCGACGCCCGTCGTCGCGAAGAGCACGAGCCGGGTCGCCGCGTAGCGGCCGGGATGGCTGCGGTACAGCCACACCAGCACGCCCAGGGTCACCACGAAGTGCAGCGTGGCGTAGTAGTAGTTCATGCCGATGATGAGCCAAGTCACCGAGTTCACCGCGTGGTTGACCGACTGCTCGACGGCGACGCCGAGTTGCTGCTCGACCCGCCAGATCCAGTCCGCGTTGTGCAGCGCCTGTGTCCGCTGCTCCGGTACCGCGTTGCGGACGAGGGAGTACGTCCAGTAACTGACCGCGATCAGCAGGATCTCGAACCACAGGCGGGGCCGGCGCGGCGCGCGGAGCCGGCGCAGGAGATCCCGCCCCGTCTCCTCCGTGACGGGGTGCGGAACGGCCTCTTCCTGGCGTTCCGTGGTCCTCACGGTCGTGTCACCCATAGGCATGAAGTCTGCCAGAAAAGCCTTCTCCCCCCGATCATCCCCCCGGCGGACCGGGGTCGCATCCGGCCAAACCACGGGAGGACTCAGGGCCGGTGGCGCTCTCCGGGCGCCGACGCCGTCGAGCCGCGCACGACCAGCTCCGGCATGAACACGAACTCACTGTGCGGCGCGGGCGTCCCGCCGATCTCCTCCAGCAACGTGCGCACCGCCGCCTGTCCCATCGCCGGGACCGGCTTGCGGACGGTCGTCAGCGGCGGGTCCGTGAAGGCGATCAGCGGCGAGTCGTCGAAGCCGACGACCGAGAAGTCCCTGGGCACCTCCAGGCCCCGCTGCCGGGCCGCCCGTATCGCGCCCAGCGCCATCATGTCGCTGGCGCAGACCACCGCGGTGCAGCTCCGCTCCATGAGCGCGGCGGCCGCCGCCTGGCCGCCCTCCAGGGTGTAGAGGGAGTGCTGGACGAGCTCCTTCTCCACGGCCTCGGCGTCCATGCCCAGTTGGTCCTGGACGGTGCGGACGAAACCCTCGATCTTGCGCTGCACCGGCACGAACCGCTTCGGGCCGAGGGCCAGCCCGATGCGGGTGTGCCCCAGCGAGACGAGATGCGTGACCGCGAGGTTCATCGCGGCGCGGTCGTCGGGGGAGATGAACGGCGCCTGCACCTTCGACGAGAAACCGTCGACGAGGACGAAGGGCACGCCCTGTGCGCGCAGCCGCTCGTAGCGCTGCATGTCGGCGGTGGTGTCGGCGTGCAGACCGGAGACGTAGATGATCCCGGCGACCCCCCGGTCGACCAGCATCTCCGTCAGCTCGTCCTCGGTGGAGCCGCCCGGGGTCTGGGTGGCGAGGACCGGTGTGTAGCCCTGGCGGGTCAGCGCCTGGCCGATGACCTGGGCCAGCGCCGGGAATATCGGGTTCTCCAGCTCCGGGGTGATCAGGCCCACCAGGCCCTCGCTGCGCTGCCGCAGCCGCACGGGGCGCTCGTAACCCAGCACGTCGAGAGCGGCGAGTACGGACTGGCGGGTGGTGGCGGCGACGCCCGGCTTGCCGTTGAGAACGCGGCTGACGGTCGCTTCGCTCACCCCCGCCTGGGCGGCGATGTCGGCAAGCCGTGTGGTCACAGGGGTGGACTGTACCTGTCGGCCGCTGCCTTGCACACCGATCGGGCGTCGTGGGCGGCCTGTTGGGCGGCCTGCTGGACGGCCCGTCGGACGGCCCGGCGCGGGCTGCTGCGTCATCGCGCTCCCTCAGGAAAAGTGACGGCAAGAGCTTGCAGAGTCTTGCACAACCGGCCCGATACCGCTCGATCCCCGCAATCAAGCGTCTCACGACGGTCGCCGGGAGGTCACGCCCGGATAACTTCAGAGACTTCTTGCACTTTTTTGCTGCAAGACCTTTCCGTCGAGCTTGCGGCGCTGTTACGTTCACGTCGCCCGACGGCGGCAAAGGCGCGGTCGGCAGTCGGCAGGAGCGGCGGACGGGCCCGCACCCTGCACCACTCGGGCTTTCACCCTCAAGGAGAACTCATGCGGCGTGGCATAGCGGCCACCGCTCTGGTGGCGTCCCTCGCCCTCACGGCGACGGCGTGCGGCGGGGACGGCGACGACAGCGGGTCGGGCGGACCGGTCACCATCACGTACTGGGACACCTCGAACGCGACCAACGAGGCGCCGACCTACAAGGCCCTGGTCAAGGAGTTCGAGGCCGCCAACAAGGACATCAAGGTCAAGTACGTCAACGTCCCCTTCGACCAGGCGCAGAACAAGTTCGACACCGCCGCCGGTGCCTCGGGCGCCCCGGACGTGCTGCGCACGGACGTCGGCTGGACCGCCGCCTTCGCCAAGAAGGGCTTCTTCCTGCCGCTGGACGGCACCGAGGCCCTCGCCGAGCAGGACAAGTTCCAGCCCAAGCTGATCGAGCAGGCCAAGTACGAGGGCAAGACCTACGGCGTCCCGCTGGTCACCGACACCCTCGCCTTCGTCTACAACAAGGAACTGTTCGCGAAGGCCGGCGTCGAGGCCCCCAAGACCTGGGACGACCTGAAGAAGGCCGCCGCCACCATCAAGGACAAGACCGGCGTCGACGGCTACTGGGCCTCCACGGCCGGCTACTACGCGCAGCCGTTCCTGTACGGCGAGGGCACCGACACGGTCGACGTCGAGGCCAAGAAGATCACCGTCAGGTCACCCGAGGCGAAGAAGGCCTACGGCACCTGGCTGAGCCTGTTCGAGGGCAAGGGCCTGCACAAGGCCGACACCACCGCCGACGCCTACGCCCACATCCAGGAGGCGTTCGTCAGCGGCAAGGTCGCCTCGATCATCCAGGGTCCGTGGGAGATCACCAACTTCTACAAGGGCACCGCCTTCAAGGACAGGAACAACCTCGGCATCGCCACCGTCCCGGCCGGCTCCACCGGCAAGGCGGGCGCCCCGACCGGCGGCCACAACCTCTCGGTGTACGCCGGCTCGGACAAGGCGCACCAGGAGGCGTCGCTGAAGTTCGTGAACTTCATGACCTCCGCGAAGTCGCAGGAGACCGTCGCCCTGAAGAACTCCACGCTGCCGACGCGCGACGACGCCTACACCGACAAGGTCAAGGCCGACCCGGGCATCGCCGGCTACCAGACGGTCCTGCCCTCCGCCCAGCCGCGCCCGGCGCTGCCGGAGTACAGCTCCCTGCTGACCCCGCTCGACGACGAGCTGCCGCAGATCGCCGGCGGCAAGAAGTCCCTGGACGAGGGCCTGGGCGACGCGGAGACCGCCATCGCCAAGCTGGTGCCGGACTTCAGCAAGTAGGTCCGCGCGGCCGCCGGGTCCCCCGCCGTGGGGGGGAGGGGACCCGGCGGCCACCGGCCTGCGCGCCGCAGCCCCCGGCGCCGTACCCCCTGATCGTCCCGCTCGTCCCGATGCTCCCGAAGGTGTCGAACCATGACAGTCGCCATCGACCGCGCGACCGGCAAGCGCCGCGGTGACCGCACCCCGCGGCCCGGCCTTGGCCGGCGTCTGAAAGACGGCTACCAGAAGCACTGGTACGCCTACGCCATGATCGCGCCGGTGGCCGTCGTGATCGGCGTCCTCGTGCTGTACCCGCTCGGGTACGGCCTCTACCTCACCCTCACCGACGCCAACAGCCTCAACACGGGCCGCACGATCGGCGTCAACGAGATCGAGGCCACCTACAAGTTCGTCGGCCTGGACAACTACGCCGACATCCTGTGGGGCCCCACCGCGTACGACCGTTTCTGGTCGCACTTCATCTGGACCATCGTGTGGACGGCGGTCTGCGTCGGACTGCACTTCTTCATCGGCCTCGGCCTCGCCCTGCTGCTCAACCAGAAGCTGCGCGGCCGCACCTTCTACCGGCTGATCCTGGTCCTGCCGTGGGCCGTGCCCACCTTCGTCACCGTCTTCGGCTGGCGCTTCATGCTCGCCGACCAGGGCATCATCAACTCCGGCCTGGACTGGCTGCACCTGCCGACGCCCGCGTGGCTCGAGGACACCTTCTGGCAGCGCTTCGCCGCGATCATGGTCAACACCTGGTGCGGTGTGCCGTTCATGATGGTCTCCCTCCTCGGCGGCCTGCAGTCCATCGACAACAGCCTGTACGAGGCCGCCGAGATGGACGGCGCGAACGCCTGGCAGCGGTTCCGCTACGTCACCCTGCCCGGCCTCAGGTCCGTCAGCTCCACCGTCGTCCTGCTCGGCGTCATCTGGACCTTCAACCAGTTCGCCGTGATCTTCCTGCTGTTCGGCAACACCGCCCCCGAGGCCCAGATCCTCGTCACCTGGGCGTACCAACTCGGCTTCGGACAGCAGCCCCGTGACTTCGCGCAGTCCGCGGCCTACGGCATCCTGCTGCTGGCCATCCTGATCGTCTTCACCTCCTTCTACCGCCGCTGGCTGAACCGCAATGAGCAGCAGCTCGCGAACTGAGGCAGGAGCCGCCATGAGTACAACCACCGCGCACACCAAGGCTCCGGCGGAGCAGGTCACCGCGTCCCCCGAGCCGCCGCGCCCGGGGCGTGGCCGCGGCGAACGCAGCCGGGCCGCGTCCCTCGCCTCCCACGGCATCCTGACCGTCGCGAGCCTCATCGCGCTCTTCCCGGTCGCCTGGCTGGTCTACCTGTCGCTGGGCCCGGACAAGAACGACTACCTGCACCCCGAGCGCATCTGGTCGAAGATGACCTTCGACAACTACGCGTACGTGCTCCAGCACACGCAGTTCTTCGACTGGCTGAAGAGCTCGCTGATCGTGTCGCTGGGCACCACGGTCATCGGCGTCATGGTCGCCGCCACCACCGGCTACGCGGTCTCGCGGATGCGCTTCCCCGGCTACAAGAAGCTGATGTGGGTGCTGCTGGTCACCCAGATGTTCCCCATCGCCGTGCTGATCGTGCCGATGTACCAGATCCTGTCCGAGCTCCAGCTCGTCGACAGCTACCTCGGCCTGATCCTCGTCTACTGCTCGACCGCGGTGCCGTACTGCGCGTGGCTGCTCAAGGGCTACTTCGACACCATCCCGTTCGAGATCGACGAGGCCGGGCGCGTCGACGGGCTGACCCCCTTCGGCACCTTCTTCCGGCTGATCCTGCCGCTCGCCCGGCCGGGCCTCGCGGTCGCCGGCTTCTACAGCTTCATCACCGCATTCGGCGAGGTCGCCTTCGCCTCGACGTTCATGCTGAGCGACACGAAGTACACCTTCGCGGTCGGTCTGCAGAGCTTCGTCAGCGAGCACGACGCGCAGCGCCACCTGATGGCCGCCACCGCCGTACTCGTCGCGATACCCGTCTCCGCGTTCTTCTACCTCGTGCAGAAGAACCTGGTGACCGGCCTGACCGCCGGCGGGACCAAGGGCTGACGCCCGCCCGGGAAAACGTCCGGCCGCGGTGCCCATCCGACCCCGCAGCACCGCGGCCGGCCCCCGCGCCCCCCCCCCCCCCCCCCCCAGGGGGCCAGACCCGAACACCGTCACAACACCAGGACGGCCAGAGCCAGCCGCACACCCCCCCACCCGCCCCCCCCACCCCCCTCCCCC